>DATINV010000107.1:0-8237 GCA_035473775.1 Chthoniobacterales bacterium
CCCGGCTGTTCCCCGATGAGCATGATGCGCGCGTTCTTCGGGCCCTCACCAAAAACGGTTTGAGTAGCGTTCATATATAGATGACAAGCGGTGCAGCGCTCGGCCGCTTCACGAATGGTCGACAGACTGGATGAATCAGGCGGCTTAGCCGGTCGTGCGTATTCCTCGCTCTTAGCTGGCATCTTACATTTCTGAATCGCATGGCGCGCGCAATTTGTTCTTAATTGCGAAATCGTGATCTTAGAAACGTCGCTATTAATATCTCGCGCTGCCTAACCCTACACGGCTTGGACTGTTGTTTGCAATTCGTGGCCTCCAGTGTATCTGCGGTCGAACTCTCATGCACACCCCCTCCAGAAACCCCGCACGTATCTCGCTTGGGCTCTTGGTTGCCCTCAATCTTTTCAACTTTATCGACCGCTACATCCTCGCAGCAGTCGAGCCTTCGGTGCGAGGGACGTTTTTTGCGCCGAATGCTGCGAATGCCATGTGGTGGAGCGGAACCCTGAGTACGGCGTTTGTCGTTAGTTATATGCTCTCGGCGCCAGGGTTGGGCTGGCTGGCGGATCGATATCCGCGTTGGGGCATTATCGGAGTTGCGGCAATTATTTGGAGCATTGCAACTGTTGCGTCAGGGTTAGCCACCACCTTTGCAGCGCTATTCATCGCCCGAATCTTAGTTGGCATTGGCGAAGGCGCCTATGGTCCGGCTGCCCCGCCAATTATCTCGGATCTGTTTCCAATGAAGTCGCGCAGCACGATGCTGGCGATTTTCTTTGCGGCTGTTCCAACGGGCGCCGCATTCGGTTACATTCTTGGCGGGCTGATAAATGTTCACATGGGTTGGCGCGCGGCTTTCTGTATTGTGAGCGGGCCCGGTTTGCTCCTCGGTTTACTCTGCTTCTTCCGCAAAGAACCGCGCACTGAAACTTCTACTGGAAACCGCGAAAGAGCGTCGCTGTCCAAGTATCTTCAGACCGTGAAGGTTTTGCTAAAAAGGCCATCCTATCGCTTCAATACCGCGGCGCAGACCGCCTTAGCTTTTGCGGCAGGCGGACTCGCCTACTGGATGCCGGCCTATTTGCAATTTCGGCAACAGCCAGCCTCGGCAATAGCAGTGTTCGGCGGAATTGTTGCCTGCGCTGGCTTGATCTCAACGCTGACAGGGGGACTGCTCGCGGACCGCCTTCGACCGCGACTTCGAGGATCGGACCTGTTTGTTTCTGGTGTCGGAATGCTGCTCGGTTTTCCTTTTTTGGCAGCAATGCTTTTTGCGCCCTTTCCCTATGCTTGGATTTTCTTATTCTGTGCTGTGTTCTTTATTTACTTCAACACCGGCCCGGCCAACGCAGCGACAGCAAACATCTCGGCGCCCTCCGTCCGGGCAATGGCATTTGCCCTGAACCTTTTTGTAATACATGGGCTCGGCGATGCGGTCGCGCCGCCCCTGCTCGGACTCTTGGCGGGTCATAGCAATATGAACACCGCGTTTTTGGCGATCTCCGCCGTAATGTTGGTCGCAGGCCTGCTTTGGTTGATCGGCACGAAATATCTGCCCGCCGACATGGACGCGGTGGAGGCTGCCGAAGGCGCTGCTCGAGCTGGTGCCAGCCCCTAACAGGTCCTCAGAATCAATCGCGCACGGCAGGCATTAGACCGTGCCGCCTAACAAATTCACGCGCGAGCGAACGATAAGCGTTCGCGCCGACGCCGCTTGAATCGTATTCGAGGATCGATTTGCCGAAGCTTGGCGCCTCACTCAAACGGACTGTTCGCGGGATAACCGTTTTATAAACGCGCTCACCGAAATGTTGGCGGACTTCGCTCACGACCTGCTCGCTTAAATTTGTCCGGCTGTCGAACATCGTCATGACGATGCCGCTAATCTGCACTTTATCGTTTGCTCCGGAATCACGGACCTGTTCGACCACTCGCACGATCTTCACCAAGCCTTCGAGCGCGAAATATTCGCATTGAATCGGCGTTAGAATTTCGTCGGCCGCAGCAAGTGCATTGGTCATGAGAATGCCTAACGACGGAGGACAATCGAGGAGCAGGAGATCAAATGTGTCATCCGAATGAAATACCGACAATGTGTTTGCCAGCCGAGTAAGATGGTCCGGCATGCGCGCGATTTCGACTTCTGCGCCGGCCAGATCGAGATCCGCCGGGATAATGAACAGATTATCAATGCGTGTCGGCAAGACTTTGTCGGTAATTGCGGTTCCACCCAGTAATGGGTCGTAAATACTTCCGCCTTCAATTTCCTGCATACCCAGAGCACTAGTCGCGTTCGCTTGCGGGTCGAGATCGACCAGCAAGACACGCATCTTCTTTTCGGCCAGAGCGGCGCCGAGGTTCACCGCCGTCGTCGTTTTACCCACTCCCCCTTTTTGATTAGCGATGGCAATGATTTTCATGAATGCGGGACGATTAAGGTGCGCAGTTCAAAAGTGCGACGACCATCAGCTTCCTTCCAAAATAAATGTTCGGGGTTCGGCAACATTTCGGTCACCTCGATCTCACCTGCTTTTACGAGCCAACGATACAAAATCTCCAGAAACAAATAGCTTTCGAGGTCAATGAAGACCGGCTTTGTGTCTTTGTCCCGACCCTCCGCGCCGCTTCGGCGGAGGGCTTCTTCGGTTGGACGGATGTAAACGAAGCGCGGGAGATTTCTGGCGATGCGCAAGCGTTCCACCGCAAGAACCAGATCTCGCGAAACACCTGTGAAATCCCCTTTGCCGATCTCATCGAGTGCGATTGTCCACATTTGGCGTTGCACGATGACTTTCCCACAACGCAGCCGGGGCGTGTGCTTGCTACAGGAGAAAGAGAACGGGTGAAATCCGAGTGGAATGATCCAATTCCGAGCAAACGAACCAAGATGCTCATGATCGGTTGTTCTGCGCAAACAAACGTCGCCGTTTGGATCGACATACACTTCGGCGTCGGCGGGACGCACGCTTTGCCACGCCGGATTTGCGCGCTGCGGAGCAACGAACCAAGTCAGATTCGGCAACGCATCAAAAAAACGAACAGCGGTTGTCGCGGTAAAATCAGCGGCAAAAAATCCGTAATGAAAATTCGGTTTGCCAAACACCGTGCTGGCAAGCGCTTTGGACAAAACACCTTTATCTGGGCAGCCCCAGTAAAAGCCGTGATGTAACAAAGCAACCGGCGGATGAAGCTCGGCCAAGATCCATTGATAATCGCCGCGCAAAATCGATTCGACTGAGCTAGCCGCAAGTTGGATGTCGGCTGACGGATAGGTGTATTCGTCAAACTTCGGATAATTGAAATTTTGCCTGACGAGTCTGCAATCTTCCGTCGTAAGCTCGTATTCTTCCTCTTCCGTGTGCCCCTCCATACGCTGCCGAAACAGAGCTTTGATTTCTCGGAAGGCCGTGTGGCTCAGAGCGACCATCCCTGCGCCGGTGAGGGGGAGTCTGGCGTCTTCACATGCGGACAAGAAGGAGGGCAATGTCGCTGTGTTTCCCGTCATCTGTTCCAAGATTCCCCTCAAAGTCGCGGCAATGCGGTGAGCTACGAATGCATAATTGTCACGCCAAAGATCGATCCAAGGTGCGGCTTCAACCGCGACTTCGTTGATCAAGTCCTGGCTGATCTCAAAATTACATTCCCGCACGCACTCCTCCCCGATTGGATTAGTAGCGGCGTAAAGAAATCGAGTCGATTCACGTGAAGCTCCGAGCTCGGCCAGTCGCGCCTTTGCTTCATCCATGATCCCCGCCCGGACAGTCACCGATCCAGCCGCTGCAAACTTCTCTGGCAACTCAGCGATCGGTTTCAGAATCGACAACCATCTGTCGCGCGCGGAAACGGATGACCATTTTGCAACATCGTCACAAAGAACTTCGAAAGCGTACGGTTCGAGCGCCGGAACTTCGATTTTCGATTTTATTTCGGGGTCAACATTGATGGCGGCGGCGGCGGTGTGCGCGGTCCACCGTTCGAGGAAAGCTTCGCGCTTCGAAATTCCGGGTTTCGGCGCGAGGCAAATACCAAATTTAAGCGTTCCCGCCTTCCCCCAGCCTTCCGGTCCGAAGGCGCTTAACGAATCGTTCTTCGCGCAGACACGCTGTAGATATAGAAGAAGATGCCGCTCGTGAGCGCGGGCCTGCTTGTTCCGGGGCTGCTGATAGCCCGAGGACAATTCCCTGCTCAAACGATCACGCATACCGGCTTCCGCAAAAACGAGGTAGGCGGGCAAGATTTCTCCAGCCGATCGGATAAGTGCCGCACGAGCTCTATTGAGTTCCTGTTGGATGCACTGGGTAAGTCGCACGTCTGCTTCGTGAAGTTTGCGGCTGAACTCGCGGCATCGTTCAAAGACATCGAGTGCCGGCTCCAGTGGAGCGGCCATACCGTGCCGAATCGTTCTCTTCCAGGCACGAAATAATTCTTTGGACAGATCCCGTCCGTAAGATTCAAGGAAACGATCGACCTCATGCGCGCATCCATCAAAACCCTGCTGACAAACGATAAACTCTCGGGCAGCTGCGCTGGTTTTGGGAGTGGCGAGGTGTTCAACAACGTCGAACGGAAAACCCGCCATGCGAATGAGAAAAATCGGCGCGACCCTATAAGGCACGCTTCAGGAAAACCAAACGCAGGAAAGCTTACAAGTTAAACCGCGCAGCAAAAGGGCTGCGAAAGGTTAAATGTTCGAACCCTAATCTAGATTAACTGGCGTTCTGAAGCGGCAGGCGGATCGTAAAAACCGTTCCGACGCCTGAGGTACTTTCGACTTTGATCGAACCACTATGGTCTTCGACAACTTTTTTTGTGATGTAGAGACCGAGACCAGTTCCGCTCTTGGCTTGCTTGGTTGTGAAATACGGATCGAAGATCCGATTTAACTGAGCGGGATGAATGCCGGCCCCTGTATCCTCCACGCGAAGATCAACATAAAAATCTTTTTGAGCGCAAGAAACAGTAACCGTCCCCTTCTTCTCGATCGACGCTTGAACGGCATTAACAACGACGTTTTGAATTGCGCGGCTAATTTGCAATGCGTCTCCCAAGAGGGTGCACGCATCTTCACAAATGTCCGACTTAAGTTCGACGCCGTTCTCGATGGCCATCGGCTCAATTCCTTTCAGCACTTCCCGAATAATGCCAGAAACGGAAATCGGCTTAGGAGGTGAAGCTTCGACATTTCCGTAGCTCTGCCACATGGTCAGTAGTTCTCGACACAACCGAACGTTTTGCTCGATGATATTGAGTTCCTTGGCCGAACTCGCGTCCTGTTGATTGTTATTCTCCGATTTTTCCAGCCGCTTGGCCAACAACTGAACGTAGCCCCAGACAATAGTAAGAGGGTTTCCGAGATCGTGAACGAACTCAGCGGAAGCCTGACCTAACGACGCCAACCGCTCTTTCTGAGCAAGTTGTTGCAGAAGGCGATTATTTAGTTCCTTGATCTCGGTCGCAGCGTGTTCGCTTGTTCGATGCGCGCGTGTGCGTTCGACGTTGCGGTCGATGACCTGCTGCATCTCATGGGCGTCAAAAGGCTTGCTGATGTAATCATTCGCGCCCAGTCGAAGGGCTTCCTTGGCGGTATCGAGCGCCCCAAAACCGGTCAGCATGATCACAGACAGATGGGGGTCGATTTCCCGAATTTGGCGCAAGCCCTCGATGCCACTGACTCCGGGCATGCGAATGTCCATCACAATAGTATCTGGATTCTTCTCTTTAAGTAATTTGATGCCCGCTTCGACGCAGTCCGCAGTGTGGACCCGGTAGTTCGGTTTCAAGAGCATGCGCAAGCTTTCGCGCGGGCCCATTTCGTCATCGATCACCAGAATCTGGGGCATTTCGGTTGCGGCGGTCATAGTGCGGCAGCAGCGGTAGAAGCTAGGGGCATGCCGTGAAAAGGCACTGGGCGCAAAAATATTCGGCAACGCATCTCGATTCGCCGCGCGAAAGTGAATCAGAAACGGCTGGCACGCAAGGTGCAACTTGTGAATAAGTTGGCAGCCTTTAGTGAAGAACCTCTGCTTTTGGAGCCTCAAAAAATATAATGACTGGAGCTAATCTAGCGGTTAGAGTGACAAGTGATTTGTTCGTGGCAGAGACCGACAATCCCTTGACCGCCAATTTCTCCGATCCCTCCGCGGGGATCATTGGAACTTCCTCCAGCGCTCGATTCCCTTTCGAGGAATTGGAAATACGATGAAACGAAATCGGGTCGTAATTACTGGAATTGGAGTCCTCGCTCCAAACGGAGTTGGATTGCAGGAGTTTTGGGAATCGATTCTCGCCGGTCGAAGCGGAATCGGTCCAATCACTCTCTTCGACGCCAGCGACCTCAAAAGCCGAATCGCGGGTGAAGTTAAGAATTTCGATCCATTAGATTACATAGAGCCAGAGTTGAAACCGAAAAGGATGGCGAGGCACACGCAACTTGCTTATGCGGCCTCGATGATGGCTTTGGAAGACGCCGGATTCGATTCCGATACACTCCAGTTGCCAAGCCCGGTGCCGGTCATTATCGGCGTTAGCATGAATTCGATGGACGTGCTGGAACGCGCGCTTGAAGCAGTTCGTACTGATAAAGCAAATCGAGTTTCTCCAATGACCCCTGCCACATCTCTTCCACAGGGCCCGGCGAATGTTATCGCTGATCGAATCGGCGCCTTTGCACACGCCGCAACGGTGTCGGCTGCCTGTCCTTCCGGATTAGATGCAGTCGCTGACGCGGCAGCGATGATCCGTGCTGGACAGGCTGAAATAGCAATTGCTGGGGGCAGCGACGCGCCGATTACTCCCATAGCGATGGCAAGTTTTGCCGCGGCGGACTTAAGTTCCCTGCGAAATGCCGACCCCGTCAAAGCAAGTCGCCCGTTTGATATCGACCGCGATTCCGGAGTAATTTCCGAGGGCGCCGGCGTGTTTGTGCTGGAGAACCTCGAGGCGGCTCAGGCGCGTGGCGCGCGCTCGTATCTAGAGATTACCGGGTACAGTAAGCAACGAGACCGGGACCCAATGAGTCCAGGTTCCGGTTTGGAAGATTCGATGAAGATGGCTTTGGCGAATGCTGGATGCACAATTAATGACGTCGATTACATCTCCGCTTACGGCCCCGGCCATCCAGTTCTCGATGCGATCGAAGTTGCCGTAATCAAACGTGTATTCGGCGCAGACGCTTACTCAATTCCAGTCAGCTCGATCAAAGGTGTGACTGGAAACGCGTTGGCAGCAGGCGGTCCACTTCAGCTGGCTGCTTGCGCTCTGTCGATTCGCGATCGCGTGATTGCTCCAACTGCAAATTATGAACTCCCGGACCCGGACTGTGATTTGGATTTTGTACCAAATCGGCCTCGGATATCCGACATTCAATGCGCTCTAATTAATGTGCGGGGGCTTGGCGGTGGGGCGAGCACGATGGTAGTCAATCGCGTCGAAAACGGATGAATAATGCTACCACACCGACGGTTGTCGTCGTCATCATCCAGATTGGGCTGGGACTCGCCGTCTTCTACGCGAACCCGAGGCGAACGTCTAACCAATGCTTCCTTTTCCTGTCCTTAATAATTAGTGCATGGCTTGGCAGTTTAGGTCTCGCTTTTTCGGCTAAGAGTATTGGGCTCGCGGAGTTCGCCATCAGACAAGCCAATGCGACGGGTGTTCTATATCTCTTCGGTTTAAATCTCCTGCGGCTCTCGACTTCCCGACCCACAGAAAATTGGCGCGAACTTTTCCATCGTTGCCGACTCTGGTCGATCGCCAGCTTAGCGGTTATCGCATTTTGTCAGACCAAGATTTTCTTGAAGGGCGCAAAAATGCCCACGTCGATCGGCGCGGTCCCAACTCCGATATATGGAGAGGCTGCGATTCGGATCTATGCGGTCTATTTTGTGGTCGCCTTCCTCGTACTGATCGTCAGTTACTGGAGAGACGTCCGCAAAGCGGCCGGTAGGGAGCGAATTGAGCTCTCTTTCATCCTGATTGGCGGCGTCGCCGCGATGGCGGTGGCGTTGCTCATAACGTTCGTTGCGGACCTTTTTATCTCGCAGTCACAGTGGATGTGGTTCGCGCCGTTTCGAATGATCATCTTCAGCTTGATTATCGCCTACGGGATCGCGACCCGAAAAATAATGGACGTTGGTGTTCTACTGAGGCGGATCATTTCTTACACCCTTCTCTGCGGTTATCTCCTTGCGCTCTATGCCCTAGTTTGGTGGTTAACGGCGACCGCCTTGCACTCATCA
>DATINV010000108.1:0-6518 GCA_035473775.1 Chthoniobacterales bacterium
CCTCTCAACGACTCAACAACTCAACGTCTCAACTTCCCTCTCAACCACTCAACACCTCAACTTCTCAACTACCCTCTCAGCCTCCCTTTTTTGACTTAATCCGAGTGAGAACGTAATTTGCGGCTCCATGATTGAAGTGACCCAGAACGCGGCCCAACAGCTTCGCCGCTTGCTCGAAGAACAGAAACAGTCAGCGGGCAAAGGTTTACGCGTCCAGATTACCAAGGGCGGTTGTTCGGGTCTGCATTATGAAATGACACTCGACGAAAAAAAGGCGGGCGACGACGTTGTCGAGCGAGACGGTGTCCAGTTTTTCATCGACCGTGAAAGCGCCGATTATCTGCATGGGGCAACACTCGATTATCGCGACGGATTGACCGGAGCCGGCTTCGAGTTCGTAAATCCAAACGCAAGCCGGACCTGCGGGTGCGGCACATCGTTCGAAGCGGCAAACAAACCGCCAGTCCGGTCCGGACATTGAAAGCGCCTGCTAACTCCGCGGCATTCTAGATGGACTACGGTCTCTATCGTTACGACGAACCTTATGCGAAACCGGTCCGGCGCAGAATCAACTATTTTGCCTGGACGGTTGCGATCTTGTTGCTGACCGGGTTTGCCTTCGCCGCGTGGCTCGGCAGCTTCTACATCTTCAGCCAACCGGAACGGCCCGACAGCTATCGGATCCTGCAAAAGTTACACAAGGTCGAGCCACCGAAACGCTTTGAATTGACGGTAGCGCCGCCCGGCGAATTTCTCAGCGCGAAACAACTTTACGATCGCTATAACGCGATGGGTTCAGCCGAATTCGCGAAAACCAATGCCGAGCTGACGCGCAATTACATCCGAAATTTCCAGCAAGTCCGCGGTCTCATTCCCTACGTGGTCGGCCGTTACGTGATCGAGGAAGCGCGCGAGCTCAGTTCGAGCGATGTATTCACGTCCGGAATGGTCGCGTTGACCGACTCGGTCGAGAGCCCTGAGCTGTTGATGGAACACGTCTATCCGGCTGAGCCGCAAGCAGTCCCGACGATCAAGCAGACGCTCAACACCGGTTTGGAATTAAAGCTCGATCGCGCGCACGATTTATCCGCGGTGATTCACGTCGAGCGATTCAAAGACGGGCGAATTATGCTCACGGCGGTCCCGTTGCTTTATGGGAGTTATACTATAATGCGTGGCACGGGCACTTTCAGTCTCGAACCGCCGCTGAGTCTGAATCTCGAAGCGGGTTGGCCTCTGTTTAAGGAACAAGGACGATTGCGCGCGGAGATGCATTTCACGCAATTCAAACAGGGCCACAGAGAGACCCAGCCGCCGACGCAGGTTGCGATTCCCGGTTTCGCTCCGGCTGGAACACCGCCGCCCGCAGAGAATCAGCTGATTCGGGTCGAAGCAGCGAAGGCAGTGACGCCGCCGCCGATTGTTCAGGCGAAAAATAAGTCCTCCAAAGCTACGCCAATTCCGAAAGGCAAACTCGCCAAAGGCAAACCAACTCCGAAAGCGTCGGCCTCGCCGTCCCCGATCGTGCTCGCCGAAAGATACCCCTCTCCACCGCCGGCGGCTGCATCGTCACCAATCGCTCAAGCGTCAGCACAACCAACAGTCGCGAAAGCTCAAGCCGCCAAGGCGTCACCTGTGCCGGCCGCAACTCAGTCCGCGCCCGAAGTCGCTTTGGCGCAATCCGTGCCAACTCCCGTTCGTGCGCAGTCGGTCCAGCCCGGCGGGCCGGATATGGGTACACTAGCTTCGACAACTGGCGGCGGCACTTGGAAAACCTTTCCGGCTGGAAGGATGCCTCTCGGCCGGCTGATTGGAACAAGCGATCTCAAAGAAATTGCTGATCAGGGAACCGGCGGCGAGCGCATTTATCTCAAGGGACAATTCGTGGTGAATTTTTCGGATGCGAACCGCGCAGTATTACGGCCGCGGGGCAAGTTGACCGACTCAGTATTGCACTTTGGCGCCGCCCCAACGCGTGTCATCGTAGAATTTCCAGCCGGTCACGCTCCGCCAACTCAAGGTTCGACGGTTAACCGTGATGAAGCGCGTCCGCTCGAAATCACTGAAGTACGCAAACAGGAAGATGGTCAGCTCAACGTCTTCGCGCGCGAGATCATGCAGTAGTTGTAGGGGCGGCCGATTGAGAATAGTCCAGCGTTTTAACGCTGGGGCTGCGCGCGCACCTCGCGCGTTCGACTCCCCCGTTCGCGGGACGAAAGAAACATCTGCCGTCCCTGATGGGCCTTTCCGCATGAGAAGACTATTTACCCAGCGCTAAAGCGCTGAGCGATTGTAATACCGTGCAGACACCAGCTCGTCACATGTCACTGGTCACTGTCTTCCGGCGTTGGCGACGGCGACGTCGCTAATTGGAGGGTCGGAGTTGAGACTGGCGAAGGCGACGCAGAGCGAAACGGATCCTCGCCATTAGCTTTCGTCTCCAAAATCACTTTTCCGTCCGAGATTTCGAAAGTTTTAAGACTTGTCTCCCCAGTCCACTCTCCGACGAAGCGCTTGAACGACCAGTTACCGTATTGCCAGCTGAGAAATTCTTCGCCGACCGGCCGCCCGTTGACGACGATGCTGGTAATGCGAGCCTCTTCCGGCTTTCCGCTCGGCGCCGATTGCACAGAACACTGGGCATTGAGGTAACGACTGGGCATCCACCAACCTCGTCCGACCGGAAAGCTGACCTGCAACCGGGCCGTGTTGTCCTCAATAGTCACATACGCGTCACCGCGCACTTTCGGATCGGTCGCGATAAGCGCGTTGAGATCGTCTGCGCTCAGCTCAATTCGCGCGGGTTCATGGGCCCGCGCCGCTTTGTCGAACGCGTCCCAGCGCGCCCGGACCGCGCTTTCCTCAGCGACGCTAGCATGACTGAATGGCAACCGCTGGTGTTCGGTGGAAAAATAGTCGGTGGTGCGAAGAAATCGCGCCGCGTAATAGGTGCCGGCGACGAAGGCTAAACAGAGCAAGATCCCAAAGACGAGGAGAATGAGACAGCCTTTGGCGAAACATCCCAAGCCGCGTTGGTGCGGCGGAGGTTCGATCCAGGAAGAACTCCCGTTCATCGCTTGGCCTCTTGTTCCAATTTTGTTTGGGCTGCGATCAGTTTGTCGTACAAGCCGCGCAGCCCTTCCGAGATCGTTTTGGTTCCGGCGATCACCGGCATGAAATTCGTATCGCCCGACCAACGCGGCACGATGTGAATGTGCAAGTGATCGGTCACACCGGCGCCGGCACATTCCCCAAGATTCAAGCCAACATTGAATCCTTGCGCGCGCGCGACCGTCCGCAACAGGGTCTGCGCGTGCACGACCAGGTTCCAAAGATCGACAATTTCATTTTCGCCTAACGACGAGAGTTCTGCCGTTTTTTTGTAGGGAACCGCCATCAGGTGGCCGACTGAATACGGATAGCGATTCATCATCAAGAACGCCGTCTTTCGTCGAGTGACGACGAGATACTCGGCGTCATCGCTCGCCCGCGCAGCGGCGGTGAGAAAATCCAGGTCGCGCGGGTGCTTCTCGAAATATTCCACCCGCCACGGCGCCCACAGCGTATCAATATGCCCTTTCGGGAACTCCTCCTTCGACATTTGCCAGGGGCGCGAGACTAAAAGGAGGCCCGGGAAAGTCGAGCCTTTTACGCCGCTATCGGGCGAGCAAGACGTAATTCGACCGTTTCAAGTCCGCTCGGGTCTCGGATTCAAAGCGACGAGTAGAGTTGCGCAATTGACCCATCAAATCCGGCGCTTGATCAGCCGGCACCGCCAAGGCATCGATCTCGCCGTTGTTCCATTGCGCGACAGCCACATCCGGTTTCAAAAAATGGGGACGGGTCAGATAAAGGGGCAACCCCTCGTCGCTCTTGCCGATCGCTTCATAACGCCAGTGGTTCCTGGCAGCTTCTTCGCGGACTTGCCGTCCAAAAATCGACAACGCATCGCGATGGCCCCGATAGCCGTCAAAGATTCTGCCCGCCGCGTAACCAACGCTAAATAGAATGGCGATTAGAATTGTCGCTCGAATCCATTGCCAATTTCGCGTGCCCTCTTGTTTACGATTCAGCAAATGGGTCACTTGAACCGCAACTAACAAACAGAGCGGCGGAAGGATGGGGAAAATTCGATCAACGCGTTTGGATGGGATCAATGACATCAACACGAGTCCGCCGAAGATCCAGCAAACTAACCAAACCGTGGCGGGCGACATTACTCGGAAGATGGCGCGAAGACTCCATCCACGCGCGCGAAGATCGATCATCGCCAATACAATCACCAATGCGCTCCATGGAAAAAATTTGTGAAGCAAATGCGGGAGATAGAAAAAGACCGACTGCGAGCGATGGACGTGCGGGCCGATTTCGCCGAATCGCGCAAGAAACTCGCGAATCACCACCAGTTCGTAGAATCGCGGGACCCAAAGACAGCCGGCGATTACCCAAATCAAAAAGATCGCGAGTGATGCAAGCCACGGCCACCAGCCAAACCACGCGCTCGCGGGTTTTGTTTTCCGGAAAGCCCATCGAAAGACCACGATTCCCGGAAGTAAGAACGCGTAGACGATCGGGCCCTTGATCAACATTCCCGCGGTCAGCAAACCGAATAGGATCCATCGATCGCGCCTGGCCCACGGCTGTTGCTCACGGATTTTCTCCCAAATCAAGAGCCCGATCAGAAAAATGACCAGTGCGAGTGGCATGTCGGACCGGACGAGGCTCGCTAGCCGCGGACTCAGCAAATTGAATCCGAAGGCGGCGAACGCGACCAAGCCCGCGATGCTTCCGTAGGCGCGACTGGCATCTCTAAATAAAAGGAACGCGATCAATCCCGCGCAAATCAATGATGGTAAGCGCCACGCAACATCCCACGATCGCGTGATCTCGTAGGTTGCCGCGGAAATCCATCCCGTCAGCGGCGGCTTAGTCGCCAAACCTTGATCGTCGGAAGTGCGCTGATAAAACCAATGATTCTCGGTCACCATTTCATACGACGTCCACGCCTGCTTCGCTTGATCGTAACCATCGAGCTCCCACGGCAGATTCGTGACCGAAAACAAAACGAGCATGAGTGCAGCCAACCCCCACCCAACTGGTTTGTTAACGAGCGGCTGTTGTGTCATGTCAGCGTGTCATCCTGAAGCGAAGCGAAGGACTTCTCATTGGGTCATGGATCACCCAAATTACAAAGTGTAACCCTCGCTTCGATTGGGAGGCTCCTCGCTTCGGTCGGGATGACAAGGCTTGATCACGAGATTTCGTCCAGGATCGATTTAGCGGCCCGGTCGCTGGCGCCGGTTTCGCCAAGTTGCGCCGCAATCTTGTCGAATTCCCAAATCATTTGTTGGCGCGACTGAGCGTTATCAATGAGTTGCTCGATCGCCTTGGCAATCTCGCGGGGCTGGGCGCGATGCTGAATAAACTCGGGAACCACTTCTTTGTCCGCCAACACATTCGGCATGCCGAGATATTTTACTTTGACCAGCAGCCGGCCGGCGAGATAAGTCGGCCACGCGACTTTGTAAACGAGCGCGAACGGCATCTTAAAATAAGCCGCCTCCAGGGTTGCGCTTCCCGACGCCACAATTCCGGCGAAAGCGCGCTGCATGATTTCGGCCGTTTGGCCGACTTTGATCTCAACGAACTTTTGATCCAGCGCGTTGAACATCCTTTCCATCTCTCGCGCTAACTGGTTTGACGCCGCTGCAACCTCGAAACTCAGATTCGGTTTCGATTGCCGCAGTTCGCGAGCGGTCTCGATCAAGATCGGAAAAATTTTCCTGACTTCACGCTCACGACTCCCCGGGAACAATCCAATCATGTTTGGATCTCGAGTTACGTCGAGTTTTCTTTCGGTCAGTCGCTCGATCATCGGATGCCCGACAAAAACCGTGCGCAATCCGCTGGCGTTATAGAGATCGGCCTCGAACGGAAAGATGCAGAGCATCAGGTCGAGCCAGCGCGCCATCTTTGTGATCCGGCCCCGGTTCCAGGCCCAAACCTGCGGGCTAATATAATAAATGATCTTCTGTCCCGGAATCTTCCGCCGAAGAGCACGCGCTAACCGCAGATTGAAGCCGGGATAGTCGATCAAGATGACAGAAGCTGGTTTGTTGCTTTCAATCTCGTTCAATGCCTGATGAAACTGCTTCCGAAAATACCCGTAGTGCTTGATGACTTCCCACAGCCCGAGAACGCCAGATTCGCCAATCCAATCTTTGAAGTCTTCGCCCGCGGCCGCTTTCATCTGCGGACCGCCCCGGCCGGTGAAACCAATTTCGGAGTTTGCTTTACGCAGCGCGCGCATCAGCGCTGCGCCGTGATTGTCCGCACTCGCCTCGCCCGCAACGAAGTAAATCGTTTTCAAAAAAAGCGACGGGTGACGAGTGACATGGGACGAGCAAGACTCACGAGCTTTGGATTTTCTTTGTAATTTCCACTGCGAGCTCGAGCGCGGCCGTCGCTTGGAATCCGGAGACGCGCGGCTGTCTTCCCGTAGTCGCGCATTCAATGAA
>DATINV010000109.1:0-2976 GCA_035473775.1 Chthoniobacterales bacterium
CGAGGGAGAACAAGGCGGTCACGGCGGCAAGAGAGATCATCGAAGGGCGTAAAATCTTTAATAATGGCGAAGTATTCATAGGCATTTGAAAAGCAGAAGTGGGGTTAATGTTGTCGAATCGAGACGTGTTTCGATTCGAAACTGGCCGTTCTTCTTAGCAGTTTTACGCTTGCGCGCAAGCTCTCACTCGCGAGCGTAGTTAAATTGTCAATCTATGGCATTCACGGTTCGCGAAATTGAATCGCCCGATCCGGTGACGCGAGTCGCCGCGGCGGATGCGAAGTTACACGAGAACGACGGCGATATTGGGGAAAAAATGATCCTCAACATGGGGCCGTCGCATCCGGCGACACATGGCGTGTTGCGGCTGGTGCTTGAACTCGACGGCGAGATTATCACCAAAGCAACCCCCGACATCGGCTATTTGCATCGCGGCGACGAAAAGATTGCCGAGAACATGCAATACAACCAGTTCGTGCCGTATACCGACCGTTTGGATTATCTCGCACCGCTAGCCAATAACGTCGCTTACTCGCTCGCGGTGGAGAAATTGATGAACTGGGAAGTTCCGCCACGCGGAAAAGCTATTCGGGTGATTTGCTGCGAACTCTCGCGCATCTCCTCGCACTTGATGGGACTTGGCGCGATGGCGCTCGATCTCGGCGCCATGACGGTCTTTCTGTATTCTTTCACCCAACGCGAAAAAATTTATGACCTCAGTGAATTGCTGAGCGGCGCACGGTTCACCACTTCTTACACGCGGGTCGGCGGACAGATCCGGGATCTCCCCGAAAAATTCATGCTGATGCTGCGGGATTTTCTGGAGCAATTCGATCCCGCGCTCGATGAAATGGATCGGCTACTGACCCGAAACAAGATCTTTGTCGATCGGACCAAGGACGTTGGCGTGATTACCAAAGACCGCGCAATTGCCTACGCGCTTTCCGGACCGAACTTGCGCGGAAGCGGGGTCGAACACGATTTGCGCCGCAAACATCCTTATCTCGATTACGAACAGTACGATTTCGAAGTCGTCGTTGGTAGTGCAGGCGATTGTTATGATCGCTATCTGGTCCGGGTCGAGGAAATGCGGCAGAGCGTGAAGATTTTGCGACAGGTGATGGACAAATTGCCGGCCGGACCAATCAACGTGGCCGATTGGAAAAATATGACGCCGCCGAAGTCACACGTGATGACAAAAATGGAAGAACTGATCCATCATTTCATCGTGGTGACCGAAGGTTTAGACGCGCCGCCGGGTGAAGTTTACTTCGCGGCCGAAAACCCGAAGGGCGAGCTTGGTTTTTACATCAATAGCCACGGCGGCGGCGTGCCGTATCGATTGAAAATACGCGCACCCTCATTCGTGAATTTGAGCATCCTGCCGGAGCTGCTGCCGGGTTGCATGATCGCTGACGTGACCGCAGTGCTCGGAAGTCTGGACTTTGTTATGGGCGAATGCGACAGATGAACATGTCGATCTTACGCAAGCTTTCTCGACTCTTCCTCTTTCTCTTGATCTTCGTTTTGCTCTCATGCGCCGGCCGTCGCCTGACCAAAGTGAATGTCGATGAAGTCGCCGAGGGTATGTCGAAGAAACAAGTGGAATCGATCCTCGGACCGCCCACTGAACTCGACACCAAGGATTTTCTGATTTTGAAAAAGACGACTTACGTTTATCGCCAGGGCCAGGATACGGTCACGATCGTTTTCAAGGACGACAAGGTCGTAGAAAAACAAAGCACGCTAGCCAATTAATTTTTCGCGAGTGGACTCACACGTTCCGGCTGAGTTAGAGCGAAAAATGGATGAAGCGATCGCGCATTATCCGCGCGATCAGAAACGCAGTGCTTCGCTTCCATTGCTACACCTTTGGCAGGAACAGTTCGGCTTCATTAGCGACAAAGCTGTAACATGGATCGCCAACAAACTTGGTTTGCAGCCGATCAACATTCTCGAGCTGGTCAGCTTCTACCCGATGCTGCGCGAAAAACGCGCGGGGAAAACGCACTTTCGCGTCTGCCGAACATTGAGCTGCGCGATGGCCGGCAGCTATCAGGTCATGGAAAACTTGTGCGCGGCCACCGGTATCCAGCGGAAAAGTCACAACGAGCCGATTTCGGTCAGCGCGGACGGAAATTACAGCGTCGAGTTCGTCGAATGCCTCGCCAGCTGTGGCACCGCGCCGGTCTGCATGGCAAACGATGAACTCCATGAATACGTCGATCCGAATTCGGTTGCCGACCGCTTTTTGAATCAAACGCCAAATTTTAAGGTTCTAACTTCTCCGCATCCGCTCGAAAAACGGATTGTTTTCAAAAACGTCGGTCGCCCCGATTGGAAGACTGACATTAGCACTTATCTCGAAGCCGGCGGCTACGATGATCTGCGGAAAGCGCTCAAAATGTCGCGCACCGACATCGTCAACGAGGTCAAAACGTCGGGATTGCGTGGCCGCGGCGGCGCTGGGTTTCCGTGCGGCGTGAAATGGAGTTTTATCAAACCGGATGAAAGGAAACCGATCTACCTGATTTGCAACGCAGACGAATCCGAACCGGGCACGTTCAAAGACCGCTACATCATCCACGAGGACCCGCATCAGCTCCTCGAAGGGATTGCGATCTCTTGTTACGCAATCAATGCCCGGACGGCGTATATATATATAAGAGGCGAGTTCCCGGAAGGTGCCATTATCCTCGAACGCGCGATCGAAGAGGCGCGGAAGCACAAGTTCCTCGGCAAGAACATTCTCGGCTCCAAATTCAATCTCGAAATTCACGTTCATCGCGGAGCCGGCGCCTACATCTGTGGTGAGGAAACCGGTTTGATTGAGTCCCTCGAAGGCAAGCGCGCTTATCCGCGAATCAAGCCGCCTTATTTTCCCGCGGTGCTCGGTCTTTACATGTCTCCGACGATCGTGAACAACGTCGAAACATTGTGTGCGGTGAAACACATCATCGCCATGGGCGGCGCCAA
>DATINV010000110.1:0-3356 GCA_035473775.1 Chthoniobacterales bacterium
GCGAAAGTCCAAGCGCTTCCGTGAAATGATTCATGATCTCCGAGATGTGATCGAATGTGTAAGCGAACTTTTTCGGATCGGGCCAATCGCTGTGACCGAAGCCCGGATAATCCGGCGCAATCAAATGATATCGATTGGAGAGGCGCGCAAAAAGCGGCTGAAACATCCGCGACGAAGAAGGAAGTCCGTGCAGCAGCAGAAGCGTTGGCGCGTCTTTCGGGCCCGCTTCTCTGTAAAAGATGGAGAGCCCATCTACCTGAATCGTGCGATAAAAAGTCAGATGTTCCATGGTGGATTCCTTCCTTGAGCGAGCAATTGTGATGAGGCGAGCATCACCGCCACGATTTGCGCTGTAGCATTTCTTTGCATGCGGAGCATTTCTTAGTTCGCCACTTCAAAAATAATTTCCAGCTCGACCGGCAGAAGGAAGCAGGATACTGCAAACCAAGAGGACGTGATTTTCATACGATCGTGATTGGCGGGTCAGAGAAAACTCACGCACCACTGTCACGATCTTCCGCACTCCCTTTGACGCGGGAATTCCGACGACCATTAACTATTTCTCTTCGGTGCCGGAGAAATCCAGTGCGTAATTGTTACGTTTTGGCGACAACCAAATTCATTACGCCACTCGATCATTTCGACTGAGCGGATACTGAAACCTCGGAGCCTACACGGCTCGAACCTTCTCTTAACCTACACTCGACTGGCGGCGTCAGTCGTGGACGTTTCAGATCGGCGAACCCAGTCGAAGTCGGATTTAGTCCTCAAGCATAAACACAAATGAGATAAAGTGTTGTGCCTCTTTACCTTGGAGCCTAGGGGATTCGAACCCCTGACCTCCTCAATGCCATTGAGGCGCTCTACCAACTGAGCTAAGACCCCGTTTCAGGAATTGTAGATTGTAGATTTTCGATTGTAGATTGCAACCGATGGAACAACCCAAGTTTCATAACGGCAAAATCGTCCGGAGCGAGGAACCTCCGAACCTCGAAATGCCATTCGAGCAGCTCGATGGATTTCTCACGCTGACGAAATCATTTTATGTCCGGACCCATTTTCCGGTTCCGAAGATCGATAAGGAAAAATGGCGGCTTCGGGTTGAAGGCGAAGTCGAAAAACCGTTCGAGATTGGTTATGACGAATTGGTGAAACTGGAATCGAGGAAAATCCCGGCGACGCTCGAGTGCGCGGGCAACAATCGCAGTTTTCTCGAACCGAAAGTGAAGGGCGTGCAATGGGGACTTGGTGGAGTTGGTAACGCAGAGTGGACCGGTATTCCACTGTCGACGCTGCTTGATCGCGCAGTCCTCAAATCAAGCGCGGTCGAGATTATTTTGGAAGGCGCGGACCACGGACGGCTTGAAGATCCGAAGAGTCCGCGCGGCGAAATCCATTTCGCTCGCAGTATTCCGATGGAAAAAACGCCCGACGTGTTACTCGCTTACAGAATGAACGATGTTGATCTTCCGCCGGAGCACGGCTTTCCGCTCCGCGCGATTGTTCCCGGCTGGTTCGCGGTCGCGTCGATCAAATGGTTGCAGCGCATCATCGTTACGGCCGAACCCTTCAATGGTTATTATCAAACTCTCGACTACGCGTATTGGAAACGGCGGGGTCGCGATGCGGAACTGACGCCGCTGTCCGAACTACAGATCAAGGCGGAAATTGCGCAACCAAGCAGCGGCGAAATCGTCAAAGCCAACACAAACATTCGCGTTCACGGCGCGGCTTGGACGGGCAGGGGCGAAATTACAAAGGTCGAACTTAGTGTCGACAACGGGAAAACTTGGAATGCAGCAAGGTTGGACGATGAATCGAAACCAGGCGCGTGGAGGCTGTGGCAATTCGACTGGAAAACGCCGGCCGAGCCAGGAAAGGCGACCCTGATCGCGCGCGCGACGGATTCGGTTGGCCAGAGCCAGCCGAGCGAACGCGATTGGGATCGCGGCACCTACATGATCAACCATTTGTTGCCGATCACGGTGGAGGTCAGGTAGGTGGATCGAGCGCTCCGCGCTCGATGGTACAAATGGCGGCGAAGCGGCGTTGATTCTAGCATCGTCTGCGGAGCGGCCGATCCACCCTCGCAAGTGAGTTGATCTCACCTTCACCTTCGCGTTAACTCCTTGCGTGTCGCTCGTTTTCAAAACCGTCCAAACGCCGGGAATCGCCGAATTGTCCTACTTAGTCGGCGACGATGATGAAGGCATCGCCGCAATTTTCGACCCGCGCCCGGACTGCGACATTTACGTCCAAATGGCGCGCGATTCGGGCGTGGCGATCACGCACATTTTCGAAACCCACATTCATGCCGATTTGGTGAGCGGTTCGCGCGAGCTTTGTGGCCGATTGGAATCAGCAAAGATTTACGCTAGTCACGAGGGCGGTGCGAAATATGACTTTCCGGTCGAGAAACTAAAGGACGGCGATCGTTTTGAATTTGGTGAAGTCGTGATCACCGCGAAACACACTCCCGGCCACACGCCCGAACACATTTCTTATTTGCTAGCGGATGTCGAGGTTCCGGACGAACCGTGGGGAATTCTAACCGGCGATTCGCTTTTCGTATCCTCCGCCGGGCGTCCTGATTTGTTAGGGGAAAATCACACCAAGCAACTTGCCGAGCAGCAATTTCACACCCTGCGGGATTTTTATCTGAAAATGCCGGACCACGTCATGATTTATCCGAATCACGGCGCGGGATCGCCGTGCGGCGCGGACATCGGGGCGCGGTTGACTAGTACGATCGGCTACGAGCGACGGCACAATAAGTTTCTTCAATTCGACGACGTCCAAAAGTTTACCGAGTTTGCTCTGAAAACGGCGCCGCCGGTCCCCAATTATTATCCGCGGATGAAAAAAGTGAACGCCGCAGGGCCCGAAGTGATTGGGGGGTTGCCCCGCGTTTCCGGTTTGCCGGCGAAAGTGTTCAAGGACGCGATCGGTAAGAACGGTAATCAGCTCGTCGATGTGCGGACGATGCTGGCGTTTGGAGGCGGTCACATTGCAGGTGGGCTTAACATTGGTGGTTCGCCAACACTTTCGATTTGGGCCGGTTGGATGCTCGACCCGGAAAAGCCGATCCTGCTCGTTCTCGAGAGTGACGGGGACCTGGAAAATACTTTGCGTTTGTTCGTGCGGACCGGTTACACAAGATTTGCCGGTTATCTCATCGATGGAATGAAATCATGGGACGCCGCCGGATTTCCGATCGAGCGGATCGGCCAGATGAGCGTGCATGAATTGAATGAAAAGAAATCATCGCTGCAGATTGTAGATGTTCGCGGTCCGGGCGAATGGAAACGAGGACACGTTCCCGGCGCGCAACATATTTTCGTTCCAGAATTGCGGAA
>DATINV010000111.1:0-16436 GCA_035473775.1 Chthoniobacterales bacterium
GCTCGACGGTGTTTTGCTGACCCACGAGCATGGGGACCACGTTTGCGGTCTGGAAGTTCTTTGCCGCAAATTGGAAATCCCGATTTACGCGAATTCGCAAACCGCGGAAGCGGTCCGCACTGATTGTTCCCTAGACCAACACCGGCACTGGCGAATTTTTCGCACCGGCACCGAGTTCAAAATTTGCGACATCACGGTGCAAGCGTTCCCGGTGCCACACGATGCAGTCGATCCGGTCGGATTCGCGTTTTATGCCGGATCGAGCGGACTCGGATTTATTACCGATCTCGGGTACGCGACCAAGATGATCGTGGAACGATTACGCCACGTGCACACGCTGGTCATCGAAACAAATCACGACGAAAAACTCCTACAAAGCGATGTCCATCGGCCGTGGCCGGTGAAGCAGCGAATCATGTCGCGCCACGGCCATCTTTCGAACGCGGCCGCGGCAACCGTGATCGAGGAACTCCTGCCCGGAAAAGTCGACCGCGTCGTGCTTGGACATCTCAGTCGCGATTGCAACACTCCGGAACTGGCGGTTCAGACCGTGCGCAACGCGCTTGTAAAATCCGGCAAGGTCGATATCGAAGTTTTTTGCGCCAGCCAAGCGCAGATCAGTCCGTGCTTTGAAATTGGCGCGACTGTGCGCGGGCATTTTCAGCCGACGTTCGAGAACGCCTTTTTCCCGGCCGCATGAGCGTAGCGGTGACAACGGAAAAACCGCCGCGGAAAACCTCGGCGAAACGCGAAATAAGGATCCGAGATGCGCGACAGTCCGATCTTCCGCCGATTATTAGGATATACAACGCGGCGATCCGGACGCGCATGTCGACCGCGCAGCTCGAAACCGTAACGTTGGAAGGTCGCCGCGACTGGCTAAACGACCACTCTCCGAGCCGACATCCCTTTTGGGTTTTGGAAATCGACGGTCAGATCGCCGGCTGGTTAACTCTGAAATCGTTTCTCCCGCGCGGGGCCTATCGCGACACCGCCGAAGTTAGCGTTTACGTGAACGAGAAGTTTCGCCGCCGCGGAGTTGGTCGCGCGTTGCTAAGCGAAGCGATCTCACGCGCGCCCGAACTCGGGATCATGGCAATGATCGGATTGATTTTCGCGCACAATCAACCAAGTCTGCGGCTGTTTTCCGAGCTTGGATTCGAAAAATGGGGTTTATTGCCCGGCGTCGCGCGTCTTGATGGCGTTGAGCGCGACCTGACCATCGTGGGCTGGCACGCCTGAGATCGAAACTTCAGACTTCTTCTGGGCCGACTACCAGATGAACGGTGCCGCCCGGTTCAGAAATGAAAAATCCGTTGAAGTCTTCCCGCAGATTTTCCACTTCATCCCGGCGTGGAACCCCGTGAACTTTTAGGAACGCTGCCGCTGCCTCGGTGTCGTTCGTCTCAATCTCGAGCCAAATGTCCGGGTGGCTCAAGTTCGGCACCTTGTCGATCCAAAGGCGATTTGGACCGAACTGAAAAATGCAGCCGTCCGCTTCCTCCTCAATCACTGGCAGCGCGAGCGTGTCACGATAAAACGAAACCGTTTGTTCGTAAGTATGCGACGGGCATTTGATCGCAATATTGGCGCCACCGGAAAATCGCGGTCCATCAAGTTTGGCCACCATATTCTCGATCTAATCCCGCGCGTCGCCGCGGTCAAAGACGGTCGACTAGTTTTTGCGCGACCGTTTTCGCTTTTTCGAGCGCGACCGCATCGTTGGCGAAGCCGCTCACGCCAATCGCGAGAAATGCATTGCCTTTGACCACGTAAAGCATCAGGACCCGGGACGCGAATCCGGTTTCGCCACCGGTGGTAAACATCTGCGCGGCATCGCCGACTCCCGAAACGCTTTCCGTCGAGCCATTCGCCTGCCCGACCAGTTGAAGTTCCTTGTCCGGAGCGATCGCGTTCGGTCCGGGCAATTGAAGACGAATGACCAGCGATCTGCCGCGACGCATGCTGTAGTAGTTGCATTTCGAATAATAACCGTCCGCACCTTCGCCGTTCCGCGGGGTCGGGTCCTTGACTGCTTCACCCAAAATGTCGGCGGCGTCGGACTTGGTGATGATCTGCGCGACCTCGGGGCGATTGCCCGCCGCCCACCCCGAACTCGTTAGGCCGACCGCCAGAAATAACAAGCCAGCTATTTTGCGGAGTGACATTCTTAACCGCCGCCAGAGCCGGTCCCGCCTGGCTCCGTCATCGAAACTGGATCAAGCGCGGCGTCGAGCTCGTTTTCCGGGAGGATTTTCTTCTCCCGGCAAAGTTCGCGCACCGTCTTGCCGGTGCGAACACTCTCCTTGGCAATCTCCGCGGCCCGATCATAGCCAATTTTGGGCGCCAGTGCTGTGACCATCGCCATTGAAAGTTCAACCAACTCTGCGCAGCGCGACTTGTTCGCCTTGATTCCCGTGACGCATTTCTCGCAGAAAGCGTCGATCGCATTGGAAAGAATCCGAATCGATTCGAGAAGATCGTGCGCCATCACCGGCATCATCACGTTGAGTTCGAAATTTCCATTGGCGCCGGCCCAGGTGATCGCGGCATCGTTCCCGAAAACTTCCGCGCAAACCATCATCATTGATTCGCTCATCACCGGATTGACTTTGCCGGGCATAATCGAGCTTCCCGGTTGAGTGGCGGGCAATTGAATCTCGCCGACTCCGCAACGTGGCCCGCTGCCCAACAGTCGAAGATCGTTCGCGATCTTGAACAGGCTCGTGGCGATTGTTTTCAACTGACCGCTGGTTTCCACCACCGCGTCTTTGCCGCCTTGCGCCTCAAAATGATTCTTCGCTTCGTAGAACGCGATTCCGCTCCGTTGCTCGATGTGGTGCAGCGTTTTCTTCGGAAAATTAACATGACGGTTCAAACCAGTCCCAACGGCGGTGCCGCCGAGCGCGACCTCGCGCAAAACTTCGATCGCTTTCTCGGCCCGCTGCTTTCCGTAATCGACTTGCTGCGCGTAACCTGAGAACTCCTGACCCAGACGGACTGGAGTCGCATCCATCAAATGGGTTCGGCCAATCTTGATGATATCCCAGAATTCCTTCGTCTTGGCCTCCAGGGCGGACTGCAATTTGGCCAGCGCCGGTACGAGATGGGTTTTTAACTGTTCGGCCGCGCTGATGTGGATTGCCGAGGGGATCACATCGTTGCTCGACTGACCCATGTTGACGTGATCGTTCGGGTGCACCAGCTCGCGGGAACCGATCGGTTTGCCGGCCAGCTGCGCGCAACGATTCGCGATAACTTCGTTCGCGTTGGTGTTCGTGCTCGTGCCGGAGCCAGTCTGAAAAATGTCGAGCGGAAAATGTTGGTCGAGTTTGCCTTCAATCACTTCCTCAGCAGCCTGGACAATCAGCGCCGCGCGTTCGGCATCGAGCAGACCGAGATCATGGTTGGCCTGCGCGGCCGCCCATTTGATCAAGCCGAGCGCGCGAATGAACGGGCGCGAAAAGCGATAGCCGCTAATTGGAAAATTGAGGACCGCGCGCTGTGTCGAAGCCCCATAAAGCGCCCATTCCGGGAGCGACATCTCGCCCATCGAATCTTTTTCCACACGCATTCCGCCGCCGCCGGTCATGCGCTACTTGCGGAAGCTGGACGTCTCTGCCGCAATCGGAGCCGCGCCGTTTCGGCCGTTTGCCCGCTCGAAAACGGTGATGAACATCGGCGGGATATTTTGCAGAAAATATTCGGACTCCGCGTGTTCGAAAATCTTGGCGTGTTGTTTCAGCTCGTTAGTAACCTGATAGATAATGAATCGTCCGCCCGGCACCAGCGCGTCGTGCGTTTGCTGAAGCAGATCGCGCTTCTTGTCGATCTGGAGGATGCTGAACGGAATTCCTGAAACAATGTAATCACAGGCCTCGATGCCGCGGTCGTTCAGTTCCCGTTGCAAATGGGCGGCGTTGTCATTGATCACGTGAACACGCGGGTCGTCGCTGAATTGACGGCGCAAATCTCGCGAAAACGCGGCATCAATTTCGAACAGGAGCAGCTGGCAATCGGGCCGCATCCGGCGCGCGATTTCACGGGAATGCACGCCTTCACCCGGACCGTACTCGGCAATGACCCGAGCTTGGTCGAAATCGATCTTGTCCGATACCCGTTCAACGAGTGCCTTCGAGCTGGGGACAATCGAAGCGATTTGAAACGGTCGTTTCAGGAATCGCTTGAAGAAAAGGGCGCTCATTGCGGAGTCGAATAGTCACCCCCCGGCCTGGCATTGTCCAGTCGCGAGTGCCGGGGTCAGGGAGGTCAAGGCCCTCGGCCAAACCTGCTTTTGCAGAGGAAAAGCTCATACGGGCCAAAGAAAGGATTGACACCGATTCTAGAATTTATAATGCTGTAGTGAGCGAAATGTCTTGCCCATTTTCCCGCCAATTGGTGATTTTCCATCCATGCATAACCTCCTAACGGTCAAGGAAACGGCCAAATACCTCCGAATCCCGTTGCCGACCGTTTATTATCTGGTCCAGCGGGGGCAGCTTCCCGCCATTCAGATCGGCGGCCGCTGGCGCATTAAGAAATCCTCTCTCGACAAGGATATTCTCAAGGAAGACAAGTCCGGACAACCCACCGTCCTCGTGGTCGACGACGACGAGAGCCTGCAAAATCTTTTCAAACTCTTCCTCCGCAAGATCGGTTTTAGCCGCGTTGTAGTCGGCACGGTGAAAGAGGCGCTCGCCGCTCTGGAGAAACAAAAGTTCGATCTCGTCTTTCTCGATCTCAAATTACCAGACGGTCCCGCGGACGACGTCTACGACGCGATCAAACAGGACCAGCCGGAGTGCTCGATCATTATAATTACCGGTTATCCTGACAGTGCGATGCTCGACCGCATTCTGGCCAAAGGTCCGATCACGGTCTTGAAGAAGCCCCTAAAGGTCGAGCAATTGAAAGAGACCGTTCGGATTCTTGGGCACAAAGAAGCCGTCAAGCTGGCCGCGTAATTATCCCGATTTCGCAGGAAGGCCACGGCGCGGCAAGCACCTCACGCTTGACTCGTCACTCATCACTCGTCACTTGTCACTACTTTAACCGCGCGGTTAGCTCAGTGGTAGAGCACTACCTTGACACGGTAGGGGTCAGAGGTTCGAAACCTCTACCGCGCACCACTTATTCCCGTCATGCGGAGCTCATCTGAAATTCTAAAGGGCGCAATCACCGCGGCGGTGAAAACCGTGCAATCAGTCATGGATCTCGAATCGCAAATCACGAAAGCATCGGATCTGGTTGTCGAATGCCTAACGAATGGCAAGAAAGTGTTGGCTTGCGGAAACGGAGGCAGCGCGGCGGATGCAGCAGATTTTTGCACGGAGTTTGCCTGTCGGTTTGTCGAAGATCGCCGGCCCTATCCGGCGATAAATCTTTCCCAAGGCGGGAGTCTGCTCACCGCGACCGGGAATGATTACGGGTTCGATGAAATCTTCGCCCGCCAGGTGCGCGCTTTCGGCAATTCCGCCGATGTACTCATCGCCATTACCACCAGCGGCAAATCAAAAAATATCAGGCGCGCGATTGAAGAAGCTCGCGCTGGCAAATTGAAAACCATCGCGCTGCTCGGACGGGACGGCGGCTCAGCTGCGGGTTTAGCGGATGTCGATTTAATCGTGAAGAGCGAATCGACCGCCCGGATCCAGGAAGCGCACAAATTTATTCTTCACGTGGTTTGCGAAATCTGCGAGACCCACCTCTCTAAATAATTTTTCGCGCGCATTCATCGGCGGACTCGCGTTATCCTAGTGGGATGAGGACAATGTTAAGCTGGGCGGTTTTGGTGGCGCTTATCATGACAGTGTCACTGGCAATGGCGCTGACCCCCAATATGCCGGCAGGCACGCTTCGCTCTGATATGTTGGTCCAGACCCGAAACGGAACGGTCGACTGCATTGTCACGGCTCCCCGGCCCCACATTCCGGCGGTCCCATGGCCGTGCTCGCGGGCTGTATGCTGCTGATATCGCGGTGACCACCGGTTACGTTTATGCGGTTCGAGTCATCGAGAGCTCCGGCAACTCCGACCTCGACAATGCGATACTGAATACTCTGCAACAGTGGCGGTTCCGACCGCGACTTATTTACAAACTGGTCGTGCCGGTTGATTTTACCGGCCCGGTCGCCCATCTGGGCGCACGATAGCGCAAACAACATTCGCTTGGCACAAAGTGCGATGATTTTGTAAATGCTTTGCTATGAAACGGACAATTGGATCGCTTTTATTTCTAGTATGCTTCGTCGCAGCTGGGATGGCATCGCCTCCCGTCCGATACGACGCGAAGGTCTGGCGCGCAGTTCAGACCTACGATTTGACCGCATTAAGCAAAAATTTGGACGCGCACATGCGTGAGTTGGTGGCGGTTAAATGCAATTTCCGCGGCAAGGACATCCATCATACGAAATCTAATTGGTACCAAAGCTCAATCTGCCAACCAGTCTCCGGCCAAAGCGGCAAGTTCGAACAGGTGGCCGTGATGGTGGCAAAGCCGGACCTGAAAGCTTTTAAATCGATTCCAACCGATTCAAGCGGCACCGAAATCACTCTTTACGGCCGGGTCGAGTACGATGTCGGCTCGAACTTCAAGTTTTTGCGTTTGGTCGGTCGCAACGCGACGACGGACTCGGCCGGCAACGCCACTGTTACCTGGTAAGTTAGCGGCTGCCGTTCCCTGATGTTAGAGATTATCATGCGCCGAATTCTGGCCGCTCTGTTTGTCTGTCTCGCAACCGGCAGCAACGCAATCGCTGCCGATTATCCGCCACCGACGGAAGGCGATTTCACTATCAACAATTTCAAATTCACTTCCGGAGAAACGTTGCCGGAGTTGAAGATTCATTATCGAACGCTAGGCAAGATCGAGAAGGACGGTAACGACAAGGTTGTCAACGCGGTTCTAATCATGCACGGAACGACCGGGAGCGGAGCGCAATTCATTCGCCCCGAATTTGCCGGTGAACTTTTCGGCAAGGATCAACCGCTCGATGCGACCAAGTTTTTCATCATTCTTCCGGACGGAATCGGTCACGGGAAGTCGAGCCAGCCGAGCGATGGGCTGCACGCGAAGTTCCCACACTACGGCTACGTCGACATGGTGGAAGCACAGTATCGATTGCTGACCGACGGTCTCGGTGTGAATCACGTGCGCCTGGTCATGGGAACGTCGATGGGGGGCATGCACAGCTGGCTCTGGGGCGAAACGCATCCCGAGTTCATGGACGCGCTCATGCCGCTGGCCAGCTTGCCGACCCAGATTTCCGGACGCAATCGCGGATGGCGGCGCATGGTGATTGACGCGATCCGCAATGATCCCGCGTGGAATGGCGGCGAATACAAAACACCACCGCCAAGTCTGCGCACCGCGGCTTACATGCTCTGGTTCATGAGTAGTAATCCGGTTCTTCGTCAAAAAGACGCGCCCACCCTCGCGAAAGCGGACGAAGTCTTGGACAAATTTGTCGACCAAATCGTCAAAGCCGATGACGCGAACGACGTTCTCTACGCCCTGGAAGCCTCCCACGATTACGATCCCGGTCCGAACCTGGAAAAAATTCGCGCGCCGTTGCTGGCGATCAATTCGGCCGACGATTTGATCAACCCGCCGGAGCTTGGAATTCTCGAGCGCGAAATCAAGCGCGTCCCGCATGGTCGCGCGATTGTTATTCCATGGAGTGATCAAACGCGCGGTCACGGCAGTCACACCGTTGCCGCCCTTTGGAAAGATCATCTCGTCGAGTTGCTCAAGGAGTCGGCGCATTGAATTGAAGTTCGCCGATTATTCGAGAAGCGCTCCGCCGACCCTAAGCTCGCGATTCGAAAGCGAGCCGGCCGCTGGGCGAACAACTGTTCACCCTCCCGGAACAAAACGAAAAGTTTCTCACCGAAGTTGACGCCGCGAGAACGGAATGGAGTCGCCCAAGCGGGAGTCGGTAGTCAGTTTGCTTGACAACCGGGAAGCGAACCGCTTCCCCTACAGCAATCATGAAACGCGCTCTGTTCGTTGTTTTTCTATCCACCATTTCCTCAGCTTTGGCCCAGGATTACGACATCATCATTCGGAACGGGGATGTCTACGACGGGAGCGGGGCCGAAGCCCAACAGGTCGACGTTGCGATCAAAGGCGATCGCATCGCCGGCCTCGGCGATTATTCCAAAGCGAGCGCGAAAACGATCGTCAACGCCAGCGGACTCGCGGTTGCGCCGGGCTTCATCAACATGCTTTCGTGGTCGACTGAGTCGTTGATTCAAGACGGCCGTTCCCAAAGTGAGCTTCGCCAGGGCGTCACCACCGAAATTATGGGCGAAGGCGAATCGATGGGCCCGGTCAACGATCGGTTACGCGCCTACATGGTGAAGCAGCAGAGTGACATCAAGTACGACATCAAATGGAACACGCTCGCCGAGTATCTGCAGTTTCTCGAAAAACACGGGATTTCCTGCAACGTCGCGTCATTTCTCGGCGCGACTACGGTTCGCGCTTACGTAATCGGGTTTGTTGATCGCGCGCCGACGCCGCAGGAAATGGATCAAATGCGGGACATCGTACGCAAAGAAATGGAAGCGGGCGCGCTAGGTATCGGTACGTCATTGATTTATCCACCGGCCTTTTACGCCAAGACCGAGGAGCTGATCGAGATGTGCAAAGTCGCTTCTAAATATAAGGGCAAATACATCTCGCACATGCGCAGCGAAGGGAACCAGCTCTTCGAGGCGCTGGACGAGCTGCTCCGCATTGCGCGCGAAGCGAACATTCCGGCCGAGGTTTACCACATCAAAGCCGCCGGCCAAAAAAATTGGCCGAAGGAAGATGAGTTGCTCGCGCGAATTGAAAAGGCGCAACAGGAGGGTCTGAAAATTCGCGCTAATATGTACACCTATACCGCGGCCGGCACCGGACTCGACGCCTGTTTCCCGCCGTGGACCGAAGACGGCGGCTACGAAGCGTTGTTCAAACGACTGCACGATCCAGCGACGCGCGAAAAAATCAAAGCCGAAGTCCAAGTCGACAGCGACAAATGGGAAAACCTTTATCTCGGCGCCGGTTCACCGGACAAAATTCTTCTCTGCGCCTTTAAGTCGGAAAAGCTGAAGCCGTTGACTGGCAAGACGCTCGCCGAAGTCGCCAAGATGCGCGGCAAGGATCCAATCGACACCGCGATGGATTTAGTCGCCGAAGATGAATCTCGCATCGGGACCATTTACTTCATCATGTCGGAAGAGAACGTGAAGAAAGAATTGCAGAAGCCTTGGATCTCGTTCGGCTCCGATGAAGCGTCGCAGGCGCCGGAGCCGCCGTTCACGAAATCGAATCCGCATCCGCGCGCTTACGGAAACTTCGCCCGCGTGCTCGGCAAATATTGCCGCGACGAAAAGGTCCTCACGTTACCCGAGGCGATCCGGCGTTTGAGCGCGCAACCGGCGCAAAATCTTGAGCTCGATCATCGTGGGATGTTGAAAGAAGGAATGTTCGCCGACGTGGTGGTGTTCGATCCGAAAACGATTACCGATCACGCCACCTTTGAAAAACCGCATCAATACGCGACGGGGATGAAACACGTTTTCGTCAACGGCGTCCAAGTAATCAAAGAAGGCGAACACACCAACGCCAAACCCGGCCGCGCTTTGTGGGGTCCGGGGAAGAAGATGTGACCGGTGATGAGTGACAAGTAATCAGATTTAAGAAGATGGCAGCATTGACGTTTCGACCGAGGGCGCGGGAATTTGGAACGCTCGGGAGGTTCGTGGGAAGTGGCAGTTCAGACACGAAATCGTCGTCCTGTAAGGTCGACATCTAGCGCACTCGGTTCGAGCGACTTACAGCTGAAGATTTCATAATAGACACGCAACGGGCCGGCCTTCAGCGTAGTCTAATAAGAGGCAGGTATCTTTTGAAATGGACCCTATCGGCAGCATTAAGTTGCGCTGGCTCCACGGCGCGTTGCAGGACGTCACTTACGAGCTGGCGCGATCGCAGTTTCAGTTCGCGCCCCATACCTGGGAGCCGGCGATCAATGCTTACCGCTGTGAGAAATGTATCCGAATCTGTGTCGATCTGGCCGGGGTCGAGCGGTCCCAAATCGATCTGATCGTCGAACCGCTGCGAGTCCTAATTCGCGGAGAACGCGAATTGCCCGAACCCTCCCACGACGAAGGCCGCGCGGTCCGATTGCTGGCCATGGAAATCGACTACGGCCCGTTCGAACGCGAAGTTGTGCTGCCGGCGGAAGTGGAAATCAAGGAAGCGAGGGCGGAGCAACGGAACGGTCTGCTCTGGATTTCGCTGCCCATCAAACCATGAACGAACAAGATTTCTCATTACAGGCCGCAGAACTGGAAATGAAATCCGGCGACGCTCCGGCGTCGGCGATCGCCGCGGACACATCTGACGACAGTAAGATGCAGCGTATTCCCGACGAGTTGTCGATTTTGCCGGTCCGCGGATTCGTCGTTTTTCCGGGAACGATCGTGCCCCTTAATGTGCGACGTCCCGCGTCAATCGCGCTACTCGACGACACTTTACCGCGAACAAAGATCATTGGCCTCATCACCCAACGCGACGAAGCAAAAGAAGATCCACAACCCCAGGACCTATATCCTGTCGGCACAGCTGCGCTCGTCCTGAAAATGATCAGACAGGCTGACGATCACGTTGTGATCATCGCGCGCGGACTTCAGCGGTTCAGGTTGCGCAAGATCGTAGCGACTTCGCCCTTCATCCGCGCGGAAATCGATCTGACGAAATCGCACGCGCCGGCGCCAAGCAAAGAATGGGAAGCAACGTTCCGGAATCTACGCGATTCATCGGCGCATTTGTTTGAGTTAACGCCGGAGACTCCAGAGCAGGCGCGCTTGATGGTCTTGAACATCAACGATCCGGAGCAGTTGGCCGACTTTCTGGCCCCGAACCTAAACGTCGACGTCGCGCAGAAGCAGGCGATTCTGGAAGAGCCGGACGTCGCAAAGCGGGTTGAGGCCGTGCAAAAGCACATTTCAGCGCAACTAGAGATCGCGCAGATCCAGGAAAAACTTCAGAAGGATGTCGCGTCGCAATTTTCCGACGCCCAACGCCGCGCTTATTTGCGATCGCAAATCAAAGCGATTCAGCACGAGCTCGGCGAAGGTGAAACCGGAAGCGAAGAACAAGTCGCGCAATTGCGGGAGCGTTTGCAAAAAGCGGAACCGCCAGAGGAAGTGATGACGCAGGCGGAACGCGAACTGAAACGCTTGGATTTTATTCCGCCCGCGAGCCCCGAATATTCCGTGATCGTCAGTTACATCGAGATCATCGCCGATCTGCCTTGGAAAAAACTGAGCGAGGACCACATCGATCTCGATCAGGCCCAGCAAATTTTGGATCGCGACCATTACGATCTCGAAAAGGTTAAGCGACGCCTGATCGAATATCTGGCGGTGCGGAAACTCAACCCGAATGGGCACGGACCGATCCTGTGTTTTCTCGGACCGCCCGGGGTGGGCAAGACCAGTCTCGGACAATCAATCGCCGACGCGCTCGGCCGCAAATTTGTTCGGATCAGTCTCGGCGGGATGCGGGATGAAGCGGAAATTCGCGGACACCGACGGACTTATATCGGTTCGATGCCAGGCCGAATCATCCAGGAGCTCCGCCGCGCTGGAACGCGCAATCCGGTTTTCATGCTGGATGAGATCGATAAGATCGGTGCGGATTTCCGCGGCGATCCGGCGAGCGCGATGCTCGAAGTGCTCGATCCGAGGCAGAACAACGCGTTTGTCGATCGATATCTCGATGTGCCATTCGATTTGTCGCAGGTCATTTTCATTGGCACCGCCAATTACATTGATGGAGTTCCCGAACCGCTGCGTGATCGAATCGAAGTGATTTCGCTGCCGGGTTACACCGAGCGCGAAAAATTGGAGATCGCGAAACGGTATCTGGTTAGGCGACAACTAGAAGAAAACGGACTCAAACCGGATCAATGCGAATTCCAAGACGAAGGAATTCGCAAGATCATCAATGATTACACGCACGAAGCCGGGGTGCGCGAACTGGAACGGCAGATCGGCGCGATTTGTCGGTCGGTCGCCTCGAAATGCGCGCGCGGTGAATGCCAGCACGTGGAAGTGACGCCGGATTTTGTCGCCCAAACGCTCGGGCCGGCCCGTTACGTGCGGGAAAGCAAATTGAAAACTAGTCAACCGGGCGTTGTTACCGGCCTGGCTTACACGCCTTACGGCGGCGAAGTTTTGCACATTGAAGCGACGCGTTATCCGGGGAAAGGCAACGTCACGTTAACCGGACAAATCGGAAACGTGATGAAAGAATCGGTGCAAGCAGCGCTCAGTCTGGTCCGCAGCCGCAACGGCCAAATCGGGGTTAAACCAGAGGATTTCAGAGATATGGACATTCACGTGCACGTTCCAGCCGGCGCGGTGCCAAAAGATGGGCCATCCGCGGGAATTGCGATGTTCACCGCGCTCGCGTCCCTTTTTGCCAACAAACCGGTCCGTTTCGATGTCGCGATGACCGGCGAGATCACATTACGCGGTCTGGTTTTGCCGATCGGTGGACTGAAAGAGAAAAGTCTAGCCGCGATGCGCGCCGGAATTTCGACGGTCATCATTCCGAAGCTAAACGAAAAGGACCTGGTGGACGTTCCGGACGAAGCGAAACAGAAGCTAAAATTCGTTCCGGTAGAAAATGTCGATGAAGTGTTGGCGGTCGCTTTGGAAAAAACGGAGGCGACCGAGGCTGAGCGTCCCCAAGAAACAAACGGCGACGGAAAAGATTGATCAGTGCGAGCCGTCCGACGCCGCGGCGGCGCGCTGCTCGATCTGTTGCAAATTCGGAGCCGAACTGCGGATCCAATTGCGAGTCGCGTTGATATCACCCTGATTCACCGGTTCGGCGCGGGCCACGATATCCTCGCCAACCTTAACCGGCTCCGCCTTTGGATGTTTCCAATGCCGCCCAAATTTTCGGAGTCCGTAATACATCGTGCCGGCTTCGACCGCGCCGACCCCGCTGCAACGCATTGCGTTGTAAAACATTTGATCGCAAACCGGCCATGGTTTGTTGTGTTGATCATAGGCTACATCGTGCAGCACTGAGGCGTTTCGATATCTCCCTTCGAATGGTCCTCCCATCAGCGACCAAAGCGAGCGCGGAATCGATGCGCCATCCACAACCGAACCGGCCGGCGCGATCCAAACCACGCCATCGGGATCGGTGTAACGCAATTCGCTCAACAACGTCATGGTGCGCCCGTCGTTTTCCCAACGGGCCTCAACGTAACCGCTGTAATGACCCCATCTGCTTTGTTGCTTGGAGGCGCCGCGCACCCAAGCCGGGACCTTGTCCCCGGCGCAACCCACCAAGAGAGTAGCTACGAGTATGATTGAAAAAGCCCTCATGATTTCCCTGGAGCGCCCAACTTTTAACGATGTAAGCCGAACGTCAAATGACTTGGATGCGCACCACGCGCGCGGTTAGCATTCTTGCCGGAAAGAACCCCACGCGAAACAGCGACGTGGCAAAAACTTAGCTCATCCAGGATTTCCAGCGTTTGCGGATCGGCCGGGTGTAACGATCGAGGTCGATACCCTTCACGCCTTCGCCGACCGCTTCCGCAGAATCCTCGAATCTATCCTTCACGGACCGAATCGCCGGCCAGAGAAATGGCAACGAAAGAAAACTCCAGTTAATTCGTCCGAGCGGCGTTCTTGCTTCCTTTTCCTCAGAACGGGATGCGAAGTGAATCGCCAAACCGATGACAACCCCAGCGGCCAGCGCGCCAATCACCAATGGCACTGGATTTTGGCGCAGAAAGAGTTCGGTCCGGCCACGACTCGAATTCGGGCGTCCCCGGATTTGCTCGCGTCGGCGTGGTTTAGGCTCCAAAACGGTCGGCGGCCGACGGCGACGGCGCCCCGGCAAAGAAGCCTGTTCCGCTGCTAGCGGCTCATCGTTCACAAAATCGTCTTCGATCGAATCCATCATTAATAATTCGCAATTACTGCCCCGGATGCGCTGGTCTAAACCATTCAGACACGTCCAGTTGTTGCCTTATTCGACCAAACACGATCTAACCGCCGGGTTCAAGCGAGTCTTCGTAAGCCGCGAAAATCTCATCCGTGGCCAAAACAAACGTCACTTTGTGGATCTGATCATTTGTCGCCAAGAACTCGCGAGTGATTTTGATTGCGATCTCGGCCGCTGCCGAAATCGGATACCTATACGCGCCGCAACTGACTGCCGGAAACCCGATTGTTTTGACATTGTTTTCGACTGCGACTCGCAACGAGTTGCGGTAACAGCCGGCCAAAAGCTCTGCTTCACCGCGATTTCCGCCCGACCAAACCGGACCGACGGTATGAATCACAAACCTGGCCGGTAAATTGTATCCGCACGTGATTTTCGCTTCCCCGGTCGAGCAGCCGCCTAAACTGCGGCACGCTTCGAGAAGTTTCGGACCGGCGGCTCGATGGATCGCGCCATCAACCCCGCCGCCCCCAAGCAATCTGGTGTTGGCCGCGTTTACGATCGCATCAACATCAAGTCGAGTAATATCTCCCCGGACGATCTCGATTTTCGATTCCGGAGCTGCCATTACGGCGCAAGCCGATCAATTGACCACGAGTCAGCCTGACGCGTGTAACGGAAACGATCATGCAAGCGATCGGTGCGACCCTGCCAAAATTCGATTCGATCCGGTTTGAGTCGATAACCGCCCCAGTGGGGCGGCAGAGGAACCGCGCCCTCGGCAAAGCGTTGTTTCGCTTCTTCCAGGCGCGCGTCCAGAATTCTGCGGGCATCGATGACATGGCTTTGTTGCGACGCCCAGGCTCCAAATTGCGCGCCGATCGGACGGCTGTGAAAGTATTCCTCCGACTCTTCGCGGGAGGTTTTCTCAACCTTACCCTCGACCCGGATTTGTCGTTCCACTTCCATCCAATACATCACCAGCGCGGCGTTCGGATTCTTCTCGAGCTGTCGCCCTTTGTCGCTGGTGTAGTTGGTGAAGAAAACGAACCCATGCTCATCAAAATGTTTAAGAAGAACGATCCGGGCCGACGGTTTGTCACCGACGCAGGTGGCCAGGGTCATCGCGTTGGCATCGTGAATGCCGGCCTCGATCGCAGCGGCGAACCATTTGTGAAATTGTTTAATCGGATCCGGATCGAGCTCGGCGCGGCGTAATCCCTCGCCGATGTATTCGTGGCGAAAGCCCGCGTAATCGAGGTGTGATTGGTCCATTGTAAGCGACGACAACTTACAATATTCGCGGCGCTGAAGATGTCGACCGTCCGGCGCTTGCCGCAATCTTACGCAGCTGTCGCGTGAATTCCATCGTCCGCGACCACCGCGCCGCGCGGCGAAAGTTCCCAGCCGACCATCACCTGTTTGCGAATTCGCCCGCCGCCGTAATTTCCAAGCGCACCGGTTTCGCGAATCACGCGGTGGCAGGGAATGATAAACGAGATCGGATTCGCGCCGACTGCGCTGCCTACGGCACGGGCCGCTTTCGATTGTCCGATTGCTTGAGCGAGACGTCCGTAAGTGGTCAGACTTCCAATAGGAATTCGAAGTAGCGCGCGCCAGACCCGGATTTGAAACGGGGTTCCGCGAACAAACGCGCGTAAAGGACGGTCCGATGTCGATCCTTCGACTCCACTCAGGACAGGCTTTGTGGTCGCGGCAAAAATTGTCGACGACACTTCCGCGACTCGCGAATCGTTGCGACTCAATTTCGCATTCGGCCAATCCGAGGTTAACAAATCGCACACGCGGTCACGGCCGCCAACATCGACGAAAGAGAAGTGACAAATACCGCGCTTCGTTTCAGCGATGAGAGCTTCGCCGAATGGCGTGTCGGCAAAACCGTACTCTATTTGCATGCCGGCCCCGCCGTTTTTCATTTCGCCGGGAGAAGCAGATTCAAGGGTGACACACAAATCGTGCAAGCGACCGGGTCCCGACAAGCCGACGTCGAGCGCGGCGTCAAACACGCTTTCGCCGTCGTGCAAAAGCTGTTTCACGTGCTCGAGGGTGAGACATTGCAGAAAATCCTTTGGGGTGACGCCCGCCCAGGCGGAAAAAAGCCGGTGAAAATAAAACACGCTCAAGCCAGCGGCGTTGGCCAGCGCAGCGAGATCAGGTTGCTCAGTGTGATGTCGATCCAAAAAACGGATCACATTGGCGACGCGTTCGTAATCATTCATGACAACAATTTGTCAGCAGATCGGGGCAAAGCCCACCCGCTTCTTGCTCCGATTTTACGAGTGTTTTGCGGAATCGCGAGAGCTTAACTGACTCGAACTACACGCTGAAGTTCGCGGGTCAGTGCCTCCCGCGCTTCATTGTCGTCCTCATAACCCCAGACCACGATCTCCAGAATTTGAGCGCCGATTTCACGCCGGCCCTGGAGCGCCGCCCGCACCCGTCCACGGAA
>DATINV010000112.1:0-3457 GCA_035473775.1 Chthoniobacterales bacterium
GCTGTTATCCAAGCGAGCGTTTGCAACCACCAAGGAGATGCAAACTTGCCCATTTTTCGGCGATCGCTCGTGAACAACACGAGCGGAATTACGGCAAAGGCAAGTTGCATGCTGAGAATAACCTGACTGAGCAACAGAAGCTTGGCCGTCCCGCTTGCCCCAAAAAAGGCCGCCGTCAAAACCGCCGGGACGATCGCGATCAGTCGCGTGATCAATCGTCGTAACCACGGGCGCAGCCGGATATTGAGAAAACCTTCCATCACGATTTGGCCGGCGAGCGTTCCAGTCAGGGTCGAATTTTGCCCTGATGCGAGAAGAGCAAAGGCGAATAGTGCGCTCGCGACCGGAACTCCGAGCATAGGTGAAAGGAGTTTGTAAGCGTCCTGAATTTCAGCGACTCCATGATGACCGCGGCTGTGAAAAGTCGCCGCGGCAACGATCAGGATCGCGGCGTTGATGAAAAGCGCGAACATTAAGGCGACGCTGGAATCGATCGTCGCGAATTTGATCGCTTCGGCTTTTCCGGCGGAGGTCTGCTCGTACTTCCGGGTCTGCACTACGGATGAGTGTAGATAAAGATTATGCGGCATTACCGTCGCGCCCAGAATTCCGATCGCGATGTAGAGCATTTCCCGATTGGTCACGATGTCTCGACTCGGGATGAAACCCTCGAGCACGGCCGCGAATTCCGGTTTAGCAAAGATAATCTCAAAAAGGAAACAACCGCCGATGGTCAGGATCAGAACCACGACCAGCGCTTCGATGTAACGAAAGCCCTTATTCTGTAAATATAAAACTGCGAGCACATCGAGCGCGGTAACGCAGACACCCACCACGATGGGGATTTTGAAGAGAAGGTTGAGCGCGATCGCCGAACCAATTACTTCAGCGAGATCGCACGCTGAGATGGCCAATTCGCAGAGAATCCAGAGCGCGAATGAAACCGGCCGCGAATAATGATCGTGACAGGCTTGCGCGAGGTCGCGATGAGTAGCGATCCCGAGCCGCGCACAAAGCGCCTGGAGTAGGATCGCCATCAAGTTCGAAAGCAAAATGATGCTGAGAAGGGTGTAGCCAAATGCCGATCCGCCTGCCAGATCGGTCGCCCAATTACCGGGATCCATGTAACCAACCGCGACCAGATAACCAGGTCCGGAGAACGCGAGCAGCTTTCGCCAGAAACTGGCGCCCGGCGCGATCAGTACCGTGCGATGGGATTCCGGAAGACTCGGCGCCGTTCGCTCGAGCCGCCAGCCGTCATTGGACGAGGCCTGTTCGTGCATTCAGATCAAGTTAACGGCTCATTGGCCGTAAACAAGATCGACCACTTGGCCTGGTTCGCATCGAATCGTTAGGTTGATCGGCTGGCAACAAATCGTGCAATCCTCAATCAAGGATTGTTCTCGCTGAGAGGTGTCGATCTGAAGCGGAAAAACTTCCCCGCAATGCGGACATATGATGTTTACTTCAATGAGGAATTGCACCCGGTACTACCTTTTCTTTCCACATCCAGATCAAACAAGAGTAAACATCACGGTGGCAAGTGACGAGCGCGTCCGACTTTCTTGTCACTCGTCAGACGTCACTTTGTCACCGCTTTTTCTTCTTCCACTTTCCGGAAATGAAGCTGCTTCACCCGGCGCGCATCAGTTTGTGAAACCGTGACCAGATAACCGTCGATTCTCACCTGCTCGCCTTGTTTCGGCAGATGGCCTAACAAGTGAGTGACGTACCCGCCAATCGTGCTCACATCCGCGCTTTCGAGTTCGAGCTTCGCCAGATCGTTCAATTCGTAGAGGCCAAGCGTTCCGTCGACGGTGAATTCATTCGCATTGATCTTTTGGAACTCCGCTTTCTCGGTATCGAATTCATCCTGAATGTCGCCAACCAGTTCTTCGAGCACGTCCTCGAGCGTAACCATTCCGACGGTCCCGCCGAATTCGTCGACCACAATGGCAAGGTGCGCGTGCTTGTTTAAAAACAAGCTCAACAGTTTCTCGAGCGGCATCATTTCCGGGACCGGGACCAACTCGCGTTTGATCTTCATCATGTCCGGATTCGGGTCGCGCATCATTGGCACGAGCTCTTTGATGTGAATCAGCCCGACGGTGTAATCGAGATTCTGGCGGCAAAGCGGGAAGCGCGTGTGTTTGGAGGCGATCGCCTTCTTCGCGTTGGTTTCAAAATCGTCCTCGAGATCGAGATAAACGACGTCGCCGCGCGGCGTCATGATGTCGCGCACAACGCGTTCGCGCAGATCGAGAACATTGAGCACGAGCTTGCGGCCGAGCGCCGAAACTTCCTTGGATTTCTCGCTCTGTTCGAGAATCAATCGCAACTCTTCTTCGGTGTGGGCCAGCTCTGTCCCGGCGACGGGTTTCATCCGGAAAACACGGTTCAAAAGAAAATTCGAGGATTTCTGCAGGATCCAGATTGCCGGCTTAAACAAAAAATAAAATGCACCGAGCGGCCGAACTAACCGCAACGAAACGGTCAACGGGCTAGCGATGGCGGTGTATTTGGGGGCCAGCTCGCCGAACACGATGTGCATGAAGGTGATTCCGATGAACGCGAGCGTCACCGAAATCGACGTGACAACTGCGTGGGAATGAATGTTGGCGAGGGCAAAAAACGGCTCGATTAAATGCGCGAGAAATTCCTCGCCGACCCAGCCCAAGGCCAGACTCGCTAGCGTTACACCGAGCTGCGTTGCTGACAGATAGGCATCAAGATGCGAGCGAATGTATTTCGCGAATCGGGCGCGCGCGTCACCTTCCTCGACCAAAGTATCGAGCTGACTCGCCCGAACTTTGATGATCGCGAATTCGCATGCGACAAAAAATCCGTTCAAGCCGACCAGCGCGCCGATGGTCGCCAGCTTGGCAAAGATAACGGCGGGCGAATCCCATTGGGTGACCGCCGCGTCTGCGAAAAAACCAGAGATCGAAATGTTCATTTTGCTGCTGTAGTGGCGGGCGTGTCGCCCGCTTCCCGAAGAAGCCTGCAGCCGACACGGCTGCCGCTACAGCGCGGATGCTACCAGCTGGATTTCGTCACGCCAGGGATCAATCCCTGGGAGGCGAGTTCGCGGAATGTCAGCCGCGAGATTTTAAACCGGCGAATGAAGGCGCGGCGGCGACCCGTTACCTGACAACGGTTTACCACTCGCGTCGGGCTGGCGTCGCGGGGAAGCTGCGCCAAGCCGGCGTAATCCTTCTTTGCTTTGAGCTCAGCGCGGAGCGCGGCATATTTCTTTACCGACGCGCGCTTGCGCTCATTGCGGTTAATCCAGGCCATCTTTGCCATAAGAAGCGCGAAATGTAGCGGGCTTGGGCGCCTTTTCAACCATGTTTTTTCCGAGGCGGATCGAGCAGTCCCTTGCTCGATGCTAGTAAATCGCGGCCTTTGGCCGCCTAAAAATGACATCGCCGGCGGAGCAGCCGATCCACTTCTTGCC
>DATINV010000113.1:0-20553 GCA_035473775.1 Chthoniobacterales bacterium
TCATCCAGCCTTTCCTTCAACTCTGCCGGAACTTTAAATTCTGAAGTTCTCTTGTAAGTCACTTCTAAGCCGGCTTTCTCCACCGCAATGGCTTCATTGACATAGGATTTTATGACCGATTTCAACTGAACGATTTCTCGCAGAGTGGTGAACCGAAGCTGGCGCGCGGCCTGCACGTTCTCGGTTTGTCGAACCAGGATGCCGTTGGGATCCTTTAACAGGGCGCCTTTGGGAAACAAGAGCGCACAGTACTCTTTGAATCCCTGAATGATTGCGACGTTACTGCTTTCGAAGGTGTAACACGGTTTACCCCACTTCAATTCCTCGGTGACCGGGCAGCCAAGAACGATCGCTCGCAGTTCCGTCATCTCCGCACGCCACGTTGGCGCTCTCTTAAAAAATCCATCAACCTTGGGATTTTTTTTTGCTCATTGATCGATGCGGTGAAAATTAAGATGCCCTAACGAGACTTTGATCAGCGTTTGAGCTGCGCTATAAGTGTGTCGGCAATTGTGGCCGGCGTTTCGGCAACGGCGATGCCGGCGGCTTCGAGCGCGTCGATTTTTCCCGACGCGGTTCCTTTTCCGCCGGAAACAATTGCCCCAGCGTGACCCATTCGACGCCCGGGCGGCGCTGTCATTCCCGCAATGAATGCCGCGACCGGTTTCTTGCCATGCTGCTTGATCCATTCAGCCGCTTCTTCTTCCGCTGAACCGCCGATTTCGCCGATAAGGATCATCGCTTCCGTGTCTGGATCCGATTCGAAAAGTTGGACTGCATCACGGTGCGACATGCCGTTGATCGGATCGCCGCCAATTCCGATGCAGGTTGATTGACCGTAACCGCGCGTGGTCAACTGCCAAACCGCTTCGTAGGTCAGCGTGCCGGAGCGCGAAATCACGCCGACATTTCCCTGCTTATGGATGTAACCCGGCATGATGCCGATTTTGCACGCCCCTGGCGTGATGATTCCCGGACAATTCGGTCCAATCAGTCGTGTCCGCTTTCCGCGCATCTGGGCTTTGACCCGCATCATGTCCATGACCGGAATTCCTTCGGTGATGCAAACCACGAGGTCTAGGTCGGCGTTGACTGCTTCCAGTATCGAATCCGCCGCGAACGCCGCCGGCACAAAAATCATCGAGACGTTGCAATTCGTCTTCTGTTTCGCTTCCCAAACCGTGTCGAACACCGGAATTTTCTCATCGAACATTTGCCCGCCTTTTCCGGGCGTGACCCCAGCGACGACGTTGGTGCCGTACTCGGCGCACTGCCGGGTGTGGAACGCGCCGGCGCTGCCAGTGATTCCCTGAACCAGGAGCCGCGTATTCTTATCGACGAGAACGGACATGATGTTAATGACGAAGGACCAATGACGAATGACGAAATAATGTCGAAACCCGAATGATGCGATGCGGCGACAGGTTTATGCCGATCATACGTTCGAGCTTAGTCATTTGATCATTCCTTCGACATTCGGCATTCGAGCCTCGTCATTTCTTTCGTTGGTGCACCAGCAGCTTGTTTCCATCCGGGTCGCGAAATTGCGCCATCCAGCAGACCGGCGTTTCGATCGTCTCGCCCTCGAAAGCGACGCCGCGGGATTTCAGTTTTTCGACGACATCGTGAATATCCGATACCTCAAACGCGACAGTCGTTCCGTCGCGCGAAGATTTCCACGCGGGATGACAACCAACGCCGATCGTCGTCGCGCCCAATTCATATTCAACCCAGGCGCCTTCCATTCCTGTAGTCGCCGGCTTCAACTCGAGCGTTTCCTGATAGAACCTTCGTGCCCGTTCCTTGTCGGAAACGGCAATGGCGATAAATGCAACTTCGTTGATCATATCTGTCACTTGTTAGGTCGATTTTAATTTGTGAATCATTAATTTGTTTCCGTCCGGATCCTGCACCACAGCGATGTGGCATACCGGCGTCTCGAACGGTTCGGCTGCAAAAGGGACTTTCGCCGTTTTCAGTTTTTCGATCGCGCCTTCGAAACTCTCCACTTCCAGAGCCGGACTGCTACCTTGATCCGAAGGCTTCCAATCGCTGTCGGTTTTGGCAATGGCGAGCGTATCTTTGCCGATCGCGTATTCGATCCATTGTCCGTCCATGAATTCTCCGGACTTCTGCAAACCCAGCACTCCTTCGTAAAACTTTCGGGAGCGCTCCACATCGTTTACCGGGATTGCCACAAAACCGATTTCTTTAACTTTCATTGTTTTCCTCCGGCGGCTTTGACGGCTTTCTGTGCGGCATCAGCCAGATCGTCCGCCGTGATTAAGGTCACGCCGCTCTCCTTTAAGAGCTTTTTGCCTTTTTCAACGTTCGTTCCTTCCAGCCGAACCACCAGCGGCACTGATAGTTTTACCGTCTTGGCGGCGTTTATGATCCCGTTCGCGATCACGTCGACCTTCATGATCCCGCCGAAAATGTTAACCAGAATCGCTTTTACGTTTTTGTCGGCGATCAGGATTTTGAACGCTTCCGTTACCTGCTCTTCGGTCGCGCTGCCGCCGACATCAAGAAAGTTGGCCGGATTGCCGCCGTAAAACTTGATGATATCCATTGTCGCCATGGCAAGTCCGGCGCCGTTGACCAAGCAGGCGATGTTGCCATCGAGTCCGATGTAATTCAGTCCATGCTTCGACGCTTCGACTTCGCGCGCATCTTCTTCCGCCGTGTCGCGCATCGCAGCAATCTCGGGATGCCGATAAAGTGCGTTGTCATCGAAATTAAATTTCGCATCAAGCGCGAGCACCTGGCCACCCTTGGTCACGACCAGCGGATTGATCTCAACCATCGAGCAATCGCAGCCGATAAAGGTGCGATAAAGTCCGCCGAACAATTTGCTTGCCGCTTTGGTTTGCGAATGTTCGAAGCCAAGCTGCTGCGCAAGTTTGCGCGTCTGGAACGGTTGTAGCCCAGCAATCGGATCGATCGGCTCGCGAATGATCTTTTCGGGCGACTTCGCCGCCACCGTTTCAATTTCGACACCGCCTTCGGTGCTGGCAACGATGAGCGGCGCCGCAGTTGCCCGATCCAACAGAATCGCGAAATAAATTTCACGCGCGATATCGGCTGATTCCGCGACCAAAACTTTGTTCACCACGCGTCCGCCCGGGCCAGTTTGATGCGTGACCAAAGTTTGCCCGAGCATTTTGGCAGCAACATCACGCGCTTCCTTGGCCGATTTTACAACCTGCACGCCGCCCTTGAATCCGTTTTTGAAAGTTCCCTTCCCGCGTCCGCCGGCGTGAACCTGCGCTTTCACTACGAGATCGACCTGTTGGCCGCGCGAGGCCGTCGCTTCTTTCGGCGGCGCTGCATCGCTCGGCCGAAGGACTGGCGAAATCGGTGCGTTTTCTGTCGCGTGTTCGATCTCGCGCGCAATCGCTTCCGCTTCATCCGGAGTCGACGCCACTTTTCCGCGAGTGGTGGCGACGCCGAACTTTTCCAGCAACTCCTTCGCTTGATATTCGTGAATATTCATCTGTCAGCGCAACCGCGTGTTCGATCTGATTAGCCCGCGTCGCGTGCATCGGCAACGAATTTTCTCGTCACCAAAGATGAAATGACTTGCCCTTCTAACACGGACCCGATTAGCTCTGCGACTTCTGTTGTCGGAGGTGAACAAGCAGGGGGACGACAACGATTACGAATCACTCAATCTATGAAAACATTGTTGTCTGCTATTTGCTTCATCAGCGTTGCCACGACTTTTTGCCGTGCCGGCAGTGCTGAAGACAAAGCGTTTACCGATAAATACAAGGCAGCGTTTGAATCCAAAGACACGAAAACGCTGGAATCCTTTCTCTACACGACCGGCTCCGACGCGGGCGCGCTGCAGTTTTATAAAATGATGCTGACCGCCGAGGCCGGCTCAAAGATCGCGAGTATCGAACTGGTTGCGCTTACCCCAGAGCAAATGAAAAAAGCGGGCGAGCCCCAGGAAGGGCCGGGCGGAAAAATGTGTCTTACCTTGAAGCCAACCAAAAATCTCCTGATCAAAGTGGAGCACAAGGATGACAACGGCAGTTCGACCAGTAGTAGCACGAGTTTCGTGGCCGAGAAGGACGGTAAGCTCGTGATCCCGGTGCCGGGTCCCTGCAAGTAGGAATTTCCCGGAGCAAGCTTCGGCTTGCAAAGCACACTCGCGCCGGAAAATTGCCGCCGGTGCAAGAGAAGTCAGAAAACAAGATCGACCGCGCGGTCGCGAATAAGCGCCTGCTCGATTCGGCGGCGAAGAATATTCGCGCGCTGCTGGCGGCTGCTCCTTCCGATCTTTATTCGCGTGTCATCGACGAACTCGTGGACGCCGAAGAGTGGAACGAGCTGAACGATCGTTTTTATAAGACGCTCGAGTTCGGCACTGGCGGACTGCGCGGCCGCACCATCGGAAAAATCATAACCAAGTCCGAACGCGGCTCGGCCGGGCCTAACGATCGTCCGGAATTCCCCTGCGTGGGCACCAACGCGATGAACTTCGCGAACGTGAATCGCGCGACTCAGGGTCTGGCCGCTTACGCCAAAGAGTGGCATGCCAAGAACAAGATCGAAGCCCGGCCAAAAATCGTGATCGCGCATGACACGCGATTCTTTTCCAACGAGTTCACGGCGCTCACAGCCAAAGTCGCATCGGAAAACGGTTGCGACGCATTCGTTTTCGATGGGCCGCGCTCTACGCCACAATTGTCGTTCGCAGTTCGATATTTGAACGCCACCGCCGGGATTGTGATCACTGCCAGTCACAATCCCCCGCACGATAACGGCTACAAAGTTTATTTCGCCGACGGCGGGCAAGTGATCGAGCCCCACGCAAACGGGATCATCCAAAAAGTAAACGCAGCCACGAGCGAGAACTACGAACCGTTACCAAAACATCGGCAGGGAAAAATTACGACAATCGGATCTGATATCGATAAAGCCTACATGAACCGACTCGACACGATTGTGGTGGACCGAAGTGTTCTTGAACAAGCGAAGTCGTTGCGCGTCGTCTTTACCCCGTTGCATGGCACCGGCGCGATTACTCTGGAACCGATGTTGAAGCGACTCGGCTTCAATTTCCAAATCGTCCCCGAGCAGGAAAAGCCGGATCCGCGATTTTCAAGCGTGAAATCGCCAAATCCGGAAAATGCCGAAGCGCTTACGCTTGGAATGGAGCTGGCGAAGAAAACAGAGGCCGACATTGTCCTTGCCACCGACCCAGATTGCGATCGCATCGGCGTCGCGGTTCGAAATCCAAACGGCGAGCTGAAATTGATTAGCGGAAATCAAATTGGTTCTCTTCTTTCGTACTATCGTCTTAAGAAGTTTTTCGAGCTCGGCATCTTGAACGAACAAAATCGTTCGCGCGCAGTTGTGATCAAAACGTTCGTAACCACCGATATGCAGAGCGTTATTGCCAAATCTTTCGGCGTCCGGTGCGTCGACACCTTGACCGGTTTTAAGTACATCGGCGCGAAACTATCGAAATACGAGAACGCGTTACCGGAAGAGATTCGCAACAAATACCGCCAGATGTCCGAGGAAGAAACCCGCGCTGCGCGATTGAAGCATTCATCCTTCTTCGTTTTCGGAAGCGAAGAAAGTTACGGCTACAGCGGCGCCGATTTCGTGCGAGACAAGGACGGCAACGCCGGCGCGATCATGTTTTGCGAAATGGCGGCTTACGCCAAGTCGCGCGGGCGAACCGTGGATCAATTGCTCGATGAAGCATTTGCCGGGCTCGGTTATTTCGGCGAGAAAAACGCGTCGATTTATTTTGAAGGCGCCGAAGGCGCCGACAAGATCGGGCGGCTACTCGAATCTTATGTGCACAAGCCGCCGACGAAGATTGCGGAGTCACGCGTGACGGGCATCACGGATTTCGAAAAGCAAACGATTCGGGACGTGGAAGGCGACGTTATTCCAAAACAGAAGATGTTGATCTTCGAATTGGACGACAAAACGCGCATCGCGGTCCGCGGTTCAGGCACCGAACCCAAGATAAAGTATTACATTTTTGCGCAACGCCGGCCGGAAGACGCCAAGTTTTCCGCCGAGCGACTATCGGAGATCAAATCCGAGGTTAGTCAGCGGCTTGAAGCGGTCTGGAAATGGCTGGAACAAGACGCCCACGATCGGGTGGCGCAATAGCTGCTCGAAAGGGCCCGGTTCACCATGCACCGCGAGATTAATCTGAGTGGAGGCGAGATTACGTTGCTAAAGACGTTGGGTCTGTCTGGCTCGCCAACTTTCGGCGGCCTCTTGCTAGACAAGGTCGGAGACATGGAGCGAGCCGAGTTTCTCGATGACTTAACCGGACTGATGTCGCTCGGTTACATCGTTTCGGACAAGGTAAACATTCGCACGGTGGAAGATGTCGAGCGCGCCGTTTTTCGAGTGAATGCTTCTTATTCTCGCGATCTAAAGGACGCGCTTCATCCCGGCCGCAGTCGGGAACGCGAACCTCGGCGCCGGCGCCGCGGCTAGCCGCCAACGCGGAAATCCCAGCCGTTCGAACCCCTGACTCCAAATAAACCCAAAGCAAAAACCTTTGGGACTTAGCGTTTGGTAGGTTCTTCCTTGGAACTTGGGATTTGGGATTTGGAGCTTTACAGTGCGCCCCGTGTTCCGAATCCTTAAAAGGGTCTGGCCTTGGCTGGCTGCCGTCGCTACCGGCTTGCTCGGGGTCGCGTGTTTCGCGCCGTTCGATCAAAGCTGGATTTGTTGGATCGCGCTAACTCCGCTGATCGCGGCAGTTTGGTTTTCCGGTGAGAATTGCAAACGCCGTTGGCTGCGAAATCTTTTGCTCGGATATCTCGCCGGAATTGTTTTTTTTACCGGTACATTCAGTTGGCTCGGAGCGCTGGGCGATCTGTACCAAAGCCTCTTCCTTCATGGACTCTCCTTTCTGTTATCGCTCTATCTCGGCCTGCACTTCGCGTTTTGGGCCTGGTTCATTGGATTAATTCGGCCGACCGCTGTCACCGCCTCGTGGCGGAATCTATTGATTGCGTTTGTCGCGGCAGCGGCGTGGGCGACGCATGAGTGGATTCGAGGTTGGCTCTTCAGCGGCTTCGGATGGAACGGTCTCGGCGTCGGACTTCACCAAAGCTGGCCGCTGATTCAAATCTCCGAATTTACTGGAGTGGTTGGACTCTCGTTTGCGCTCGCGTTTGTAAACATCATCGCAATTACCACCCCGCTTCGATTATTTGCCGAAGCGAGAACAAATCGAATGCGGCCGCATTTCGATCTCACCCTGACAATGATCGCGATGGTTGCGCTCTTTGCGTTCGGAATACGTCGCGCGAAAAACCCCGAGCCGACTGAGCCACTTCGTGTTGCGGCCGTGCAGGCCAGTGTGCCGCAATTTCAAAAGTTCGATCCCGAGTTCACGCGCGAAATCTTCGAACGATTTACACGATTGAGTGAGATAGCGTTGCGAGCAAATCCTCCGCCCGACTTGCTGATCTGGCCAGAGAGTTCAATGCCCGATCTGGTGCGAGATCCAAGCACCGCAAGTCATCAATTCGTCAGACAGCTTTTAGGATCGACGAAGTCGGATCTGCTGCTTGGTTCCCTCGATCTCGAGGACGGACGCGATTACAACGCCGCGCTCCTGGTATCGAGTGGCCGCGATCGGATTCAGGCTTACCGGAAAATCCATCTCGTTCCCTTTGGCGAATACGTCCCGCTTCGACATTCATTCCCATTGTTCGCCGCGATCGCGAACACATGGGTACCGGGCGATTTCACGCCCGGAACCGATTACATTGTTTTCGATCTGACCAACAACGGGGTGCGAGTGGCTCCGCTAATCTGTTTTGAAGACACGGTGGGCGATCTTGCGCGAAGGTTTGTTCTGAACGGCGCGACCTTGCTCGTCGACGTCACAAATGATGGCTGGTTTTTGGAATCGTCCGGATCGCGACAGCACCTCGCCAACGCAATTTTCCGCTGCGTGGAAAATCGCCGGCCAATGGTCCGCGCGGCGAACACCGGCGTGACCTGTTTCATCAACCAGTTCGGGCATGTGACCCAGATGCTACGGGACGATACCGGCAACACGTTCACCGAAGGGGTGCTCAGTGGCGAAATAAATGTGCCGCGAACAACCGGACTCACGTTTTATACCCGTCACGGTGAATGGTTCGCTGAAATTTGCGCGGTGATCACAGCGATCGCAGTCGGAGTTATTTTTGCGCGACGGAGATTTGGTAGGGGCCGTTCACCCGAACGGCCCGCGGGCGATTGAGGTCAGCCATGCCGCTCTGCGGCAAACTACAAGCGGGTACTTTATTGGCGCACTGGCAGGGCGCGTAATCGCCCCTACCTGACTGACGTGGTATAACTCCCCACACATGCCTGTTCATCTCCCACTCGATAATCTTCCCGAGCTCTGGCCGAAAGAACTTCGCGGCGCAAAGATGGGGGCGTTGCTGCATCCAGCATCGGTCTCCTCAAAACTCGAGCACGCATCGAAAATTCTGGAGCGCTTGAATGGCGATCTATTTCAACTCCGCGCGTTCTTCGGGCCGCAACACGGTTTTCTGGGCCAGACCCAGGACAACATGATTGAATGGAAAAGCTACGAGCATCCGCGGCTGCACATTCCGATCCACAGTTTGTACGGAGAACATCGCGAGCCAACCGCTGAAATGCTCTCTGATCTCGATATTTTGCTGGTCGATCTTCAAGACGTCGGTACGCGCTATTACACTTTTATTTGGACGCTCTACCTGTGCCTGCACGCGTGTGAAAAACGCGGGCTCCAGGTCGTTGTTCTCGATCGGCCGAACCCGATCAACGGCGTCACGGTGGAAGGCCCACCGATCGAAAAAGGCTACGAATCATTTGTTGGCCTTCATCCGATTCCGATTCGTCACGGCAAAACAATCGGCGAACTCGGCACTCAATTTCGCGACGAAGTATTTCAAAAATGCCGGTTGACGGTCCTACCGATGGGAAACTGGGAGCGCGCAATGTGGTTCGACCAAACCGGTCTGTCATGGGTGATGCCGTCGCCGAATATGCCGACGCTTGAAACGGCGGCGGTTTATCCGGGAATGTGTTTGCTCGAAGGCACAAATGTTTCCGAAGGCCGCGGAACAACACGTCCATTCGAAATTTTCGGCGCCCCGTTCGTCGAGCCGGAGCTGCTGTGCCGCGAGCTAAATGGATTGAATCTGCCGGGCGTTTTCTTTCGCGAAAATTATTTTCAACCGACTTTCAACAAGTTCGCCGGCGAGCTCTGCGGCGGTGCGCAAATTCACGTGCTCGATCGCAATGTTTATCGCTCGTTTCAAACAGGCGTTGAAATTGTCCGTTGTATTCGAAGATTATATCCGGAGAGATTCGCGTGGAAGCAGCCGCCTTACGAATACGAACAAGAAAAGCTGCCGATCCAGATTTTGCTCGGCGGCCCGGCCGAAGATTTCTTTCACGACTAATGTTTGTAGCCACAGCCCTGCGCCAACGGCGCATAGCGCCGTGGCTTCCCCGCTCCGCTATTGTAAGCATTGCGCTATCTATCTTCCCAACTACGCGTGCCGAAATTCCGTGGCCTGAGGTTGGGAAACGGCTCGCATCCGAAAATGAGAAGTTGGCGCGACGACCCGGTGGACACGCCGGCGAATACTTCGTTGTCTGCACGCTTTATTACACGCCTAAGGAATCCGGTTTCACCTTCGAACGCGGTTTCGATGCAACCCGCATAACCAGACCCGGATTACACGGTCACACTTATCCGCGCGATTTTTTGCGCGCGGTGATGAAGGAGGGTTACGGCCGAATCTCGTCGCCGGTGAACGGCCGCAACTACATCCGTTACTACGGTGGCTCTTACGGATTCGGCGGGCCGCCCAGCGGCGGCGGTGGAACGCTAGTCCCGCGGTCCTCGGCTGCAGCGAGATTATCGGGCCCGTTGCGCCGTGGAGTAATTCTCGAAACGCCTGCTGTGGAAATTAAAAGCGTGTTCGGCAGTACCCGCTGGCGAATTGTCGATACCGGAGGCGGACTGCATCGCTGGCAGATCGATTGTTATTACGGCGAAGACGAGCCCCTGGGATCGGGGAGGCTGGCGGCCCGCCCGCGCGGAACCAGTTTTGAATACGCTTACTCCATCGCCCGGGTGAGCAGATGACGCCCTTTGACGTCCGGCTGACGTTTCACGGCGACTTGCCGTTCTTTCTAGGATCCAAACGCGACACGGTTGACCGTCGACTCAAGGAGCGAACATCGGTCAAAGACATCATAGAGGCTTGTCGCGTTCCCCATACCGAGGTCGATCTCATTCTAGTAAACGATCAGCCGGTCAGTTTCAGCTACGTCGTTGGATCCGAAGCGACTATCGAGGTTATTCCGATCGACCTAAAAGCATTTACTTCTTTTCGGGGAAATCGATTGCAAGTGCGCGGCATCCGAAAATTTGTCGCCGATGGACACTTGGGAAAGCTTGTTCGCGACCTTCGCCTGCTCGGAATTGACATCCTTTACGATCGAGACGCCGAAGATCGGCAGCTGGTAGAAGTGGCGACCGACCAGGAGCGGGCACTTCTCACCCGCGACCGCCCGCTTCTCATGCACGCCGCCCTGCGCCATGGCTATTATTTGCGCTCACAGAACCCGCTCCGGCAGGCCATCGAGGTGCTTCGTAGGTTCGATCTGGTCACGGCCTTGGCACCATTCAGCCGTTGTTTGCGATGCAATGCTCCGCTCGAGTCGGCCGAAAAAGAGAAAATCATCAGCCAACTGGAACCGCTAACAAAGATCTACTACCACCAATTCCGCCGGTGCTCCGGCTGCGATCAAGTTTACTGGCCGGGCTCGCATTTCGAAAAATTACAGAAGCGGATAGAAGCAATCCGCGGCGGATTGGAAGAACCGTAGTCTTGTCAGTGGCGGCTCACCTGGCAAACTCCGCCAATGCAAAAGCTGATTATTGGCTGCGCCACCATCTTCACGATGGTTGCTGCGGCGAAAGCCCAGGGGCCGGCGCCATCGCCGCTGATTTCGCTGCCCTCGCCTCCGCCAGCGAAAGTTCCGTCCGCTCCGGTTGCAGGGATAAGCCCCGCGCCCGCCTTGACGAAACAGGATTTCGAAGCGTTTCTCGACGCGCTCATTCCGTCCGAGCTGCAAACACGAAACATCGCCGGCGCGGTGGTCTCGGTGGTGAAAGACGGACAGATGTTGTTGCAAAAGGGCTACGGTTACGCCGATTTCGAAGCGAAGAAGCCCGTCATCGCCGATCAAACCCTATTTCGTCCCGGTTCGATCTCGAAACTGTTCACCGCCACAGCGGTGATGCAGCTGGTCGAGCAGGGCAAACTCGATCTCGATCGCGATGTGAACGACTACCTCGATTTCGCGATTCCGAAAACGTATCCCGAACCGATCACCCTGCGCCGTTTGTTGACGCACACCGCGGGATTCGAGGAGACGCTCAAAAATTTGTTCGTCGCGCGCGAGGGCGATATGAAGCCCTTACGCACTTATCTGGTGAATCAAATGCCGGGTCGCATTTTTCCTCCGGGCAAAATTCCGTCGTATTCCAACTATGGGTTTACGCTCGCTGGTTATATCGTCGAGCGAATCAGCGGTGAGAAGTTCGAGCGTTACATCGACAACCACATCTTGAAGCCGCTCAAGATGAACAATTCGACGTTCGATCAGCCGTTGCCGGCGCAGATCGCGGCTCAAATGTCGAAAGGTTATCGTAATGCCACCCAAAAACCGCGCGATTTTGAATTCGTGGAAGCCGCGCCGGCCGGCGCACTTTCAACCACTGCCGCCGACATGACGCGTTTCATGCTCGCGTTTCTGCAAGACGGAACCGTCGACGGTGTGTCGATCTTGAAACCGGAGACTGTTCGGCAAATGCAAACTCGGCAGCTTGAGCTCAATCCGATGATCTGCGGAATGGGCCTGACTTTCATGGAATACTGGCTCAGCCCGGTCCGTGTTATCGGTCACGGCGGCGACACCGTTTATTTTCATAGCGACATGGTGCTCGTTCCTGACGCGCACGTTGGTTACTTCATTTCCTACAACAGCCTTGGCAAGAATATCGGCGGCGGGCGTGGCGAAGTGCAGCGCGCATTTATGAATCGTCACTTCCCGAATCAAGGGGAGCCGACGGCCGGAGTCGATCAAAACACCGCCAAGACAGACGGCCTGGCGGTGAGCGGTGTTTACGAAGGAACGCGTCGCAGCGAAACCTCTTTTCTCAGAATGATCTCGTTGCTCGATCAGTTCGGCGTAAAGAGCGACAAAGAGGGCGTTCTCACCGTCGAGGACAACAAGAATCAGCGCGGAGAGTTAAAGAAATGGAAAGAGATTGCGCCTTTGGTTTACAACGAAGTGGACGGCTCGGAACGAATCGCGTTCCGCCGCGATCCATCCGGCAAAGTAACCGAGATGCTCCCCTTCCCCGCCATTTACGAAGGCCAACGCGTTTCCTGGTTTAACAACAAGCACCTGCTTAAACTGGTGATCGGCGGAAATCTTTTCCTGGTGGTTTTAACCGTGTTGCTTTGGCCGGTGGCGGTTCTTGTTCGACGAAAATATCAACGACCGTTGTTCGCGAAATCGGGCGACCGCGCACTATATTTTCTTTCCCGAATCGTTTGCCTTGGCGAATTGATTTTCATTTTGACGCCGATGATCGCTTTGAGCCTGGGCGTAGAATTGATCATAAAGCTCAGCGATGCGGTGAATCCGTGGCTGCAAACGTTTCACATTTTCGGCTGGGTATTGATGGCCGGGATTGTCCTGCTCGTAATCGTAGCGATTCGGTTCGCCCGACTTCCCGGCCATGGATTTTGGTTCCGCACTCACGCAATTCTGCTGGCGCTCGGCGGCATCGCGTTTGGATTATTTTGCTGGCAATATCATTTACTGGATCCATCAGTTAAGTTCTAATCGAACGTTTCGGTTTGTTATGCGTCCCCCAGGATTAATAGCCGCAATTTGTCTTTTCGCCGCCCCGGCTTCGGTTCTTGCCTACGGCCCAGTCGGTCACCAAATCGTCGGCGGCATTGCCGACAAGTTGATCGCCAATACAGCGGCTGAGAAAAAAATTTACGCGCTCTCCGATGGCATCACGCTCCAGCGCGCAGCAGTGATCGCGGATGAGATCAGAGCGTGGGACAAGAACGGCGTTGACGATCCAAACGCTTTCCCGCATTACGCCGATCATCCGCAAATCGACCAGCAATTGCGGGACTTCTGGCGCGCAAATCCGCCGACCGAAGACCCGACGTCCCCGGTTCCATCCCACCACTGGTTTCATTACACCGACGTGCCGGTTCTTAACCCGCACACGTATTCCGATGGCAACACTGGCCGAAGCCAGTGGGATGTCGTCCACATGATTAGCTACTGCGTTGCTGTTTTACGCGGCGAAGTCCCGGAAAATAATCCGCGAAAAATCACTAAGCCGATCGCGGTCATTTTGCTCGCTCATTACGTTGGCGACATTCATCAGCCGCTCCATGTCGGAGCAGATTATTTTAATGAGGCGGGTCGCGCCGTGGATCCAGACAAGCAGCAGGCCGGGATCGAAGATGAAGGTGGAAATACTGTGTCCTTGTATTTGTTCCAAACAACTTCGTCTGAGATCAGGCACCGCGGACTAAAGCTCCACGGCTTTTGGGACAACGAGGCCGTACTCATGAATTTGCCAGAGCGGTCCCTCGGTTTGTCCAAAGAAGAAAATTACCAGGAAACCAAACACGCCATCCATACGTTGATCGATCAGTTGGTGAAGCAAGAGCCGCAAAACTGGCGCCCACCCGTCGGGGTTGCACTCAAGAATTCTCCCGAATTATGGGCGAATGAAATTCTTCCGCTGGCGCGCGAAGCTCACGAGCGGGTCAAGTTTTCGCGAATGCACCAGACAATTGATCAAGGCCGTCTTGTCATGGCTGGTGTCGCTCATGAGAGATTAATGCCGGATCAGATTCCGTATTCTGCTTGGTCGGCGAATATTGTTCGGGGCGAATTGCACAAAGCCGGATGGCGCTTGGCCAATTTGCTAAGGCAGGTCGTCGAGTCGACCTCGTCGCCGTAAATAAAAATCGCGTTCGCCGCGAAGCGAACGCGATTTTCGTCAAACAAACAATCGGACCAGCGAACTGCCAGTCCGGCTAAGACTTATGTCTCGGTCTTGGCTTTGTCCTTGTGCCCCTGGCACTCGGCTTTGAACTTGGCGAACTGGTCCTTATTCAGAATCCCCTTCGCCTGTTTCATGTAGGCCGATTCGCTGGCATCAGAGCAACCCGCTTTGTGGTGCTCCGCCATCGCCGCATCCATTTTCGTCTGTTGATCAGGCGTCAGGTTGAGGCTGGCCAGCGAGACCGAGCACGCAGCTTTGCCGGTGTTTCCGGCTTGCTTGGTGCAATCGCCGTGTTCACCCGCGAACACGGCCCCCGTTGCAAACATTCCCGCTACTAGTAACGCAATGATTTTGGTCATAGGTGAAACGTGAGACAGGCGACTCGGCGCTGTCGTTCAAACTTTGCGGGCTTCTGTCCTCTGACGTCCAACCTCTGGTCTTGGCTACGCCGCACTCCGTTCCGCGGAGAACTCCGCCGGATTTTGACGAAAATAATTGCGAAACTCTGCGTACAATCTCGGGTGCTGCGATCGAAGCATGACCGGCCTTTCGAAAAACGCTTCGGTCGAAACCGCAAAAAATTCCGCGGGGTTTGTCGCGCCGTAGGTATCGATTAACGTCGGAATGCCAGTCACTTCGGCGGCGCGCAACGAGGCAAACTCCGTCCGCATCACTTCGCGCCAGGCTAGCTGCTGTTCGCGTGTTGCCAGCGCCGGGGTGCCGTCAGCTGCGAAATTTTCGTAATCAAGCTGGTGCGCGAATTCATGCAGCACGACGTTTTTGCCGTCTGCCGGATCGGCTGCCCCGGATTTCACCGCGTCCCACGCCAACACCATCGATCCCATGGTCCGCGCGGTCTCGCCGGCGCGCGCATGTTTGCCTTCCTCCCAAATCTCGGCGGTGATCGGCCGCTGTTCGTTGGCGAGATAAGTCGACGGATAAACCAGAATCGTCAGCAGCCGCGGAAAATAATCGGTTTTGCGATGGAGCAATAGCAAACATGCCTGCGTCGCGATTGTCACCCGGATTTCATCGGTAATTTCCTGATCCGCGCAGCCTTCGAAATTCTTGTCCGCCAAAAAAACTTGGATGTGCTCGAGCAGCTCAGCCTGGTCTTTGGCCGGAAGCCGCACAAAAAAGGCGACGTTGCGTTTGATGATCTTCAGCCACTCGTTTGGAAACGGGCGTGCCTTTAGCCGTTTGCGCTGTCGATCTTTTAAGAACCCGAGCATTGATTGCGAATCTAACGCGGTTGGAGCGGCGGTCTAACGAAGACGATCACCAATTTTGCGGAGTGAAGGCGATCCTTCGCAATCAAAACCGTTTAAACGGCTTTCGGTCCACGGGTTTGCGAATCACCGGCTTCAAGGCCGGTGTTAGTGAAAAGCGGCGTTACAGGCAAAATTCACGCTCGCGCAAACAACGAATCCGGCGCAAAATTCTTTATTCGGAGGCTTTTCTATGAATACCCATTCTATCTCTCGTCGTCAGTTTGCTCATTTGCTCGGCGTCGGCGCCGCGGCCGCGATCGTCCGCCCGAGCATTACCATCGCCAAAGATGCGACCGTCCCCGCTCCGGCCAAGACCGGCGTAGTTCGACTTAGCGCCAACGAAAATCCGTTCGGCCCGTCAGCCAAAGCGCACGATGCGATGAGAAGCGCGCACGGCATTTGTAATCGTTATCCCGACCAGGCGAACGACGTGTTGATCGACAAGATCGCGAAGATCAACAACATCAGCCGCGACCAAGTCGTGCTCGGTGACGGTTCGAGTGAGATCTTAAAACTTTGCGCGGAAACTTTCACCGGTCCGGCGCAGGGCAAGCTTGTCGTCGCTGATCCGACATTCGAAGCGATCCTCGAATACTCGAAAGCCTGCGGCGCGGATGTCCTGAAGGTGCCGCTAACCAGCGATTACGCGCACGATCTCGAGAAAATGGGCGCGTCGGCGCAGAAAGGTTTAATTTACATTTGCAATCCGAACAATCCGACCGCGAGCATTACGCCGAAGAACGATCTGCGCGATTTCATCGCTAAGACGTCGCCGGAAACAATAATCCTGGTCGACGAAGCATACTTCCATTACGCCGACGCTTCCGATTACGAGAGCGTGATTCCGCTAGTGAAGGATCATCCGAACCTGATCGTGGCCCGGACGTTCTCGAAGGTTTACGGCATGGCCGGGTTGCGTTGCGGTTATGGTGTCGCCCAACCGGAAACGATCAAAAGAATGCACGGCTACCAAATGTGGGACAGCGTCAACATCATGGCCCTGTCCGCGGCCAGCGCGAGCCTCGACGACGCCGATCAAGTCACCAATGGCCGGAAGATGAATACGGAAGCCAAAACTTGGACCCTGAGCGAGCTTGAGAAACTTGGCTACAAATCGATTCCATCGCAGGCCAATTTCATCATGTTCGATTGCAAAAAACCAGTCGTCCCAATCATCCAATCGATGAAAGACAAAAACGTTGCGGTTGGTCGATTATTTCCTGCGTATCCGACCCACATGCGGCTAACGATTGGAAAACAATCGGAAATGGAATCGTTCATGTCCGCGTTCAAACAAGTGATGGTGTAGGTGGAACGCGATCTCCGCTCAGATTGTTAACTTTTGCGAGACGCCGCCCTCACGTCTGCACTTAACCGCCCTCGATCTTCACCCCATGTTCTTCGAGCGTTTTGCGAAGCTCGGGCCGGATTTTCTTGCCGCACTTAACGGCCTTGTTGACCGATTGCTCGACGTTCGTCCAATCCTGCTTAAGCGCGTAATAATTGGCGTAGTGCAAATACGCGTCGCCGCAATTGGGATCCAGCTCGATCGCCTTATCTAACATCTGCAGCGCCTCCGGATACTGCTGCTTGGCCATCAGCGCGTAGCCGAGATTGGCATAGGTATCGGCGTGCGACGGATCCCGTTGTGCTGCTTCGCGGTAGAATTTGATCGCTTCATCGAACTTGTGTTGAACGCTGTAGACATAAGCAATCCCGTAATAACCGGGCGCGGAATCTGCGTTAAGCTTGATCGCGATCTGAAAGCGCCGCAGCGCCTCTTCGTAATCTCCTTTGGCAAAATATTGCCAACCCACCCGCACGGAATCCGGCGCGTAATCTTTCAGTTTCGGCTTCGGTAAAGCGTTCTCTTGAGCGTGAGCAATGGCGGCGAAAGCAACCGTCGCCAGGAAAGTTAACGCGCAGCGCATGACGTCATTATTCAGTGGAAATCATCGGAGTCGAATAATCTGAAAGAAACCACTTATCAAACCGTAGGGTCCCCATGAGAAAACCCCTTCGACTCTTAGCAGTAACAACGATCTGCCTGCTGTGGCCTCACGACACCAAGGCGGGCAAGTACATCAAGGAAGAACAAGCGCTCCTCGATAAAGGCAGGTTCATGGAAATGTACAAGCCCGACGAGCACAGCCGGCATTTTATTGCCAACATCGAAGCCGCCGACCCGAAGACGGGAGGGAAGCGAAAAATCTCCAAAGACGCTCAAGCCGTCGTTTGTTTCGTGTTCGGAATGGAAGATGCGAAACCTGCACGCGATGAAGGAAAGAGCATGGCGGAATGCCATTACACCTCATCGCAAACTCATGAATTCCTGTTCGCTCAAGGCTGGGACAAATATCACGATCGTTTTTTCACCCGGTGTTACGTCCAGGAAGGCGAGAACGCTTACGAAGAAGCAGTCAAAACGCAGCAGAAGCCCGTCGACCAATCATCGAGCAGTTAAGCAGCCGCCAATTGCTTGCGCATTATTTGGCAGGTGTGCCCGTGCCAAAGACAAGGTTCGAATGCCGTCCAGCCCAAGCGCGAGTACCACGCCGCCTTATCGAGCGTGAACAAGTAGAGGGTCTCAATCCCAAGTAATCGCGCATGCTTCTCAACCACAGCACACAGAGCTTCGCCAATTCCCTGACGACGAAACTCGAGACCAACGATTACTCCCCCAAGCCAAGGACCGAGGTCTTCTCGCCCCTCAAGATCATGCACGCGAAGCGCGGCAGAGCCGAGCAGTTGCCCATTCGAATGCCCAACCCATGCAATCGACAACTTATCGCGATTCATGTGCGTCTTGAGTTTTGCGGTACGGGTTTCAAGAGTTTCGTCCTGCGAAAACGGTCCCCATTCCTCGAGCTGCCACTGCGCCAATTGCGGAAGGTATTCTGGATGATCTGCCAGGTAATCAATCTGAACTGCACTCATCGACTTTTACCCCAGAAGCGCGTCAACTCTTCAGAATCATTTCTCTTTGAAGACGAGCTTACCGTCTTTCATGTCGACGCGAACGGCGTGGCCTTCGCGAACTTTGCCTTCGAGAATGTCGATTGAGAGCGGGTCGAGAATTTCTTTTTGGATTACACGGCGCAGCGGACGCGCGCCGTAAATGGGATCGTAACCTTCGCGGGCAAGATGTGCTTTAGCCGGATCGGAAAGGTCGAGCGTGATCTTCTGTTGCTCAAGCCGTTTGGTTAAATGACGCAACTGGATTTCGACAATCTTCTTCAAATCATCCTCGCTCAATCGGTCGAAGATGATGATCTCGTCGACGCGGTTGAGAAATTCGGGACGAAAATGTCCGCGCAACGCGTCCATTACCAATCGTTCGCGAGCCTCTTGAGTTTGATCTTGCTCGAGAATGTATTGCGATCCGATGTTCGAGGTCATGATGATGACCGTGTTCTTGAAATCGACGGTGCGCCCCTGTCCGTCGGTGATCCGGCCGTCATCCAACACTTGCAGCAACACGTTGAACACGTCCTGGTGGGCTTTTTCGATTTCGTCGAAAAGGATAACCGAATACGGCCGGCGGCGAACCGCTTCACTCAATTGGCCGCCCTCCTCGTAACCGACGTAACCCGGTGGCGCACCGATTAATCGGGCCACGGTGTGTTTCTCCATGTATTCGCTCATGTCGATCCGGACCATGGCGTGCTCATCGTCGAACAAGAATTCCGCGAGCGCACGCGACAGCTCGGTTTTGCCGACACCGGTCGGCCCGAGAAAAATAAACGAGCCGAGCGGACGATTCGGATCCTGCAACCCAGCGCGAGCACGGCGAACTGCGTTCGAAACTGCCTTGATCGCGCGTTCCTGATCGACCACGCGTTGGTGCAAATGTTGTTCGAGTTTTACTAGCTTCTCGCGTTCGCCTTCCTGCAATCGCGAGACCGGAATGTGGGTCCAGTTGGAAACGACCTCAGCGATGTCTTCCTCCGTCACTTCTTCGCGAAGTAGCGATTTCTTTTGTTTCGCGCTTTTCGCCGTCGCGTCAGCCAGTTTCTTTTCCAGTTCGGGAATCCGACCGTATTGAAGCTCGCTCGCTTTGCCCAACTCGCCGCGGCGGGTCGCGCGCTCAAGCTCAGTGCGTAACTGATCGAGCTCTTCTTTCCATTTTCGTTGTTCGTCGATGACTGCTTTCTCTTTCTGCCATTCGGCTTTCAGCCCGCCGGACTTTTCTTTTAGCTCCGCCAATTCCTTTTCGAGCTTCTTCAATCGCTCTTTGCTCGCCGGATCTTTTTCTTTTTTGAGCGCTTGTCGCTCCATCTCACGCTGCATGATGTCGCGCTCGATCACGTCAATCTCGGTCGGCATTGAATCCAACTCGATCTTCAATCGCGACCCGGCTTCATCCACCAGATCAATCGCTTTGTCGGGGAGAAAGCGTTCGGTGATGTAACGATTCGAGAGAACGGCTGCGGCAACGAGGGCCGCGTCGGTAATCCGCACCCCGTGATGCACTTCGTAACGTTCTTTGAGTCCGCGCAAAATCGCGATGGTGTCTTCGACACTTGGTTCGTTCACCATCACCGGCTGAAACCGGCGTTCCAGTGCGGCGTCTTTCTCAATGTATTTGCGATACTCGTCGAGCGTGGTCGCGCCGATCGTGCGCAATTCGCCTCGCGCCAGCATCGGCTTCAACATGTTCGACGCATCAACCGATCCTTCGGCCGCACCGGCGCCCACGATGGTGTGGAGCTCGTCGATGAACAAAATAATCTCGCCTTGCGAATCGGTGACTTCTTTCAGAAACGCTTTGAGGCGGTCTTCGAATTCGCCGCGAAACTTCGCGCCGGCGACCATCGCCCCAATGTCCATTGCGATCAGCCGTTTATTCTTCAACGACTCCGGCACGTCACCGGAAATGATTCGACGCGCGAGGCCTTCGACGATTGCGGTTTTGCCGACGCCGGGATCGCCGATCAGGACCGGGTTGTTTTTTGTTCTGCGCGACAACACCTGCATGATCCGGCGGATCTCATTGTCGCGCCCGATAACTGGATCAATCTTGCCGCGCCGCGCCAGCGCAGTCAGATCGCGGCCGTATTTCTCAAGCGTTTGATATTTTCCTTCGGGGTTTTGATCGGTCACGCGTTGTGATCCCCTAACCTGTTGCAATGCCTGCATCAACTTCGCGTGAGTAACGCCGAGATCCTTCAGCAC
>DATINV010000114.1:0-13251 GCA_035473775.1 Chthoniobacterales bacterium
CCGTGACCGAGACCGAAATGGCCAGCGGCAAGCTTGAGCGGTTCCCCCGTGAAAGCGTAGCCAGGATACGAACCGGCGTTGCGTGGCCAGAGGAGGGGATTGATCTTGAATTGCTTGTAGGTCGCGACTTGCGCTTTGATCAATGCGGAATCCTTCGACGTGCTGGTCGGATCGTAGCCGCCAGTCATGTTCACTTCGATGTCGGAGAAGCCGTACCTGGCCAAATGCGCTTTCAACGCCGCGAGCGCGTCGGCTGCTTTCATGTCCGGCACAAGACGCATATCGATTTTCGCCACTGCACGATGCGGTAGAATCGTTTTGCCGCCCTGGCCGGTGTAACCGCCGACCAATCCTTCGATGTTTACCGTCGGCTGCGATTCAAGCCGCTCGTTAGCCTGCTGCCACTGTAAATCGTCGATCCAATGCTGCGTGCTGTATTGCTTTTTTGCGTTCGCTTCGCTCCTCACTTTCGAAACGTTCGCGATCATTTCCCTTTCTTCTGCGCTCAACGGGCGCGGCCTTGGGTAATTGTCGATTGTGATGGTGTTTCCGTCGGTCGATACGAGCGTGTTCAGCGCATGGATCAAATGCCAGGCTGGGCTGTCGATCATTGCCTTGAGTGATGAATGAATGTCTTTCGTCGGTCCGCGGCCCCATTTCGCGCCGTCCGAAACCAATTCGAGCTCGATTACGCCTTTCGACCCAAGATTCACCGTGACCACACCGTCGAGGTCCTGGGTCGCCGAGGGCATGAACACACCGACGCATTTCTTCAAGGCTTCCTGGACTTCCGGACGGTGAGCCAATTGTTTGATGTGGGGCGAACCAATTTCCTCTTCGCCTTCCGCAACTAACACCAGATTCACGGGGAGCTTCTTTGCGGCGCCGTTAATTGCATGCAGCGCGGCCAGAAATGCTGCCTCCGGTCCTTTTTGATTTACCGCGCCGCGACCAACGATCACTTTTCCCAGTGGCGGCTTATCGACTAAACGCGCTTCGGTCGGCGGCGATGTCCATTCCGCCGGATCGAACTGTTTCACGTCGTACATAAAATAAAGCCCAACCGTCTTCGGCGCGCCGGCGTCGAGGGTCGCGAACACGCCGGGCTTGCCGTCAGTTGTGATTACATCTGCTTTTTGGAATCCGGCATCGCGCGCGAGCTTCGCCATGTATTCCGCGCCCTCAGGATAACCGCGGTTCTCCGCCGCGATCGAAACCTGCGCGATCCAGTCCTGTAATCGCTTCACCGCTTCGTCGTGTCGTTTGGTGATTTCAGCTTTGATGTCGGCATGGTTGTCAGCGGCCGCAAAACTGCGAGTTGCGGCGACTGCGATTGCTGTGGCGAATATCAAAAGTTTTGTTTTCATTAGTCGAGAGCGAGGCTTTCCTGTTTTGGAGCTGAGGCTGTTGCGGTGATGCCGCTAAATTTCTTAACAAGTTCGTCGAGCTTGGCGACGTAATAATCAACGTTCTCGTCCCGGTTCTCGGGGTCGAAGTCACTGGTCAGCCGGGCAGCTTCGTAGGCGGGAACTTTTTTGGCTGTACTCTTAATATAATAAGAGATTTGATCCCCCGGCTTATAGAGGCGCCCGCTAGCCAGTGCCAGCTCATAGGCGGCTGCTCTGTTACGGGCTGATCCGGCGATCTTGGCCCGGTATTTCTCCAGCGAATCTTGCAAGGTGTCGGTCTTCATCAGCATCTCGATGTGCCATTCGCGATTGCGGATCTTTTTCTCAAACTCATTTCGAAGAGCGATGATCTCCTCCGGTTTGCCTTCCATGATGCGCTTGATCATTTCTTCGAGAAACACGCGTTGGAATTTTTCGAGTCCGCGCGACTTCAACGCGCCACCCTTGATGATGACGTCGCCATCTTTGGTGAGGAGCGCGTAATTCTTTGCCTTGTAGCTGAACATCGCCTCGAATTGCTCGTCGAACTCAACGTCGATCCCCTTCGGCAGGATTTTCATTAGCCCAGCGCGCAGCTGCTCGATTTCTTCGATGGTGGTAGCCGTCCCGGCTGCTTTGCCTTTCGATTTTGCAGGCGAGACGGTCCGAGCCGCACTGGCATTTGCCTCCACCGCAAAAGGAGGCACGAAATAAATTCCGTCGGTGTCGACCTCGATGACTTTGGCACCGTGCTGGTTCAGCCAGTCGATCATCTTTTTCAACAAGTCGCGTCCGATCTGAGTAACGCGCGCGGCGGCGTCGAAATCCGCGAAGTGGCCCTGCGCGAAGCCGAGATAACCGTAGAAGCTGTTGATCAGGATCTTAAAAGTGTTTTGGAAAGCTTCGAGATGGCGTTGTTCGGCTGGATTCTTCGCCGCGCGCATTTTCGCCTTTGCGTCGAGGCGAAACTGTCGGAGGTCAGTTAACAAATGCCGGAATATCTGAAGCCGATCGCTCGTCGGGAAGCAATCGAATTGAAGCATGATCGACGGATAGAGCGATGCGACGTCGCAATGCCACACATTGTGCGCGACGCCAGTGAAGAAGATGTCGGTATAGCCGCCTTCAAATGTTTGCGGCAACGGCAGTTCGGGAATGCTGTGCTTTTGTCGGAAGTATTCCCGGAGGAACAAAGCGTTAATACGTGTCGCGTTGCCCCGCACGATCACGTCTTGGTAATTGTAAGGAAAAATCTGGGCTTGGATGAAATAACTCGGGCTTAACAAGTCTGACATCGCCTTAATCTCACGGACGCCGCAAAGCGCACGCTGTGTGAACCGGCTATGGTTTTTCAGATATGCTCTTTCCAGTTCTTTACCGGAAAGGCCGGAGATCTCGTCGCTGTCACAAAATCCAAAATGTTTCGCGACGTCCGCGCGCTCGAAGCCGGTCAGGGTCCGGAGCCCAACGTCGTAAAATTGCGCGAGTAAGAAAGTGTCGACGAAATGACGGCCATCGATAGCGAATTTCGGATAATCAATCGTTTTCTCCGCGATTTGCAGCCGCGATGGCCGTGATCTCAGGAATCCACCGCTGCGTCCCCAATCTAGCTTCGTCTTTAATTTTTTCGCGCGCGCAACGAGATAAGGCAAGTGAACACGGAACACATCGTGTCCTTCGATCACATCCGGGTCCCGTTCTTTGATCAGGCTTGTTAGGCGTTTGATGGCGGCATGCTCGGATTCCGGCAATTGTTTTGAGTCAACGACGATTAATTCCTCCCAGCCGGTGTTGTCGGAAACGCCGATGCTCATAATGTGATCAGCATCGCCTTCAGAAAACGCGAGGATCTCCAGCTGCATTCGTTTGAGCTCGTCGAACGGCAAATCTTTGAAGAGAGTCCGGCCGGTCGCGGTCAGGTAATGCTGCACCGGGTCGGTGAAGGCAAAGAAATCACGGCTGGAGTTTTTCAATCCATTGCGGAGCGCGATGAGTTCTTTCCAGCTATCGACGGTGATGAGCCAGCTGAACTTCAGGTCCCCCGTAAGCTTTTCTGCTTCGATCCCCAGATCGACGACATCCGAATCGGCCCAGACAAACGGGCGAAATGGTTCCACGTCCGTCGTGGTCGATCCATCCTTTTCGCGTCGATGAACTTTGACCGTGCCGGTTTCGCCGAGCTCGATTGCGACAATCCGCGGCGTGGGGCCGGCGCCAAAGAGGATTTCGTTCTTCTCGAACTCCATGAATTGTCCAACGTAAATGGAGGGATGCGCGGCGTCGCGTCCCAAATTTTCAGACGGCGACTGAACTGTGGATTGGCATCGCGGTTGCCCTGCGGCGCTGGGGGCTGTAATAAATGCGCCATGAAGATTTTCCTGTTATTGCCTGCGATCTTTTTGATTTTCCTTTCTGGTTTTGCTTCCGCCCAGGAGTCGCCCGTGGAAAAAGCCGCAGTGAGCGAGCTGCCGTCATTGCTCGCCATTTATAAAGATATCCACAGTCATCCCGAATTGTCGGGGCACGAGGAACGAACCGCTGCTTTGGTGGCGAAAGAGCTACGCGCGGTCGGATGCGAGGTAACGGAGAATTTTGGCAAATACGATAATCCAAAGCTGAAGTGCTACAGCGCGATTGGCGTGATGAAGAACGGCACTGGACCAACCGTACTGGTCCGCACGGATCTCGATGCCCTGCCCGTCCATGAAGAAACCGGCCTGCCCTACGCCAGCACCGTCACGACGAAAAACGATGAAGGCCGGGATGTTTCAGTAATGCACGCCTGCGGGCACGACGCTCACATGGCGGCCTTTATTGGCACGGCGCGAGTACTCCAGCGGCTGAAACAGGATTGGAGCGGCACAATCATTTTTGTCGGGCAACCGGCCGAAGAAGCGATCGGTGGCGCGCGCGCATTGCTCAAAGGCGGACTCTACAATCGTTTTGGCAAACCTGATTTCGCGCTTGGCTTTCACGACAAGTCCGACTTGCCCACGGGGCACATTGGCGTTACGCCCGGTTACACTTACGCGAATGTCGACTCAGTCGACGTGACCGTTCGCGGGATCGGTGGCCACGGCGCTTATCCGCATAAAACAAAGGACCCGATTGTGCTCGCTGCGGAAATGATTAACGCCTGGCAAACAATCGTCAGCCGCGAAAATAACCCGCTTGATCCAATCGTGGTGACGGTCGGCTCGATCCATGGCGGCACCAAGCACAACATCATTCCGGACGAGGTGAAGATGCAATTGACCGTCCGAACTTATAAAGCCGAAGTGCGGGATCGGGTCCTTAAAGCGATCGACGATATTGCCAAGGGAATTGCCAGTGCCGGCGGCGTTCCAGCGGATTTGGCTCCGATTGTTTCGGTCTTGAAAGATCAGTTCACACCCGCGACTTACAATAATCCTGACTTAACGAAACGCTTGATCGCGGTTTGGAAGAAGGCGCTGGGCGACGGCAATGTTGACGTTGTTGATCCAACAATGGGCGGCGAAGATTTCTCCGAATACAGTCTGCCCGATCATTCCATACCGGCTGTCGATTTTCATATCGGGGCGGTCGATCCCGAGAAGATCGCGGAGTTCAAAAAGGAAGGGAAAGACCTGCCAACGCTGCACTCGAGTAAATTTGCTCCCGTACCCGAGCCGACCATCCGTGTTGGAATCGTCGGCATGGCCAGCGCTGTGCTCGAGCTGATGAAGGCTAAGTGATTTGTCGAAGCGCTATTCGATGATCGCGGTGTAGCGATCTGCTGCTGTGCTTTGGAATCCGCCGGTATTGAGATTACCATCATCCATCGTCGAATCGATTTCTCTCATTCGGGCGTCACCCACGCCCGATCCGATTACCGAGACGCCGGCAGTGAATCCAAATTGGTTGTAGTCCCAATCCCAATTTCCGCCAACTGGCGTGGGCTTAGTGAAGTCGAAATGTGAGCCAAAATAGAGGTCCATTCCGACGGGCACGGTGGCGCGATTAACGTCGGCCGGATAGGAACCATGTTCGGTCGCGTACATCGCAAATGCATCCGTGGCGACGCGAAGGCCGTTGATCAACTTGGCGTTTTGCGCTCGTTGCCGGGCTCGCTCAAAGGAAGGAACAGCTATGACGGCTAGTAATGAAATGATTGATACCACGATCATGATTTCGACCAAGGTAAATCCCGCGAGACGACGCATAAAACCCGGCTCAAAAGCATCATAAATTGTGCCAAACCCGGAGCTTGTTAGGCGCGGCTCTACACCTATTTCACGCGAATATTCTTGCGTAGAAAGGTTGGGACATCGAGGTCCTGGCCTTCCACGATGGTCGGTTCGCTTTTTTCGAATCGGCCGCGGGTGATTGGCTCGAACTGCATCACTTCCTGCTTCGCGTAAATTTTTTCTTTCGGAGTTTTTGGCTCGTTAAGTTCCTTTTCCACTACCGGCTTTTTCTTCGGTGGAATCAAGCGCGGCATCGGTTTCTTGATCGAAGGCGTTGGCGCAAGAGGGACCACTGGCGGTTGCTCTATGGCAGTTTGCGATTGTTCAAACGGAATCAGATCGCTGGCCGGTGTAGAGGCGGTCGTGCCGGTCACGTCGACGCTGGGCGAAGGCGGATTGTCCGCAGCTGCTTCCGTTGCGCCCGATACGGGCGGCTCTACCTGGGGCTGAATTTTGATCTTCGGCGCAGGTCTCGGCGGTTCCTCAACTTGTTCCACGGCTGGCGGCGGTGGAGCGAGAAACGCCTCTGGCGCCGGCGGTGGTTGGGAGCACGCACCATCCTCTTCCGCAGCGAGCGAACTGATGATCGTTACGCTCAATCGGTTTCCCATTTTCCCGTCAACGGCGGTGCCGAACACGATTTGGGTGTGATCACGGACATGTTTTCCAAGATCACGCATCAGGATTTCCACTTCAGAGAGTGTCATTCCTGGTCCGCCGGCGACCTGAACCAGAACATGTGACGCTTCGGAAAGCATTCGACCTTTGTCCATCAACGGATTTTTCAGGGCCTGAGTGAGCGCATCATGCGCACGGTTGTCAGAATCCGACTCGCCAAAGCCGAACAGGCAACGACCGTTCTCGCTGCGTAGCGCGGCGAATAAATCATCAAATCCGATACGAATGAGACCGGGTCGCTGAATCAAGTTCACAATCGAGCGCACGCTCTGGCTGATGGTCATGTCGGCAACGCCGAACGCCTGGTGAATTCCTGCCTTGGGCGCAACCATGTCGCCCATTCGATCGTTCTCGAAACAGATTACTGCGTTTGCGACTTCGTTTAATCTCGCGAGCGCGTCTTGCGCCTGCCCGGCCCGACGTTTTCCTTCAAACGAAAACGGAAGCGTGGCGAAAGCGATCACCAGTGAGCCGGCCTCACGGGCGAGCTGAGCGACGATCGGTGCCGCCCCGGAACCAGTTCCGCCACCGAGTCCAGCGCAAACAAAAATCATTCGCGCGCCCGCGATCGTCTGTCGAATCTCATCGGCCGATTCGAGTGCGGCTTGATAACCAAGTTCCGGATCGCCCCCGGTGCCCAAGCCGCGCGTGCTGGTGCGGCCGAGTTGCACTTTGCGCGCCGCAACGGAACTCGCCAGCGCCTGAACATCGGTGTTGATGGCGATCAGATCGTCTTTGTCCATGCCGTCGAGCAACACGCGGTCGAGCGCGTTCGAACCGGCGCTGCCTACGCCGACAACTTTGATGGGAATCGCTTCCTCCTGCCGTTCCGGCAGGCTGTAGTTTTTACTGAGTTGGATCATGTCGATCTTTCTGTTGTCACCGCATTCGATTGAACAGTCTTCCAAAAATCCGGGTGATGCCGCCTCGCGGCCGATCGACTTGCACGGCCTGCGCATATTTGAGCAAACCGATCGTGGTCGCGAATTGCGGATTCTCGGCTGCGGAGGTGAGGCCCGAGGTTGTTTGGGCGTGAGCTACGTGCGCCGGCATTTCAAAAATCTCGCCGGCAAGATGATCGATCCCATTGAGCAGGCTGCATCCACCGGTGATGAAAATTCCCGCGCCGACATAATTGATGAACGGCTCTTCTTCGACCGTGCGCTTGAGTAGCTCGAACGTTTCCCGAAGCCGAAGATGAATGATGGTGTTCAGCGTTTCGCGTTCGATTTCCTTTCCCGCAAAACCGGAATCGTCTTTAAGGATAATCGTTTCGCCTGGAAGGCAGTTGCCGAGGACACAACTGCCCTCCTCGATCTTTATTTTCTCCGCGCGGGCTATCGGAATGCGCAATCCCATTGAAATATCGTTGGTAATGTGATCGCCTCCGACCGCCAGCACGCCGCTCTGCTTTATCGCGCCATCGACGTAAAGAATGTAATCGGTCGTGCCGCCGCCGATATCGACGACCAGCGCGCCGAGATTTTTTTGATGCTGAGTGAGCACAACTTGCGCGGATGCCAACGCGCTGAACACGACGTCTTCAACTTCGAGGGGCAACTCCTTGACGCATCGGATCGTGTTTTGGATCCGCGTCCGGACGCCGTGGATGATGTGAAAATCGGCTTCCACTTTCTGGCCGAGCATGCCGACCGGATTAAGGACTCCATCCTGACCATCGACGTGATAATGCTGGATGATCGAATGGAGAAATGCGTTCGGCGCCGGGATGCTCACTTCCCGCGCGTTGACCTTCACGTCTTCAACGTCTTGGTCGTCGATCTCATCGCGATCTTCTGGCAACATCACACAGCCGCGGTTGTTGAAACCTTCAATGTGTCCGCCGGCCACGGCGACATAAACACTGCGAATCATCACGTCGCTTTTCTGTTCCGCGTCGACGACCGCTTCGTGAACGCATTTCATCGCCGTTTCAAAATCGACAATCTCGCCTTTCCGCACGCCGCGGGACGGCGCCTGCCCAACGCCCAGAATTTTCAGCGTTCCGTCTGGACGGGTCTCGCCGACTACCACGCAAATTTTCGACGTTCCGATCTCCAGCCCAACGATCAAATCACCACTCGCCATGTTATTTAGTTTTTCTTGAAAGGTTGAAATAGAAAGCCTCGCTTGGCTGGAGTTGGAGTCGGACCTGCCCTGGGAGGGACTGGCGTCGCTGTAGTTAGCGGCTTCGGACGCGATTTCTTTGTGCTGGTTACTGACGTAGCTTTTGAAGCAGTCGTGTTGAGCGGGATCGCCTTCATTATCCTCGGCGATTCCTCGGGTTTGATCGTTTCGTTAATCACCTCAACTGGCGGCTTCGCGAACGTCACAGGGATATTCCGTTGCACCAGCAGATTTACGGTCGCGATCTCGTGGTGCGCGTCGTCGGAGTAGATCAGAAACTGCTCGAGGCGCTGCAACTGGGTATCGAGGTTGTCGAATCCGAACGTGACCTTGCTGTGGTTCTTGTCCGTGACAACGAGACAGTAGCCTTTCGAAACATCGATCTCGCGCACCTGGAAACGTGTTTGCATGAAACTCCGCGAGCTTAGCCGCAACAGTTCCAGCGCGGCTTTCGTTTCCGGCGATTCGACCGTTTTCCCGGCTTCGAGCGATTCGCTCTGGCATCCGAGAATCAGCGGCAATCCCAAATATTCAGACAAAAGCTTTTTCTCTTTCATCAGAACGCCCCGGGCATCGACCAAAAACGCGGCGTCGGAAGCGAACGGATCAGCCATTTGTTTTTCGCTCGTGATCCAGGCGATCGGTTTGCGTTCGACAATTCGGATGTCGATCTCGCCCGGTAGCTTTCGGACCACTTCGAGTTCGTCGACCTGAGGCAGGTCCTGCAAGCGATCGTGGACCCGTGCCAGGTTCACTCGGAAAATGTTTTCGCCTTCATGCAGTTCGGCCACGCTCAGGATTTGCTCGCGCTGCAGTGTTCCGTCGGTCTGCACTTCGATCGTGCTGAGCTTGTAATCAGGATTGTCGAGGAAGAACCGCTTGGCAGCGTAGCGACCGCCGACATAGAGGCCACAAACCAACGCCGCCAGGAGCGCCAGTTTGGAAAAAACCACCAGCACTCGGCGATTTCGATGAGCGACGGCTTTCCGCGAGCGCACTTTGACGTCCAGCAAATGTTGCTGCCGTCTTTGGCGGAAGCTGGAAAGGCGCCTGTTACGCGCGCGGGGGCGTTGCTGTCGCCTCATCGTCCAGCGCGCTCCTCTCGTGCACGCGATAGTTCGATGATGCGCAGGCAAAGATCCGGGTAACTGATTCCTGCAGCGGCTGCGCCTTCCGGAAGCAAGCTCGCTTCGGTCATCCCCGGAATCGTGTTCACTTCGAGCACGAACGGTTCGCCTTTATCGGACAGAAGCACGTCGACCCGGCCGTAAACAACGAGACCAAGGGCGCGAAATGCCGCAAGTGCCAATTCTTGAATTTTCTTGGTTAGTCCAGCATCGATTTTTGCCGGACACACATGCTCGGCGCTCGCGCCAGCCTGCGGATTCAGGAACGGGTACTTGGTATTAAAATCGTAAAAACCACCCTTTGGAATTATTTCGAGAATCGGCAGGGCTTGATCACCGAGGATACCTATCGTCAATTCGCGGCCGGATACAAATTTTTCTATCAACAGTTTGCGATCGAACTTGGCCGCCTCTTTTAACGCCGAGTCGAGATCGTTTTCATTCTTCACGATCACGATTCCAACCGTTGAGCCCTGTCGCGCCGGTTTCACGACCAGTGGCACTGACATTTTTGGACGCTGACCGGCGTCGATCACTTCCGATTCGGGTGTTACCACGCCGCGCTCGAGAAACTTTTCTTTCGATAAAATTTTGTCGAACGCGATCCGGCTCTCTTCCACGCCGTCACCGGTGTAAGAGACGCCGCCATCTTCCAAGATTTTCTGAATCTGTCCGTCTTCGCCAAAAGTGCCGTGAATACAATTGAACGCGACGTCGGCATCGCTCGGGACTTGGAACTGCTCGTCACGGACATCCACTTCCGTGACCGTGATGCCGAGCGAGCGCAATGCTTTCGCGACGCCTTTCCCTGTGGCCAGAGAAACGTTGCGTTCCGATCCCGGTCCACCCATCAACACCGCGACCTTCTTTGGTAGATCTTCCTTCATACTGCTTTGACGTCCGTTTCTCCGACGATTTGCACTTCGGTTTCCAACTCGATCCCGCGTTTCGTCCTGGCCGCGTGTTTGATTTGATCGATCAGCTCGAGCACGTCGGTGGCAGTCGCGCCTCCTTCGTTGACGATGAAATTGCCGTGCACCTCCGAAACGCGCGCTTTCCCAACGTTTGAATTCTTTAGACCGAGCTCGTCGACGAGTTTTCCGGCCGGGCATGTCTCCGGATTCTTGAAAATGCAGCCGGCGCTCTTGGCAATCGGCTGAGTTGAGCGCCGCTTTTCCTGGGACTCATGCAGCTTGGCTTCGATCTGATCTCGAGTTGCTGGCGTCGCCCGAAAAGTCGCTGAGAGGGCAAAGTTCTCCTTTAGTAACGGAAATTCGCGGTAGTGCACCTCCAGCTCCCCGCGTTGCCTGGTATGGAGGTTCCCTTCGCGATCGAGATAGCGAATGCTGACGATGTGATCAAATGTTTGTCCACCCATTGCGCCGGCATTCATTCGTAATGCGCCACCCACTGCGGCCGGCACGCCTTCCATCCATTCCAGTCCACCGAGATTTGCGCCACGCGCGGCGTAAGCGATTTCCCTTAGCTTCGCTCCCACGCCCGCGGTGATTTCGTTCCCCTTGATCTCGATATTGTCGAACTCGCCGCCAGCAGGATGGACGACAATGCCGCGGATCCCACCATCGCGAACCAGGAGATTGGATCCGCGGCCGATGATGAAGAGCGGAAAATTTTCGGTGCGACAAAATCGAATCAGCTCGGCCAACGATTTTTCACTGCGCGGCTCGACCCAGAATTGGGCCGGGCCGCCGACGCGCAAGGTCGTGTGTTTTGAAAGCGGCTCGTAAAGCCGAATGTCGCCGTCTTCGCCAACGATCTCTTTAATTTTTTCGGCGATTACCAAATCGGCGGCAAGAATGGACAGTTGTTCGTGAATGTTGCCGGCGCCCAGGCTGAGGACCGTATCACCGCTGTCGAGCATGTTGCCGACATCGCGATGCACCCATTCCAAGCGCGCCTGATACGAAACTCCGCGATGACCGTGCGCAGCAATCTCGTCGGCAATCATTTGTCCCGTGACGCCTGGAATAGGGGACTCGCTCGAGCCGTAAACGTCCGTAATTACTACGCGGTCTGCGTCATCGAACGCGCGTCCGAATTCCTTTCGCAGTAATTTTGTCCGCGAATACCGATGCGGCTGAAACATCGTAAGGACCCGCTTGCGTCCAACCGATCGCGCCGTTCTCAGAGTCGCTTTGATCTCAGTCGGATGATGGCCGTAGTCGTCGACCAACAAAAACCGCGGACTGTCGTACTTGATTTCGAATCGGCGCCGAGCGTGTTGAAATTTCATCAGCGCTTTCGCGATTTTATCGAACGGAACGCCGAGCTCAGTTGCGAGCGCAATCACGCCGAGCGCGTTGCGAACATTATGTTCGCCAGGGACGTTAAGCACGGCGTCGCCGAGTTTCTCTTTGCCACGATAAACGCTGAAGGTTGAGGTGAAATTGCGAAGATCAATATCCGCCGCGCGATAATCCGCTTTCTCGGACAAGCCGTAACAGATCACTCGATCGGAAGAACTGCAGATACGGCTCGCGTTCGGCTCATCGGCGCAATAAAAGATCTTGCCGCTGGTTTGACTAAGGAGTTGGCGGAAAACCTTCTCGATCGCGGCCAAGTCAGAATAAAAGTCGAGATGTTCCTCCTCTATATTTAGTACGAGGGCGTGCTCCGGGTGGAAAAGGGCGATGGTTCCATCACTTTCGTCGCCCTCGGCCACCAAATATTCGCCCCTTGCGTCCCAGTGCGCGTTAGTGCCGAGAATTGGGATTTCGGCGCCGACATAATGTGACGGATGCAGCCCGCCTTCGCGCAAAACGTGGGCCGTCATCGCCGATGTGGTTGTCTTGCCATGCATCCCGACAATCAAGACTCCGCGCTTGCCCGACATGACCGCCGCAAGCGCTTCGGCCCGGCGAACAGTTCGTTTTCCGGTCTCGCGAGCGTCTTTCAAAATAGGATTGTCCGATTTGATCGCAGAAGAATAGATGATCAGTTCGGCATCGCGCGCGTCTTCGGCGCGATGTTGGCGATGAAATTTCAGTCCGAGCCGCTGGAGGCGTTCTGTTTCTTGGGAATTCAGTTTGTCTGAACCGCTGACGTCGTGCCCGAGTTGAAGCAACAGTCCAGCGATTCCACTCATGCCGCTACCGGCCACGCCAATCAGATGAACGCGATGACGCTCGCCGGTCAGGAAGTGGGTAAGATCGGCATCTTTCGTCATGACTGCGTAAATTTCTCCATTGTTATCGCGACGCGATTCGCGGCGTCGGTCGGAGCAAGCTGTAAACATTTCTCGGACATGCGCCCGAGCTGTTCGGGATGCTCAGTCATTGCGCGGATCTGCTGTGCAAGTAATTCGGGCGTTAGCTCGGATTCTTTCAGGATGAACGCGGCGCCGGCGCGTGAAAAAATTTCAGCATTCCGCGTTTGATGATCGTCCGCGGCATAAGGGAATGGGATGAGAAGGCTCGGTAAACCAAAGAACGCAAGCTCGGCGAGACTGGCTGCGCCCGATCGCGCGACGGCGAAATCAGCCGCGCTGTAGACTTCTTCCATGTGGTGATGAAACGCGGCGACGTAGGCAGGAATTTTTTCGCGATGATAACTGTCGCTGACCTGCCGTTCGTCCCGCGCGCCGGAAAGATGAATCACTTGGAGCGCAGCGCCGCGGAGCAGGGGAAGTGATTTGGTCATCGCCTGATTGATCCCGCTCGCGCCCTGACTGCCCCCCATCACCAGCATGGTTGTTAGGCCGGC
>DATINV010000115.1:0-11381 GCA_035473775.1 Chthoniobacterales bacterium
GAAAGAAAATCAAGAGCGATCCTGAAGACGGTTTCTACGTCTATGAGCTGCGGAAATTCATGCGCTCCAACGCCGGCACCTGCGTGAATCAGAAGCCGATCGTGAAAAAGGGCCAGCACGTGAAGAAGGGCCAGATCATCGCGGACGGTCCGAACACGGAACACGGCGAGCTCGCGCTTGGCCGAAACGTCTTGGTCGCGTTCATGCCGTGGCACGGTTACAACTTCGAAGACGCCATCATGATCTCGGAGAAGGTCGTGAAGGACGACGTTTACACGTCGATCCACATCGACGAGTTCGAGATCGGCGCGCGCGATACCAAGCTCGGCCCGGAAGAAATCACCCGAGACATTCCGAATGTTAGCGAAGAAGCCTTGCGAAATCTCGGACCGGATGGCGTCGTCCGGGTAGGCGCGGAGGTGAAACCTGGCGACATTCTAGTCGGTAAAATCACGCCGAAGAGCGAAACTGAACTTGCGCCGGAAGAACGATTGCTCCGCGCGATCTTTGGTGAAAAAGCCGCCGACGTTAAGGATACATCATTGACGGTTCCGTCTGGCACCTACGGCATCGTGATGGACGTGAAGGTTTCGTCGCGGAAAGAAATTTCCCGCGAAAAACTCACGCCCGCGGAAACCAAAAAACAGATCAAGTCGATCACCGAAGAGAATCGCCGCAAGAAAGAAGAACTGACCGAACAACTTACCGATTCGCTTTCGAACATTTTGTTGGGCGAGAAAATTCCGCTCGACGTGGTAAACGCCGAGACCGGTGAAATCATCATTCCAGCCAACCGCAAGATCACCAAAACGTTGCTGCGCAAGCTGGCGAACGTTTACGACCACATTGAGATCGATCCGAGTCCGATTCGGAATAAGATCCGCGAGATCATCGGGCATTACGAACATAAGTTCGCTGAGCTCGAATTGGAGCGCGAGCGCGCGATGGATCGAGTGGAGAGCGGCGATGACGTCGATCCCGGCATCATCAAGCAAGTTAAAGTTTACATTGCGTCAAAACGTAAGTTGTCGGTCGGCGACAAAATGGCCGGCCGTCACGGGAATAAGGGCGTCGTTGCCCGGATCGTTCCGGAAGAAGATATGCCGTTCCTCGGGGACGGAACGCCGGTGGAGATCGTACTGAATCCGCTTGGCGTGCCGAGTCGAATGAACGTCGGTCAAGTTTTGGAAACGCACCTCGGCGTCGCCGCGAAGGCGCTCGGATTCAAAGTCGCGACTCCAGTCTTCGACGGAATCAAGGAAAGCAAAATCCGCGAGTATCTGAAGGACGCGAAGAAGCAGGACGGTTTCAGTTGGGTGCAGGAAAACGGCAAGGCGCGCTTGTTCGACGGCCGAACCGGGGACGCTTTCGATCAGGAAGTTGTCGTTGGCTATATCTATATGATGAAGCTCGGCCACTTGGTCGCGGACAAGATCCACGCGCGTGCGGTCGGTCCTTACTCACTCGTCACGCAGCAGCCGTTAGGCGGAAAAGCGCAATACGGCGGCCAGCGTTTCGGAGAAATGGAAGTTTGGGCGCTCGAAGCTTACGGCGCGGCTTACACGCTGCAGGAACTCCTCACCGTGAAATCCGACGACGTGCAGGGACGCACTCGGATCTACGAGTCGATCGTTAAAGGCGATAATTCGCTGGAGGCCGGCACACCCGAATCTTTCAACGTGTTAATCAAGGAAATGCAGAGCCTGGGTCTCGACGTAAAAGTCGGCGGCCAAGCTCCGCAAACAGTTTTCGAACATCTCGGATAATTAAGAACAGCGGCACCTATTTGGAGAATCAATGAACGAACATTCCTGGCGGGAGTTAGTTGGTGAAGAGCGAGCGGTCGGTTTCGACCAGGTCGCGATTGGAGTGGCCTCGAGCGACACGATGCGGTCGTGGAGCAAAGGCGAAGTCAAAAACCCGGAGACGATCAATTATCGAACGTTTAAACCGGAGAAGGGTGGACTTTTCTGCGAACGCATTTTCGGACCGACCCGCGATTGGGAATGTTCCTGCGGAAAGTATAAACGGATCAAGCACAAGGGCGTGATCTGTGATCGCTGTGGCGTTGAAGTCACGCTCGCCCGCGTTCGTCGGGAACGCATGGGCCACATCGAATTGGCCGTCCCGGTTTCGCACATTTGGTTTTACAAATGCATGCCATCGCGCATCGGCTTGATGCTCGATATGAGCGCGCGGCAGCTCGAGCGCGTTATCTATTATGAGGACTACATCGTCATCGATCCGGGCAAGACGCCGTTACAAAGGGCGCAGCTCCTGAACGAAGTCGAATATCGCGAGGCTCAGGAACAATACGGCGAAGATTTCGTCGCCGGGATGGGCGCAGAAGCGATCAAGAAACTCTTGGCTGAGATCGACCTGAACAAGCTCAACAAAGAGCTCGAGAAGGCGATGGGCGCGACCAAGTCGAAACAGATTCGCAAGAAATTGGCGAAGCGGTTGAAACTCGTGGGTGGTTTCATGAATTCTCATGCGCGTCCCGAGTGGATGATCCTCGATGTGCTGCCAGTGATTCCGCCGGATCTTCGTCCGCTGGTTCCGCTCGAAGGCGGACGGTTTGCAACTTCAGACCTGAACGATCTCTATCGTCGCGTGATCAATCGGAACAATCGTCTCAAGAATTTGCTCCAGCTGAAAACGCCGGATGTCATCATTCGTAACGAAAAAAGAATGTTGCAGGAAGCGGTCGACGCCTTGTTCGACAACGGCCGGCACGGTCGCGCGGTTACGGGCGCGGGCAATCGCCCACTCAAGTCCTTGAGCGACATGCTTAAGGGTAAAGGCGGACGCTTCCGTCAGAACTTGCTCGGTAAGCGCGTCGATTATTCAGGCCGCTCGGTTATCGTCATTGGCCCGGAGCTGAAACTCCATCAGTGCGGTCTGCCGAAGAAGATGGCGCTCGTCTTGTTCGAACCGTTCATCATTCGTCGGCTGAAAGATCTCGGCTACGTCCACACCGTGCGCAGCGCAAAGAAAATGATCGAGCGCCAGACGCCGGAGGTTTGGGACATTCTCGACGAAGTAACGCGCGGACATCCCGTTTTGCTAAACCGCGCACCGACGCTGCACCGATTGTCGATCCAGGCTTTCGAGCCTCAGTTGATCGAAGGTGAAGCGATCCGCATTCATCCGCTTGTCTGCACCGCTTACAACGCGGACTTTGACGGCGACCAGATGGCCGTCCACGTGCCGCTATCGGTCGAAGCGCAACTCGAAGCCCGCATGTTGATGCTGGCGCCGAATAATATTTTCTCGCCATCGAGCGGAAAACCAATCACCACGCCGTCACAAGACATCACCCTTGGCTGTTATTACACGACCCAGAATCCGCGCGGAATAAAGAAGGAGGGTCACTTGCCGTTGTTCTCGGACGCCGTCGAAGTGGAATTCGCGATGGCCGAAGGCACGGTCAAGACACACGACCGCATCCGATTCCAAAATCCGGACCGCGGAAATCAGACGATTTACGGAAATCCCGACCTCGGCACGATCGAAACCACAGCCGGTCGCGTTGTCTTCAATCAAATTTGGCCGAAGGAACTCGGGTTCTTCAACAAGGCCGCAGGCAAGAAACAACTCAGCGACATCATTTGGCGTTGCTACCAGGTCGCCGGTCCTGCCGTTACCGTGGCGACACTCGACAAGCTGAAAGAGCTCGGATTCACCGAAGCGACCCGAGCCGGCATCTCGATCGGTATCTCGGATATGATCATTCCGAAGGAGAAACAAACCGAGCTAGAAAACGCCTACAAACAAATCCGCCAGGTCGAGCAGCAGTACCGCAAGGGCATCATTACCGATGGTGAACGTTACAATAAGATCATCGACATCTGGACACACGCCGGCGACGAAATCTCGAACGTGATGTTCCGCACTCTGGAGCATAACGAAGGCCGCAAGGAATTGAATCCGGTTTACCTGATGGTGGATTCCGGCGCGCGAGGAAATCGCCAGCAGGTCCGTCAGCTTGCCGGTATGCGCGGTTTGATGGCAAAGCCCAGCGGCGAAATCATCGAACGCCCGATCACCTCGAACTTCCGCGAAGGCTTGAGCGTGCTCGAATACTTCATTTCAACCCACGGCGCGCGAAAAGGATTGGCCGATACCGCATTGAAAACTGCGGACTCCGGTTATCTGACCCGTAAACTCGTCGACGCGGCTCAGGACGTAATTATCAACGAGGAAGATTGCGGCACCGTTAACGGAATCGTTGTCCGCTCGATTTACGAGGGCGATGAGGAAGTCGTCGATCTTGGTCAGCGAATCATTGGCCGCGTCAGCTGCGAAACTATCGCCGATCCGGTCGAAAAGAAGAAGAAGGTCGTCAAAGCGAACCAGCTCATCGACGAGAAGATTGCGGCGGATTTGCAGCGCATCGGCGTTGAATCTTTGAAGATTCGCTCCGTGCTCACTTGTGAATGCGGGCGCGGCGTTTGCGCGATGTGTTACGGACGCAATCTCGCGACCGGCCAGTTCGTCAAGATGGGCGAAGCGGTTGGAATTATCGCAGCTCAGTCGATCGGCGAGCCGGGCACGCAGTTAACCATGCGGACTTTCCACATCGGTGGAACTGCTAGCCAGACATTTAAACAGCCAATCATCAAAGCGAAGAACGACGGTCGCGTGCAGTTCAACGATCTGCGCACGGTGCAGGCATTGGACGGCAGCTGGATCGTGCTGAGCAAAAACGGCTCGATCAGCGTCCACAACGCTGAGGGGCGCGAACTCGAGCGTTACAACGTCGTTATCGGGTCAATGATCTCCAAAGACGACAACACCCAGGTAAAGAAGGGTGAAACCTTCGTCCAATGGGATCCGTACAACGTTCCAATTCTGACCGACAAGAGCGGCAAGATTGAATTCCGCGACATGATTGCGGGCGTCACGATCAAGCGCGACGTCGATGAAGCGACTGGCCTAATGGGCACGGTCATTATCGAACACAAGGAAGATTTGCATCCGCAAATCGTGATTGTCGGGGACAAAAAAGAAGTGCTGGCCAGCTACTCGATTCCGGCGGGCGCGCACGTCATCGTCGAAGAAGACCAGAAGATTCGGGCCGGTGCATTGCTGGCCAAGACGCCGCGAAAGGTGGCGAAGACTAAGGACATCACTGGCGGTCTCCCGCGCGTTGCCGAATTGTTTGAAGCTCGCCGTCCAAAAGACGCTGCCGAGATTGCGAAGATCGACGGCGTCGTGGAAATGGGTGGGACCGTGCGCGGCAAACGTCGCTTGATTCTGAAAGATCCGGAAACCGGAGCGGAAGAAGAGCATCTGATTTCGATGACCAAACACGTCATCGTTTTCAAAGGCGATTTCGTGAAGAAAGGCCAACAGCTCACCGAAGGTCCGATCGTTCCGCACGAAATTCTTGAGGTCTGCGGACCGCAGGAATTACAGGAGCACTTGGTGAACGAAGTGCAGGAAGTTTATCGCCTGCAAGGTGTCGAAATTAACGACAAACACATCGAGATCATCGTTCGCCAGATGCTGCGCAAGGTGAAAATCACCGATCCGGGCGACACTTCGTTGCTCTGGGGCGATCAGGTCGACAAGCTCGATTTCGAACAAGAGAACCAGCAGGTGGTCGAGAAAGGTGGCAAGCCGGCGGAAGCCGTGCCCGTGTTGCTCGGCATCACCAAAGCCTCGCTCGAAACGGACAGCTTTATTTCGGCGGCATCGTTCCAGGATACGACCCGTGTGCTAACCGAAGCGGCAACGCTCGGCAAAGTCGATAAGCTCCGCGGATTCAAGGAAAACGTGATCATGGGTCACTTGATCCCGGCTGGAACTGGATTCCCGCAGCATCGCGAAGTGCGGCTCATCGAGAAAGGCGAGCCGATTGGCGCCCCAGCGATGGACGAGGCCGAGATGGCTCCCGCGATCGGATAGCCACTAAATAGAAACTTCAAAAGGCCGAATCAGTTCTGCTGATTCGGCCTTTTTGTTTGGACATTAATTCCGCCTCTATCTAACGAATTGGCGTTTCACAGAAACGCCCTACAATTCGTGCATGTCGATCGTAACCAAAACCGGCGATCAAGGCGAAACCTCGCTCATGTACGGACGACGCGTGCCGAAGAACGATTCCCGGGTCGAAGCCTACGGAGCCGTCGACGAGATGACCGCGGCTCTGGGTCTGGCGCGCGCAATCTGCGATGACAAATTTGTCGTCGACCAAATCTTCGCCGTGCAGAAAGACTTGATCAACGTAATGGGCGAACTTTCGACATTGCCGGAGGATCGAAAACGATATGCCAACGCCGGATTTCTCGTCGTCGACGCGAAGATGGTCGACCGCGTTCACGCGGTGATTGTCGATCTGGAAAAAGATAAATCGCTTTTTCCAAAAGACTGGGTCATTCCCGGAAATAATTCTGTGTCCGCGGCACTTGATTTGGCCCGGACAATCTGTCGTCGGGCGGAACGCCACGTCGCTATTTTGAAAGATCCGAATCCGGAAATTCTACGCTATTTAAATCGACTATCGGACTTTTGTTGGATTTTCGCTCGCTTCACCGAAGCGGCTAAACAAAAATCACGATGAAGATTTCACCAATGAAGCTTCTGAGAATTGCCGCGCTGCTAATCGTATTGCCTGTCATCACCAACGCATCCGCTCCACCGGGCGAGCAAGTCCGGCCCGCAAACGCAATGGGGCCAGCTGACGCGCCAGTCGTAATCGAATTCTTCAGCGACCTGCAGTGCCCGCAGTGCGCCCGCTACGAACCAATGGTAGTGAGCGTTCGAAAGGAATTCGGCGATAAAACGCGAATGGTGATCCGCCACTTCCCATTATCGGGACACGAGCACGCCATCCTCGCGGCTTGCGCCGCGGAGGCAGCCGCCAATCAACACAAGTTTTGGGAGATGGTGGAAGCTCTTTACAAGACCCAATGGATGTGGGCCAGAGCTCCCGCGCCGCGCACGATTCTGTTGGACCAGGCGAAATCCCTGGGACTGGACGTGGATCAGTTTCAAAAGGACCTAGACGCCGAAGGCGTTCGCGAGCGAATCGGAGCGGACGAGGAACACGCCCGATCGGTCGGAGTTAAAACCGCGCCGTCGGTAGTGATAAACGGATACAATCTTCCCAATACGCAATTTAACGAAAATGGGATTCGCGCCGCGATCCAAGCGGCCTTGGACAAAGCGGCCCTGGACAAAGCAGCCCAGTGACGTGGTCTAAGCGCATCGCGATAATCGCGGCAGCGATCGGCTGTTTCGGTTTAATCGACAGCGGCTATCTGACAATAAAACATCTTCAAGGCAGCTACATTCGTTGCGGCGACGAATGCTCCGCCGTTCTTGGAAGCAGGTACGCTGAGGGCATTGGAGGTATCCCCTTGGCCGGCTTTGGGGCAATGGCCTATGCTGCGGTAATAATCGCCGGCTTGTTGGCAGTCGGAGGGTTGCCCGTCGGGCGGCGGCTTCTGACGATTATAGCGCCCCTGATGGCGCTGGTAAGCCTCTGGCTGATCTACCTGCAGGCGTTTGTCATCCATTCTTTCTGCAAGTACTGCCTGGCCTCGGCCGCCGCGTCGCTGTCCTTGGCCTTGCTGGTAGTGCTTGAATGCTGGCTGGGCAGGGCTCCGAAATGCTCGGAATAAGGTCGAAATTGGAGTTGCGGTTATCGCGTAAGTGTAGCATCTTCCCCGTCCGCCGTTCCCCCTCTCTCGCGGCGGTTATTTCGTATGGCAAACACAGTTGAATTAGTGCCTGAGCTTTTGGAAGCGGGCGTGCATTTCGGTCACCAGACCAAGCGCTGGAACCCGAAGATGAAGCCGTTCATTTTCGAGGAGCGGAACCAGATTTACATCATCAATCTCGATGAAACGGTGAAGCAACTTCATCGTGCGACTGAGTACCTTCAGGAAGTCGCACGTCGCGGCGGCAAAATTTTGTTCGTGGGCACAAAAAAACAGGCCCAAGAAGCGATCAAAGAAGCGGCTCAGGCCTGCGGCCAGTTTTACGTGAATCAACGCTGGCTCGGTGGAACGTTGACCAATCTGGCCACCATCCGAAAGAGCATCGGCCGCCTGAAATACATCGAGCAGATCGAGCAATCGCCTGAATATAGGAAGATGGGAAAACAGGAATTGGCCGCGCTCAACCGCGAAGGGGCCAAGCTCCGCCGAAACCTGGCTGGGATCCTCGACATGGCCCAGCTTCCCGATGCCATCGTGATAATCGACGTAACGCGCGAGCAGAACGCGGTCAATGAAGCAAAGCGCCTCAATATTCCAGTGGTCGCGATTGTCGACACTAACGCTGATCCGGAAATGATCGACTACCCAATTCCAGGTAACGATGACGCGATCCGCGCGATTCGCATTGTCCTGCAGAAGTTGGTCGATGCGATTGTTTCGGCCAGCGGCGAAGCGCGCATTCGCGAACAAATCGAGATGGCTGGCGTTTCCGCTTAGCGAGCGGCGTCGCATCCGCATTTCAATTTCAAAATGAGCACCAAGACCGCTATCGACCCTAAAATCGTTAAACAGCTGCGTGAGAAAACCAACGCCGGCATGATGGACTGCAAGCGCGCGTTGGAAGAGGCCGGTGGCGATATGGCCAAGGCGGAGACGATTTTGCGCACCAAAGGAATCGCGAGCGCGGGCAAAAAAGCTTCCCGGGTGACGAAAGAAGGCATTGTGGCTTCCTACATTCACCTCCAGGGCAAAGTCGGCGTCCTAGTCGAAGTGGATTGCGAGACGGATTTCGTGGCCAAGAATGAGAACTTCCGAGGTTTCGTTAAGGACATCACATTGCACATCGCTGCGGCTCATCCGCTTTACGTCGGCCGCGAAGACGTTCCGGCAAAACTGATTGAAGCTGAGCGCGAAATCTATAAAGCGCAGGTAGCAGGCAAACCGGCGAACGTGGTTGAGAAAATTGTCGACGGGAAACTCGACAAATTCTACAGCACGGTGTGCTTGCTCGAGCAAGGATTCATCAAAAATCCTGACGTGACGATCAAGGATCTTCTCAGTTCGAAGATTGCCGAGCTCGGAGAGAACATCGTTATCCGTCGCTTTACTCGCTATCTGGTTGGCGAACCGCTTCCCAACGAAGCGTAATCTCTATTTGGTCTCGCCACAGTCGGACGCTGGCTGAATGCAAGCGGCCGTTACGTGCGGATCGCTGCGATTCGCGCAACTGCCCGCGAGTGAGCGACTAATCCAATGCGACCAAAAAGGAAAGCATTCTTGGATTCATCACGTGAACTGATTGTTCGAGGATAAAATTACAAACAAGCTCGCAATAATTTTTTAAACACGCGCATTCGAATGCCGAAATGCGTTCATTTTTTGACGCGAGGAAGACCCCCAACCTAGGAAAAATTCCGAACGTCATTCAAACTGGAACATCAACTAAGGGAAAATATGAAACTGGATACACTTAAAAAACTTTATGTCGAAGAATTGCGCGACGTTTACAGCGCAGAACAGCAGCTCGTCAAGGCATTACCGAAGATGGCCAAAGGAGCAGCCTCGCAAGAGCTCCGCGAAGCAATCGAAACTCATTTGGACGAAACCAAAGGTCAGGTTGAACGGCTCGAACAGATTTTTGAGGGATTGGACGAAAGCCCCAAAGGCAAAACCTGCCAAGCAATGAAGGGGTTAATCGAGGAAGGCTCGGAAATCCTCGAGGAGAAAGGCGAAGATTCCGTGCTCGATGCCGGAATTATCGCCGCCGCTCAAAAGGTCGAGCATTATGAAATGGCAACCTACGGGACACTCCGAACTTGGGCCGACCTACTGAATCAAGACGAAGCGGCCGGCCTTCTCCAGGAAACATTGGATGAAGAAGGCGAAGCTGACAAAACGCTAAACGAGCTCGCAGAAGGCATCGTTAATCCCGAAGCGCTCCTGGAGGGCGAGGAAGAAAACGCGGCAGTAGGCGGTCGCAGACGCTAGAGAGCTTTGTAGTTGAAAAGGTTCGCCACCGCGAGCTTTAAGCTTGCGGTGGCGTTGCCATTTAGCCCCGAAGCCAATAGTTAGAAATTGGTTTCGCTGTGCACTCCGCGCGTTAATTTAACCTAATGGCGCTGACCGAGTACAAGCGGAAACGGAATTTTCAAAAAACGGCCGAGCCGAAAGGCGGCAAACCTTTGCCCAAACAGGTTCGGGGCGCTTCCCGCTTCGTGATTCAAAAACATGCGGCGAGCAGATTGCACTACGATTTCCGTTTGCAAATGGAAGGCGTGCTAAAGTCGTGGGCGTTGCCGAAAGGCCTTCCTTGGCAGCAGGGTCAAAAGCATCTGGCCGTCGAGGTTGAAGATCACCCAATCGATTACGAAGATTTCGAGGGGGTCATTCCCGAAGGCCAATACGGCGGCGGCACCGTGATGGTTTGGGATCGCGGCCTTTATTATGTCTACGGCGAACAACCGCTGAAATCGCTTAAGGAAGGAAAACTTCATCTGGTTCTCGCCGGAAAAAAAGCTCAAGGCGAATGGACGCTCGTTCGAATTCGCGGCCGCGACGGCGAAAAGAACACGTGGCTGATCATGAAAACCGGGGCGAGCGTGAAGACGCCGTCAAAAAAGTCCGACGATCAGTCCGTCAAAACCGGCCGGAGCCTGAAACAAATCGCCGATCAACGCGACGCCGAATGGGAATCCAATCGGGAAGAAAAAGATGGGAGCGCACAGTCGGCGTTGAAAACCAGAATCAAGGCCGCGCTTAAAAAAAAAGACCAAACACAAAACGACGTTGAAGCTGCGCCGGAAGCACCGCGGCTCTTAAAAAAATTACCTTCCGCGAAGCCGCACTTTGTGGAGCCAATGAAAGCGCGGCTCGTCGATGAACCGCCGGCCCACGGGAATTGGCTCTACGAGTTAAAATTCGATGGAATCCGCGCAATTGCGGTCAAGAACCTCAAGAAAGTTTCCTTAATCTCCCGAAACGGAAACAAATTGGATACGCGTTTTCCCGAGATTCGAGACGCCGTTGAAAAATTGCCGGTGGGCGAATGCGTGATTGATGGCGAAGTCGTGGCCCTCGACGAAGAAGGACGCTCCTCATTTCAACTTTTGCAGGCCCTCGAAATGGAAGGACGAAAACCGCCGCTACGTTTCTACGTGTTCGATCTACTCCAATTGGAAAGCAAAAGTGTCATCAATCTTCCAATCGAAGAGCGCAAAGAATTGCTCGCTAAGCTTTGCCAGAATGTCGGCGATCCGATTCGTTATTCAGGCGAGATCACGGGCGACGTAAAGTCGCTGCTGACCGAAGTAAAAAAGCGAGGATTAGAAGGACTGATTGGCAAGCAGCGCGGCTCCAACTACGAGCCGGGCCGGCGGAGCGGCGATTGGATTAAGATCAAGAGTCTCAACGAACAGGAATTCGTAATCGGCG
>DATINV010000116.1:0-12130 GCA_035473775.1 Chthoniobacterales bacterium
CGTTGTGATCCCCTAACCTGTTGCAATGCCTGCATCAACTTCGCGTGAGTAACGCCGAGATCCTTCAGCACTTTCGCGGCGGGAACACTCGATCCGCTCAGCGCGAGCAAATAATGTTCGGCACTGGTGTATTCGTCCTTCAGCTTCGCCATTTCCTTCTCGGCCGCGTCGAACACAGTGCGCAGTTCGTTCGACAAACGAACGTCAACTGCGCCGGTGACGCGTGGCTTCCGATTCAACTCGGCGAGTAATTGATCCCGCAACTGATTCGGCTGGACGCCGATCTTCTCGAGCAACGGCCGGGTGATTCCGTCGCTTTGATCGAGCAACGACAACAGGAAATGTTCATTGGTGATTTCCTGATGGTTGGACTGCGAAGCGAGGTCTTGGGCGGCCTGGAGCGCCTCCTGCATCTTTTGGGTGAACCGGTCGATTCGCACTCTTCAAAATAACGAACGCGGAGGCCTGAGCAATTACGCGTGATTGCATTTACATAGGGGCGATTGATCCCAATCGCCCGCGGGCGGTTCGGTGAACCGCCCCTACCTCAAGATTGTGACGTCACAGTGAATTGCGGCATCCCTGCTTCCCGCGTATGAGTCTTGGCGATGAGCGGGGAAGTAAAAATCACTCCGATGCACGCGTTGGGCGTTTTGCGCAACGCGGCTTTCCGCCGCTACGTGATTGGCAGCCTGATTTCCGATACCGGCTCGTGGATGCAAGTAGCGGCGCAGGGCTGGGTGATGGCCACACTTACCAACAAAGCGATTTGGCTCGGCATGGCTAATCTCGCGGCCGGTCTACCAATGCTGTTGCTGACCATGATAGGCGGCGCGGCAGCGGATCGATTCGATAAACGGAAAATTTTGCTGACCACGCAAGTTGCTCAGATCGGCATCGCATGCGGAATCGGGTTTCTTGTTCTCAAAGGCAGGATCGAGATCTGGGAGATTTTGGTTTTTGCGACACTGCTGGGCATTTCCAATTCATTCGAAATGCCCACGCAGTCTGCGTTGGTTCCCGAACTGGTCGGCCGCGAACAAATTCAAAATGGGATCTCAGTCGACCGCTCGGTTTTTCACGGCTCGCGCGTCATCGGACCGACCGTTGGTGGTTATTTGATCAACTGGCTTGGCACTGCCTCCGCATTTTTTGCCAACGCATTTTCGTTTATCGCTTTGATCGTCGCGATCTTGTCCCTGCCGCCGCGCGCCAAAGGAACTGCCGAAGAAGAAGAAAAACGAACCAGCGGTATGAAGGACGGCTTCCGCTTCGTCGCGAAAGATAACCCTAGCCGCGCCATGGTCACGTTAATCGCCACGCAGTCTCTTTGCATTTTCCCGATCATTACGGTGATGATGCCGCTCTACGTTCGCACAGTGCTGGGACTGGGTGCGGGCGATTTCGGCAAGTTGATGGGTGCATCCGCAATTGGATCCCTGGTAGGATCGATTTTCCTGATCGGCTTACCACGGGCAAAACGGGTGCCGCTGATGATGGTCAACACGATCGCGATTTCAATGGTGATCACCGGACTCTCGTTCGCGCCGAGTTTCTATGTTGTGATGGCCCTGTTGATTGTTAACTCGTTAGGCTTGGCCACGAACTTCGGCCTTTGCAGCACGATTGTGCAGGAACGAGCGCCGGACTACCTGCGTGGACGCGTTTCGGCCGTCTTTATGTTGAGCTTTGTTGGAATCATGCCGTTCGCCGGTCTCGGAGTCACCAGCCTGTCCGACCGCATTGGAATGCCAAGCGCTTTGGTGATCGCTGCCATCGCTTATGGCGCAATCTCACTCGTAGTCCTTTCGCGGGTTCGCAAGGAATGCGCGGAGCCGGGAACGTGTGAGACGAAGATCGGCACGCCAGCAGCTCCCTCGGCTGCCGCAACTGTTTGAACGTTCTTCGAGCCGATGATTTCATTTTCGACCTGCTGGAATTCAAGCCGTCATACCGACGGCGCGGAGATGTTGCAGGAAATTCTCGATCTTGGGTTTGATCGGATTGAGCTCGGCCATGGCGTTCGCATCTCGCTCATGCCGGGAATTCAAAAAATGTTCGACTCAGGCAAAGTGAAATTTTCCAGTCTGCATAACTTCTGTCCGCTGCCGGTTGAAGTGCTCCACGCATCTCCCGATTGCTATCAATTGTCATCGCCTTACAACAAGGAACGCGAGCGCGCGATCAAACATACGTTTCAAACAATTGACTTTGCTGAGCGTCTCGGCGCGCCGTTTGTGGTCATGCACCTGGGCGAAGTTCCGATGCAACCGGTCACCGACGATCTAATCAAGCTTGCGCGCAAAGGCGAGCTACTTTCGCGCAAGTACGTTCAGCAAAAAATTAAAGCCGTCGAAAAACGCGAAGCCACCGTGCCACCTTATCTTGAACAAGTGAAGGAATCTCTGAAACGCGTGGTCGAGTACGCTTCGGGCAAAAAAGTGAAACTTGGAATTGAAGGTCGTCGCGGTTACGAAGAGATTCCAAGCGAACGCGAGCTGCCGGCGTTACTCGACGAATTGAATTCGCCACAGGTCGGTTACTGGCATGATTTCGGGCATATCCAGATTAAAGAAAACCTCCAGTTCCTCGATCATGCCGACTGGTTGCGCCAGATCGGCCCGCGCGCGCTTGGGTGTCACGTCCAGGATTGCATTTGGCCGGCCCAGGACCATCAGCCACCCTTTGCCGGAACTGTCGATCTTTTGAAGCTGGTGCCGTTGTTGCCAAAAAATTGCGCTTGGGTGTGGGAGATGAGCCCGCGTAAAACCGCGGAAGAGATTCAGAAATCAGTCACAATTTGGAAAAATCATTTCGGCTCGTGAAAAAAGTCCTCATCACCGTTATCCAGCTGGCCGTCACCGTCGGTCTATTGGTGTGGGTTTATCACGATCCGAAAAAATTATCAGAAATGCGGCAGGCTTTGGCGCACGCCCGGCTGCAATGGCTGGTCGCCGGCATTGTCGCCTATTTTATAGTTGAAGCGGCGGCGGCCTTTCGCTGGCACGTATTGCTGAAGGTCCAGGGAATTCACCTCCCTCTACGGCGTCTATCCGGATTGTTTTTGATCGGCATGTTTTACAACCAATTCCTCCCTGGCGGCACCGGCGGCGATATTATTAAGAGCTACTTGTTGCTGAAAGAGACCGATCGCAAAGCCGGTGCGCTGCTGGCGGTCGTATTCGACCGCTTCATTGGCCTGGTGGCGTTGGTGGTCATCACGGTCACGCTGGTGAGCATGCGGTTTGATTTGTTGTCCCAAACCCACGAAACGCGCCGTTATCTCTGGATCCTGATCATCCTGCTTGGCGTTTCGGTTAGTAGCTTAATCATCAGTTTTCTGGTCAGCGGATTTAACCTTTTCCATTGGCTGCCCCATCGATTTCCCGGTCGCGAAAAATTAATCGAGATCGCGGCCGCCTATCATCTTTATGCGCGGCATTGGGTCGCGAGCCTCGTCGCATTCCTCGCGTCGCTGGTTGCGCATCTATGCACGTTCACGACTTTTCTATGCGCGGCCTTCGCTCTGCGGGCCGATGTTGTCGTGACCAACTTCTTTGCCGTCATGCCAATCGAGCGCACGATCTCAGCGCTCCCGATCAGCTTCGCCGGAGTAGGCATTCGGGAGAAAGTGCTGCAAACGATGCTCCATCAAGTGTGCGGCGTGCCAGAAGGAGTGGCCATCCTGATCGGTTCGCTGAGTTTTTTGATGATGGTTGTCTGCTGTCTGCCAGGCGGAATTGTTTATTTCTTTTACCGGCCGAGCGGCGCGGAAGGCCGCGTCCGGATCCGTGAGATGCAACGCGAAGTCGCAACCATGGAACATGAAATCAGCGAGTCGCAATAAAAAACCGCGAAGGACCTCAGCGTCTCGAGGCAAGAGGAAGGGAAGCCGACGGCTTCCCCCACGGACGAAGCGCCCGTTTGTCAGCGCGACTTTCGCCATGACGGTGGACGGAAAGATTACGACTCGAAATTACACCCCAGTTGACTTCACTTCGCGCGAAGACAAACAACATCTCTTCCGGCAACGGGCTATGGCTGACGCGGTATTGCTCGGCCACAGCACGCTCAAGCGGGACAACGTTCGCCTCGGAATTTCGGAAGATCTGCGCCAGGAACGAATCAAGCGCGGTCAAACTCCCGCTCCGTTGCGGGTTATTATTTCCAACGAGGGGAAAATCGAGAGCGGGCTGAAGATTTTCCAATGGGAGCTTTCACGCATTCTTATTTTCTCGACCGAACGCATGCCGAAGGATGTCCGGGCTGCCCTGAAGGACAAAGCAACAGTCCATCGGAGCAAGACCCGCGATGTCGATCTGGCCGAGGTTCTGCGAATTTTATGGCGCGACTACAAGGTCCGGCGGATCGCTTGCGAAGGCGGTCCCAAGCTTTTTCGTTCAATGCTCGAGTTGGGCTTGATCGATGAACTCAGTCTCACAATTGCGCCCTATCTATTCGGTGGAGCGGAGGCGCCGACCCTAACAGGATTGAGCAAAAACTTTCTCCCGGCGAGCGTAAGTTGCGTGATGAAAGACATGCGCGTCGTCGGAGACGAATGTTTTCTAACCTACCGAATCAAGTCGCGGTTGGAGGGCGTCTGATACAGAGGCCGGCGTTTCACAGAAACGCCCTACAATTTCTTCTTGCGACGAGGACGATCAACCAATTCACCGCTGCAGTTCGGACAGAGAAAGTTCATCTGTTGAGCGCACTCCGGGCAAAACGTGCACTCGTAACTGCAAATCGAGGCTTCGCCGTCCAGAGGCAGGGCGCGTTCGCATTTTTCACATTCTTTTTTCATTTCCAGCGCCATTGGTTGAGATCACTGTAGGCAGATTCCGCGCAACCAAAATGCACAAAATGAATTCAATCGTCATGCATGCGCCGAAGATGTCCATCTTCGACACGGCGGCGAATCTGGAGCTGTGGCCGAAGATTCTCCCACATTATCGCTACATTCATTATCTTGAGCGCAGCCCAAATCGTAACATCGTGATGATGGCGGCGCGACGGTCGGGCATTCCCATCAAATGGACTTCGGAAGAAATCATCGACCGCGATCGCGCGGAAGTTCGTTTCAATCATCTGAAAGCATTTACCAAAGGCATGCAGGTGGTTTGGACGTTCACCGACATTCCGGAGGGTGTGCGGGTTGAAATCATGCACGAACTTAACTTTCCCATTCCGGTCATCGCACCGATTATGGAATGGATCATCGGCGACTTTTTCATCGGCAACGTTGCCAACAAAACCTTGCATTGTATGAAGCAATATGTCGAAGCCCAGACCAATACCATAGCGGCATGAGACGACGCGTTGTTATCACCGGACTGGGTCCAATCACCTGCATCGGTAAGGGCGTTGAAGGTTTTTGGAACGGAATTCTGGCCGAGAAAACCGGCATTTCCAAAATCGAAAATCTGGACGTGAGCCAGTTCGGAGTTCGGGTCGCCGGACAAATCAACGATTGGAATCCGGAAGAGTTTTTTCCCGCGCATCGGTTGAAGCGACTCGACCGTTACGCGCAATTCTCGGTCGCTTCGGCGAAGCTCGCGCTCGATGACGCGAAGATCGAATATTCTCATGACAAACCGAATGATCGGATTGGCGTCAGTTTCGGGACCGCGCTCGGTGGTGTTTGCAAAGCGGAAGAGCAATACATTCGTTTTTTGAAGAAAGGTGCCCGCGGCGTTCAACCAACATTGGCTGTGCAAGTATTCGGCGGCTCGGCCCATTCTAACATCGCGATCGATTTCGGATTTCGCGGGGTCGGGACCACAAACTCCAACAGTTGCGCCAGCGGAACGGTGTCGGTCGGCGAAGCGCTTCGCTACATTCGGGATGATTTTGTCGACGTCGTGGTCGCGGGCGGAGCGGAAGCGCCATTGACTACAATCACGATCGGCGCCTTCGATATTATAAAAACCATGAGTCGCAATCCGGATCCGCAGGTCGCGGCCCGGCCGTTCGACAAATTGCGCGACGGATTTGTGATGGGCGAAGGCGCCGCGTCATTGGTCCTGGAAGAGCTCGAGCACGCGCGCGCTCGCGGCGCAAAAATTTACGCCGAGGTTCTTGGTTACAGCTTGAACAACGACGCGTTTCACATGACTACGCCGTTGCCGAGCGGAGATTCGTGCATTCGCGCGATGCGGGACTCGCTCGCGGACGCGAACATGACCCCCGATCAAATCGATTACGTCAATGCACACGCCAGCTCAACGCAATTGAACGACAGCGCCGAGACTATGTCGATCAAGACAGTTTTCGGCGAGCGCGCTTACAAAATTCCGGTAAGTGGAACCAAAGGTTATACCGCCCATCCGCTCGGAGCTACCGGAGCGATGGAGGCCGCGCTTTGCGCGCTGGCATTGGACCGACAATGGGTGCCGCCGACAATCAATTATCAAAATCCCGATCCGGCGTGTGATCTCGACTTCGTACCAAATCACGGCCGGGCCGCCGAATTGAATTACGTGATGAGCAATTCATTCGGCTTCGGCGGAATCAACGCGAGCATCGTTCTCGGCAAATCGCCCGCATGACCGCCCGCAAGATTAAAGCGCTTGGTGAAATTGCGTTGCGAGTGAATGACCTCGATGCCATGCAAGCCTTTTATCAAGATATCATCGGCTTGGAGCTAATGCGCCGGTTTCCAGATTCGGCTTTCTTCAAAATCGCGGACGGCTACGGCGGACACACTCAAATTCTTGCTCTATTTGATCGGCGCAACCAATCGGGCTACTCCGGCCTGAGCGCGACCCAAACGACTGTCGATCATCTTGCCTTCACAATCGCGCGGGAGGATTTCGAATACGAGCGCGCTCGCCTTGAATCACTGGGCTGCAAACTTAAGTTCGCGAATCACGATTGGGTTCACTGGCGTTCGCTCTACGTCCTGATCCCGAAGACAACAATGTCGAGTTTGTTTGCTATGATCCAGCCGTGTAAGTTGGCGATTCAATCGCGCAACAGATCGGGTCGATTCTGCTTGGTGCGCTTGAGCGCTTGGTCTTTGCGCCACTTTGCGATCTCGGCGTGGTTTCCAGAAAGCAGCACCTCGGGAATTTTCCAGCCGCGGAACTCAGCCGGGCGCGTGTAGTGCGGCGTTTCCAGTGATCCTGCGCTAAACGAATCGTCCGCCGCCGATTGTTCGTCGCCCAGAACGCCTGGAATCAAGCGAACAACAGCATCGACAAGAACGACCGCCGCAATCGCGCCGTTGGTCAGAATGTAATCGCCGATCGAAACCTCGAGATCGACCAGATGTTCGACCACCCGGTGATCAACGCCTTCGTAATGACCGCAGATGATGATGAAATGCGAATCTTTAGAAAGATCCGCCGCGAGTTTTTGGTCAAGCCGCCTTCCCGCAGGTGACATCAGGACGATCCGCGATTCGCGATTCCCGCTTCGCGCTTTCAACTCTTCCACTGCTGTAAAAATCGGTTCGGGTTTCATCACCATTCCCTGCCCGCCGCCAAAAGGGGCGTCGTCCACGATATGATGTTTGTCAGTCGTCCAATCGCGCAGATTGTGAATCTGAAGATCGACGATCTTATTTTCCTGCGCCCGCTTCATCATGCTTTCGCTCAACGGAGCGCGACAGATTTCGGGGAAGAGAGTCAGGATATCGATTCGCACAGAATTAACCGCAGAGAACGCAGAGTCCGCGGAGATTCAAATCAAATCTTCTCGGCGCTCTCCGCGAACTCTGCGGTGGATTAATGATTTCAAAAGTAGCGCAACTACGACGAGGTCGGCGTCTCAAATCGCGGAAACAAAGGCACCGGTTTGCCAAGCTGATGTTCCGTTGGGAGTCCGCCCCATTTAGCGTCCGACAAAGAATAATCACGGCTCCAATTCAGTTGATAAAGAATCTCGCGAGCAGCGTTGGGAAGAATTGGCGAAATCAAAATCCCGATAATTCGCAAAGATTCAGCCAAGGCAAACAGCGTGTGGTCGAGAGCTTCTGCTCTCGCCGCGTCTTTCGCCAGCTTCCAGGGCGCCGCCATCTCGATGTAGGTATTACAGGCGGTAACGAATTCACCCGCTCGCTCTAGTGCAGCATGAATCTCGTAGGCTGCCATCGCACCGTTGTAACCGCGGAGTAGATCGGCGGCCTGGGCGGCGAGAGGCGAATCGCCGCCGGCTTGTTTTACAACACCGTCGCGATAGCGATGCGCCATGCTCAATGTTCGGTTCAGCAAGTTACCTAACGAATTCGCGAGATCCGCGTTGTAGCGCTCGATCAAACGTTCCTCCGAAAAATCGGCGTCCTTGCCAATGGCGATATCGCTCATCAAATAATAACGAACTGCTTCCGCTCCGTATTTATCGGCCAGTGCGCTTGGGTCGACGGCGTTGCCTAACGATTTGCTCATCTTGGCCCCGCTAATGTTCCACCAGCCGTGAACCAGCAGCTGCGGCATCGCTTCGTCGGGAAACCCAACCGCATGCAGCATGATCAACCAGTAAATTCCGTGGGCAGGAATGAGAATGTCTTTGCCGATGATCTGGAGCGCAGGCCACTTCTCCAGAAAGGTTGAAGGTTGAAGGTCGAAGGATGAAGCAGACGGATCATAATCAGCGAAAGAGATGTAGTTAGTCAGGGCGTCAAACCAGACGTAGGTAACGAAGTTTTTGTCGAATGGGAGCTCAATCCCCCAATCCAGGCGCGCCTTCGGCCGTGAGATGCACAAGTCGCCACTGATTCGCTCGATCGCGTTGCGCAGTTCAGTCTGCCGAAAATCGGGAATGACCGCGTTTTGTCCCGCGCCTGCAGGATCGATGTAATGCAAGAGCCAGTCTTTGTGCTGACTCAGCTTAAAATAGTAATTTTCTTCCTCACGAAACTCGACTTGCCCCCACTCTGGACCGAATTGGCCGTCCGGTCCACGTTCCTTGTCGGTCAGAAACTGCTCCTGACGAACTGAGTAATGGCCGGACTGCTTGTCCTTGTAGATTTGCCCTTCGTCGAACAGGCGTTGCAACATGCCCTGCACAACTTTTTTGTGACGTGGCGAAATTGTCTCCGCCCATTCATCGTATTTCACTTCGAGCTTTTTCCAAAGTTCGACAAACCTTTGCGTCACACCTTTCACGAACTCCGAAGGCGAAACACCAACTTTGGCGGCCGACTGCTGGACTTTCTGGCCGTGCTGATCAACGCCGGTGAGGAAAAACACTTGGTCGCCTTCGAGCCGATGATAACGCGCGATGACATCGGCCAGCACCTTTTCGTAAGCGTGACCAATGAGCGGCGGCGAATTTGTGTAATCGATCGCCGTTGTTATGAAAAAAGTCTTCGGCACGCTGAATCTGTAGCGGCTGTCTACGACTGTCGCAAACTCAAGTCGCAGGCGATCGACAGCCACAGACCACCGCTACAAGAAAAATCGGCAGGCGCCGCCTTCGCTAAAGCTACGGCGTGCCAAGGGAGTGCCAGCCCTACAAAAATTTATTTGCCGCCGACCTTGCCGACCTTCGCGCCAGTTACCTGGCTGCCCGAGGTCATGAAATCGATTTCATATGTCTTGCCATCAGCGGCTTTCATGTCGACCGCCGTCATGCCCTTATTGCCACCGAGCTTTTGCTCCTGGTGAAAGTTCACCGGCGTCAACGCCAGATCTTTTCCGTTCAAGGAAACATGAAACTTCTTGTCATTGGAATGGGCCAGTTGGTCGTCGAGATAACCTTTCACGCCGACCGGCATGACCTTTTTAGTCGTGGTGGTCGTGGTTTTCTGCTGCCCTCCGCTGGAAGATTGCGATGCCTGTTGCGGCATGGGTTGCGAGTAGTTCCCGTACTGCCCGAAAGCGATTGGAACAACAAATAATGCGCTGACTGCTGCGATAAGGTTTCGTGTCTTCATATTCTCTTTCAATTCAACCAAACATTTTGTCTGCAGGGCTGCAAATTGAAACCTGAAAATCTCGCTTTGTTCTATCTAACTGCTTCACCGTTGATCCGGTAAATCCTGATGCTGCTCACTTGGGCTCCCGTTGTGGCAAACTCTATATCGTAAACCCGACCCTGGTCGCTCCTCATATCGATATGGGTGGAAGTAGCGTCGGGGCCAGTGCTTCGCTGCGACCAAAAGTGGAACGGGGTCAGCGCGAGATCTTTCCCGTTCACGTTCATGTGAAATTTCTGGTCTTTGGAACTCGCAATTTGCTTATCGAGATAGGTCTTCACGTCGGGCGGCGGCACCGGTGTGGGCGTCGGTTTCGCTGGCATCGGGGCCGGCGTCGAACCGACTCTTGGGGGAATTAAGGCTAGCGCCGGGGTCGGTTTCGGCTGAGCCCGTGTTGAAAACGTCGCCGCGTTCGGTTGAGCCGCCGTCGTCATTGATCTCTGCTGTGGACCAGAGAAGGATTTCCCCTGAACTTGCGCCGGCGCCTGCGTCATTCTCGCTAAGGGCGTCGGAGATTGCGCTGGCATGGCCCCAGCTTTTTGCGACGGAATAGAAATCGGCTTTTGGTTCGGCTGCGGCGCCGGAACCGTTTTCTGTTGCGGGGTTCCCGACGGCGAAGGTGTGGGCGTCGGCGACTGCGACCTCGATCGACTGTATTTCATTTGCCCGAATGCAAATGGCGAAACGAGGGAAATGGTGATGGAAGCAAAAATGATCCGGGTCATCATGGGACAGGTAGTGTGCGAATTAATTTGGAAAGTCGAAGAGATTTTCGGTTTCGGCTTCGAATTGCAAAGCAAAATTCTTCAAACCGCGCGATCGCTGCGCATTTTCAGGGCCCACAGCCCGAGTGCCACCCCGATCGCAACAAAATCCAGCCAAGTCGTGTAATTCCAGCTGAACGTTGCGTGCTCGATCGGACTGAGCGGCCGTTGGCCTTGCGGAATCAGGTTCAAGGCAGCGAAAAGCAGATCGACAACAATTCCGGCAACGACCATCGAAGCGTAAAAGATGATTACGATGTAAAAAGTTGCCCGGCCGCCAAAATATTTTCGATAAATCAAAATCAACGGGATTACGAGCAAATCGGCATAAATAAACGCGATCACGCCGCCAAAACTGATTCCGTTCTCCCATAGCAGACTAGCCAACGGAATATTTCCGACCGAGCAAACGAACGACAGGATGGCAATGATGGGGCCAACCGCCGCATTTTCGATCAGGCGCAACATTGGAGCGCCAGTTTCAATGAAAAGTGCCTTCCACCAATCGGGTGGAACAAGCGCGGCCAAGAATCCGGCAATCAAGAAGCCGGCGGCAAGTTCCTTCCAGAGCATCAGCCAATCCGCCCAAAAAGCGTTCGCCAATCGCCCCCACTTTTGCGGGTGATCGCTCGTCACTCCGTTGCTATGCGAAGCCGAATGTCCGCCATGGCAACAATGTTCCTCTTCGGTCGTTGAGTGTTGGCGCGCCTCCTCTTCTAATTTTCTCGGGAAGAAGATCGACATCAACAACCACATCACGCCGATCAAAACGAAAGAGCCGACGGTTTCGGCGAGGAGGAATTTCCAGCCCATCAGCAACCATAATACAGCGCCGAGCTCGATCACGAGATTGGTCGAGGCAAACATGAATGCGAGCGCCGGAACAAGCGCGGCGCCTTTTTGAAACGCGCTCCGGCCGATGGACGCGGCGGCGTAAGAGCAGGACGAGCTCGCGGCGCCGAAACCGATCGCGAGCAGGATTTCGCTTAATCCGGCGCGTCCGAGGAGGCGGGTCATTCGGTCTTTGCTGACGAAAATCTGGAGAGCGGCCGAAATTCCAAAGCCGAGCACGAGCGCCCAGAGCGTTTCCCACAACATGGCTGCGGCGTGATAGACGCCCATCCAAAGCCAGGTCCAGGCCGGCGTGGCCATTAGCAGAAATTGGTCATTCATTTGAATCAAAAAGAAACTTTTCGTTGGCGCGGACGTTATATCCTAGGCAAAATCAATCCCGATGAAAACGACGACGACAATCCTGATGGCTATCTTCGCAGCAATGATTTGTACCACTTCTTTTGCAGCTGACAAACAAAGCTGCAAGAAGACGCGCAAAAATTGCCCGATGAACGACAAGAAGGAATGCAATTGCGGGAAAGACTGCGGCTGCTAGTAAGCTAACGTTATTGGCGAATTGTAGCTCTTGATGTTAAATTCAGCCCGTGTTCGG
>DATINV010000117.1:0-4447 GCA_035473775.1 Chthoniobacterales bacterium
GCACGCTTCGCAGAGCGAAGCGGCTACAAGTTGCGCTTCGCGCCCAAATCGCGGACATTTCGCGCCTCATGGGTTTCGATTTGAAAGAGATTATCGCCGCCCGTCTGGGCGAGAATTACCACCTGCACGAGAAGCACTTGAATCGCACCCTGGTGCAGGCCCAGCGCGTCATCGGTTTCGACAAAGTCTATGCTCGGGCTGAGGGCGCCTATCTCTACGACATGGATAATCAGCCGTATCTGGATTTCCTAAGCGGCTATTCGGTTTTCAACATCGGCCGCAATCACCCGCTAGTGAAGAAAGCGATCCGCGACGTGCTCGATTTGGATCTACCGAACATGGTGCAAATGGATTGCTCGCTGCTGAGCGGTTTGCTCGCGGAGGCGATTACCAAACGCACGCCGCCGCATCTAGACGCAGTTTTCTTTTGCAATTCCGGCACTGAAGCGATGGAGGGCGCGATCAAGTTTGCCCGCGCTGCAACCGGGCGGAAACGGATGGTTTCACTTGCGAGTGCGTTTCACGGTTTAAGCGTCGGCTCGCTTTCGTTGATGGGCTGCGAAAGCTTTACTGAAGGTTTCGGCCCGTTGATGGAAGGGTTCGATGCCCGCGTGCCGCTCGATGATATCGACGAGTTAGAAAGACAACTACGTTCCAAAGATGTCGCTGCGTTCGTGATCGAGACCGTGCAAGGGAAGGGTTGCCAAACTCCCAAATCAGATTTCTTTCCGCGCGCGCAAGAACTTTGCCGCAAGTACGGAACACTTCTGATTTCGGATGAAGTGCAAACCGGGCTGGGGCGTACTGGGAAAATGTTTGGCTTTCAACATTGGAATTTGGAGCCGGATATTATCACCCTCGCGAAAACGCTTAGCGGCGGTTACGTCCCGTGCGGTGCCATCATTGCCCGGCGTGACGTCTACCAGAAAACGTTTTCGCGAATGGATCGCTGCGTTGTTCACTCAACCACGTTCGGTCGCAACAATCTCGCAATGGCCTGCGGCCTTGCGTCGCTCGAAGTGATCGACAACGAAAACTTGATCGAAAACTCAGCCAAAATGGGCGCGCTCTTGATGGAGAAGGTTGAAGCGTTGAAGGAAAAGCATTCGTTCATCAAAGAAGTCCGTGGCAAAGGTTTGATGATTGGGATCGAGTTTCACGAGCCGAGCGAGTTCAAGCTCAAGATGGCTTGGAAACTTCTGCACAAGATCGACAAGGTGCTGTTTGCGCAAATGATCGTGACCCAGATGCTGAGCAAGCACCGCATTCTTACCCAGGTAGCGGGTCACGCGATGGACGTGATGAAAATTCTGCCGCCGTTGATCATCGGCGAAAAGGAAGTCGACATGTTCGTCAACGCGCTCGACGAAGTCCTCACCGAGTGCCGCAAATTCCCCGGCCCGATGTGGGAACTCGGCAACAATTTCGTCCGCGCCGCCTTAGGCTCCCGCAAATCCGCCGAACCGAAGCCAGTGTCGGCGTGAGTTATGGAACTAGACTATGTTCGTCCGAATTTTCCCGCCTTTAATTACGGAATAATTCGGCCCACTTCTCGTTAGATGCTAAAGCGCATAGGAATTGCACCGGTCACGTCTTTGTTTTGCGGTCTAGTTCTGCAGATCAGCGCGGCGGCGCCGCATGCGGTTACGCTTTCGGGTGGCGACGGCTCGTCCTTCCGAAAGGCTGTCATTGTGAATGCTCGGCTTGCGGACGCGAAAGCTGCCGTTGCGGCGGAGCGAGAATATCTAGTCAATCGCGTTGGCAGCTGGAGATCGGTAGATTCACAGGTCATCATGCGTGATGCGCATGTTTATAATGTTGTGGTATTGACCACCGCTGACAACAGGAAGCATAAGGTGTATTTCGACGTAAGTTGCTGCTGGGCAGGAATGATAGGCATCTAACCAGGCGCTGGAGCGAACCGCCGCCCGTCGTATGGTCCACATTTCAGATGATTAAAACAGTTTCACTTGAAGCGGCGCTTGCTTTCGGCGGCGGCCGCTCAGCTTGTTCTCGTTAGGCGCGATCGACGGTGTCTATGCGACGTTTACTGCTCTGTTTCTGGTTGGTGTTATCGTTTGGTTTTGCAGTCGCCGCACTGCAAGCCGAAGAGCGCCAGATATTGCCGATCACGGTTGCACCTACACACTACGATCTTACCATCACGCCGGACACGAGCAGCTTAACCTTCAAAGGCGTAGTCCGGGTGGCGCTGAAGGCAGCGAGCCCGATTCGAGAAATTGTGCTCAATGCCAAAGGGCTGACTTTTGATCACACGACCTTGGACGGCGTTGCGGCTCGGTCGGTGGTATTAGATGACAAGCTCGGTCGGGCGACGCTTGCTTTTGAGAAACCAATCCCGGCCGGTCCTCATCAGCTGGCGATTGAATATCACGGTCCAATCCTGAAAAGCACGTTCGGCTTTTTTGCGATGGACTACGACAGTCCAGCCGGCAAGCGCACCACGCTGGCTACCAACTTCGAGCCGACAGGAGCGCGCATGCTTCTGCCCTGTTGGGATGAACCTGCCCGAAAGGCGACCTTCACCATCAGTATTGATGCGCCGAAAGATCGGATGGCGATTTCCAACATGCCGATCGCGAAGGTAACTCCGCTTGGGCCTGAGCTTAAGCGGGTGCGTTTCGCTGAGACGCCCAAGATGTCCACCTACCTGTTGTTCGTGAGCGTAGGTGATTACGAGCGAGTCAGTCGAAAAGTAGACAAGACAGATGTAGGCGTGGTGGTGAAGCGGGGCGACGTCCCGCGCGCGGCCTACGCGCTAGATCAAGCCTGTGCTCTTCTGCATTACTACAATGACTACTTCGGCCTACCCTTTCCGTTACCGAAACTCGATCTGATTGCTGCACCGGGGACTATCACCGGCGGTTCGATGGAGAACTGGGGCTCCATTTTTTATTCCCAGCAGCACCTCCTGTTCGATCCGAGGACGTCGACCGAGCGCGACCGCCAGTTAGTCTTCCTCGTCGTTAGTCATGAGATGGCACATCAGTGGTTCGGTGATCTTGTCACCATGGCCTGGTGGGATAATCTCTGGCTCAACGAAGGTTTCGCGCGCTGGATGCAGACGCATGCAGCGGACGCGTTGCATTCCGACTGGCGAACAGGGCTCCAGGCCCAGCGGATCTACGAATCCGGTAAGCGCGCTGATGCCAAGCCATCCACTCATCCTGTGCTCCAGCCGGTCACCAGTGCGGAACAAGCCGTCCAGGCTTTCGATTCCATCACTTACAACAAAGGCGCGGCGGTCGTTACCATGTTGGAGGCCTACATCGGCGCAGATGCATTTCGTGAAGGCGTTCGGCACTACATGCGCGCCCATGCCTATGGCAATACCGTCGACAGCGATCTCTGGAGCGAAATGCAGAAAGTCGCGAGCAAGCCAATCGTCGAGATCGAAAGCGACTTCACTCGCCAGGCGGGCTTGCCTTTTATTCGCGTGACCGAAGCCGGAGACGATTCTGAACTCACCGTCTCGCGCTTTTACGAGGACCCTGTGTCCGAGCACTCCTCAAAGCAATCCTGGCACAGTCCCGTCGCGATCTCGTCACCGGGTCATCCCGACCAAATGCTGCTACTGATCGGCCACGCTAAAGTGCCAGGAACTGCGCCGCTGGTGAACGTAAGTGGCCGTAGTTACGCGCGAGTTTTCTATTCGCCAAATCAAGGTCGAGCGCTGGTCGCGCGCGTATCGAAGATAGCTCCCGCCGATCAACTGAATCTGATTAACGATTCGTGGGCTCTCGGCCAGGCGGGCTACGCTTCGGCCTCCGATCTGCTCGATTACATAAGTGCTCTGCCCGCGGATGCCGACCCGATCGTTTGGAGTCGAGCTTGCGAGGTGCTCGTCGCCATCGACGACGCTTACGCGTCTTCGCCCCAACAGGAAGCGTTTCGCCATCGCGCCTTGTCACTCCTTGCGCCGAGCGCCGCGCGTATTGGAGACGCGGGCCGTGCGCACGAAGATCCCGCGGTCACCTCGCTCCGTAGCGATCTTTGGCTCGCGCGGGCTCGCTTTGGAGACGCCGCCGCGCTGGCGCGTGGAAAAAAAGTCTATGACGCGCAAACCGGGTCCCAGGAAGAACGGCGAACAGCGCTCGAAATCGTGGCTAGAGCCGCGGACGAGGAAACGTTCAATGCCTTTCTTGGGAAGGCGCGTCAGACCGCCGATCCGCTCGACCGGAATCGCATTCTGGAAGCGTTAGCCGGCGTCGCCGATCCCAAACTAGCTGCACGTTTCACCGAAGTTGCACTTAGCGCCGATGCGCCTTCGGGCACGGCGCCGTCACTTCTAGGGAAAGCGGCAAAGACCAATCCAGACGCAGTGTGGTCAGCTCTCGCTCCTCATTTGGACGATCCGAACCTCCCGATTGATCAACCCATCCGCGGCGAGGTAATTTCGTCGATCGCCGGGGAGTCGAGCGAGCTC
>DATINV010000118.1:0-6739 GCA_035473775.1 Chthoniobacterales bacterium
GGGAATCCGAGTGCCGTGGCGCCCGGGCGGCCCGCGCCTTCGGTGCCGCGAGTAGTCACGCCGCCGCCACCGCAAGGAGCCGCGCCAAATCAGGCGTCAGGCGATGGCGACACGACGTTGCAATTTCCAAACAGTGACGTGCAGGACGTGCTGCGATTTTATGAATCGCTCACCGGCAAGAAGCTGATCATGGACAACTTCGTCACCGGCAAGGTGAGCATTTTCGTGAGCAAAAAAGTTCCGCGCGACGAAGCGATCAAAATTATTGAGATGAGTTTGTTGCTCAACGGCTATTCGCTGGTCCCGGCCGGCGACGACATTGTTAAAGTCATCGGCACCGGAAAGAATCCGCGCACGACCGGTGTGCCGATTATTTCGGATGAGAGCGAGATCCCGGAAGGCGATCACGTCATCAGTTATCTGTTCAAGCTTCGCTACGCGGATCCCCAGGAGTTGCTCCAGGCGCTCGGGCAATATCTTTCGCCCCCCCAACCTTACACTTCGTTTTTAGCGTTGCCGAAAGCCGGCGCGATTTTGGTGACTGAAAATTCGAGCGTGATCCGAACCCTGGCAAAAATCATCGACCAGGTGGACCAGCCGCCGGCCGAAGTAGTGAGCGAGTTCATCAAACTCGAGCGTGCCGATGCAAGCAAAGTGGTCGACATGCTGAAAGACGTTTTTGAAAAAACCGAAAAGGCAACGCAACCGGGTCAACCCGGATATCGACCGGGCGTTCGTCCAGTCGGCTCGGTACAAATTCAAGTTCCGCCGCAGGGGCAGGAAACGAGCGAGCTCGCGGGTTTGACTGCGCTGACCGAGGAATCGGTGATCGTTGGCAAAATAAAGCTCGAAGCTGACGTCCGCACGAACCGGATCCATGTCATTACCCGGCCGGTCAACATGCCGTTTGTCCGCAAATTGGTTGCGGAGTTCGATGCCAATGTTGAATTCGCCAAACCAGTTACGCGGGCGTTAAGGTACATTTCCGCGACGGACGTGCTGCCCGTGCTCGTCCAAGCCTTGACGGAACCGGGTCAGGCGGGCGGGGGCGCGGAAGGGGCGGCGGGCGGCGGCCAGCCAGGCGCGAGTCCGCATCAACAGAAGACGACCACGGCAACTGCGAGCAGTGGCGGAGTGGCGAGCAGCACAACGTCGACCTCCGGAGGTTACGGCGGCGGATCATCTGGCGGCTCTCTGAACGTCTCCGAGGAACTCGAAACCCAGGCCGTCGATACGACGCCGAAGTCCGTAACGGTCGGCAACGCCAAGATCATTGCCGATCCGCGCGCCAACACGATCATCACGCTCGGCAACCAGGAAGTCGTGGTCAAAGTTCAGAAAGTCCTGGATGAAATGGACGTGAAAGCGCCGCAGGTCGCGCTCACCACCGTGATTGGCGAATTGACGTTAAGCAACGACGAGGAACTAGGCGTCGACTGGTTTGGCAAATACAAAGGCAAATTGGTTGGCATTTCACGAAATACTGGCGCGCCGATTCCCCAAGCGACCGCGGCATCAACCGCCGCCCCCGGAGCGACACCGGTTATTGTCCCAGGTGTAGTCGATCCAGCTGGCCTGGTTAATTTCGGGCAAGCGCTGGCCCAAGTCGCTGGCGGCACGAACATTTACGTCGCGGCCGGCAATTATCTGGCGGCGATCGTTCACACGCTCGAATCGACTGGAAAATTCAAAGTCATTTCGCGGCCGATGGTCTTCACGAGCAACAATAAGAAGGCGATCATCGCATCGGGCCAGGAAGTTCCAATTCCGGTCAATACGCTCAGCAATGTCGCTAATACAGGAGTGACCACAAGCACCGGGACGGCTGCGGTAGCGTCTAACATTGAGTACAAGAAAGTGGCACTTCAACTTGAGGTCGTTCCGCTGATCAATTCAGAAAAGGAAGTCTCGCTCGATATTCTACAGAAGATCGACAGTCTCGTTGCCGGCGGCAACGTAAACATCGGCGGAAACACAGTTCCGACGATCGCGACGCGTTATATTAAAACCAATGTGACTGCCGCTAACGGATCGACAATCGTTCTGGGCGGTCTGATCCAGGACAACAAACAGAAAAGTTTCAGCGGCATTCCCGTTCTGGACAAGATTCCATATCTTGGCGCTGCGTTTCGGAGCACGACTTACACGCGCATGCGGACCGAGCTCATCGTTTTGATGTGCCCCGAGGTGACCTTGACCAAACTCGATCTCTTGCGGCTGCGCGAAAAAAATGAAGACAAGACTCACTTCGGTCCGGAGCTGGACCAGGAGGGATGTCCGGATTGTCCACCCAGTAGCATCGAAGAGAAGCAGCTCGACAAACAATTACCGCCGCCCGATCTTCCATTCGGAAAGGAAACAACCAAAGCTCACTAGCGCCTATGAAGAAAATTTTCTTGGTCCTGCTCTTTATCGGACTGCGGACCGCCAGCGCCCAATTCTTCGAAACCTTTATGTACGATCCGCCCTACACGCCGCTTTTTCATCATTCCGACAGTTTGGCGCCGCGTGACGACGTGGATTTCTTGCATCAAAGCCGGAGCACGGTTTACGACGTCGATTATGCGAAGCGGTTTGGCTCACGCGTGCCTTATTATTTTCTCTCGGGCTCCAACTTGATTAATCGCCCGGCATATGTCGGCGCTTTGCAGCGCGACCTCGGGCGACTCGGCTATTATTGCGGTCCGGTCGATGGCGTTTATACCGTTGATGTGAGCGAAGCGATCGCGCGGTTTCAGAAGAATTATTCGATGCGAGTAACCGGTACGTTGACCGTTCCGGTCCGGCGCGCTTTGCACTTGCCGTAGATCGGTGGATCGACCGCTTCGCGGGCGATGTTAATTTCAGGCGGCCGTTGGCCGCGATTCTTTACCATCGAGCAAGGGACTGCTCGATCCACCTTAAGAATGCATTTCTCGCAATTTGAGGTAAAATAGGCGGCCAAAGATGAATCAGACCCCCGGTCAGTCCATTGTCGACCTTTTGCTGGCCAGCGGGGTGTCTTCGCGCGAGGAAGCGACCCAGCTCGCGCAAAACATGAACGGCGGTTCCTGGACCGCGCAGGTCCTCGATTCCGGAAAGGTCGACGAACAAAAGTTTCTCAGCGTCATCGGAAAATTTTTCCGCGTGCCGGTCGTTTCGCTCGATCCGAAAACAATCGATCGGGACACCCTGTCGATCCTGCCCAGCCGTTTCGTTTTTCAACATCACATTTTGCCGATCGAGGTGAAAGAGAGCTCGGTTGTCCTCGCAACTTACGATCTTTTCAATTCGTTAGGCCGGCAGCTAACCGGACAGCTTTTGAAAAAGCCGGCCGAATGGGTGCTAGTCCCTCGCGCGCAATTGCTGCGGGCGATGAAGACGCTTTATGGCGTCGGCGCGGAAACATTCGACGAAATTCTCAAGAGCAAACGTGACTTCGAGATTTTGCAGGAAGGCGAAACCGCTACCGACATCAGCTCAGACGATCCGGAAGCGTCAGTGGTCAAGTTCGTCAATCAGGTCATTCGCGAAGCAATCGTCGAACGCGCCACGGACATTCACGTCGAGCCGCTCGAGAACGATATTCGCATCCGTTATCGCATTGACGGGATTCTTCATGAAGTCGCCGTTCCGCCGCAATTGCGATTGCTCCATTCGGCGATCATTTCGCGTTTGAAAGTCATGTCGCAGATGGATATCGCCGAACGCCGTCTGCCGCAGGACGGCCGCATGAATTTACAGGCAAACAATCAGGAGATCGACGTCCGCGTTTCAACTATCCCAACGGTAAATGGCGAATCGATCAGTTTACGTTTGCTCAGTCGCGGCGGTCAGCACTTTGGGTTCGAACGTCTCGATTTGGGCAAGAAACAGGAAAAAACTATTCGGCATCTGCTCGCTCAGCCGAACGGGATCATTCTTCTGACCGGCCCGACCGGCTGCGGGAAGTCCACCTCGCTCTACTGCTTTTTGAGCACGATCAATTCGGTCCAGCGCCGCATCATCACAATCGAGGAACCAGTCGAATACAAACTGGCCGGTGTTTTGCAGATGGACGTGAAGCCGGAAATCAATTTCACGTTCGCCCGCGGACTGCGTCACATTTTGCGCCAGGACCCCAATGTTGTAATGGTCGGCGAAATTCGTGACGTCGAAACCGCGGACATCGCAATCCGCGCGGCCATGACCGGTCACTTGGTTTTTAGTACGCTGCATACCAACGATGCCGTCGGCGGCATTACCCGTTTGCTCGACATGGACGTAGAGCCGTTCCTCCTGGCGTCAGTTGTGAAATCGTTCATCGCTCAACGACTTGTGCGCACGATTTGCCCCGAATGCTCCGAGAAGGTCGACTATCCGAGCGAATATCTAGCCGAGATCGGATTTCCAGTGAAGGAACTCGGCACGAAATTCTCCCGCGGCAAAGGTTGCGAAGATTGCCGCCACACCGGTTATCAGGGACGCGCCGCGATTTACGAAGTTTGCGTCGTGACCGAGCCGTTACGGAAAATGATCATGCAGAAGAAAGATGGTGGCGAGCTCAAGCAATGCGCCATCGCCGAAGGGATGATGACTTTGCGTCAGGACGGCTGGCGCCGAGTCGCGCAAGGCGCGACGACGATTGAAGAAGTTGTTCGCGTCACTCAAACCGATGAAGTGATGGCGGAAACGACCGAAGAGACCGAGCCGGTCACGCGCTAATTCATTCGCCGCGTAACGCGAGATTGCTTCACTGAAATTTAATTAACACCGCGCTTCAGCGCGATGTCTGCCCGCTATGATTCGTTTGAAACTGTTTTCCGCGCTCCGACCGCCGATTCACCGGACTGAAGTCCGGTGTTAGTAAGATCAACCGCCGCGCAGGTCGCGGATCGCTTTCGCGTAATCATTCGTTTTGAAAATCGAAGTGCCGGCGACGAGAACGTTCGTGCCATTTTGAATCGAAACGCGCGCCGTTTCGGGATTGATCCCGCCATCAACTTCGACGTCGATCTTCCGGTTGTGAGATTTGTTCCGCTCGGCAACGCGTTTCACCTTTTCCATTTGTTCGGCGCGAAATGATTGACCGCCGAAGCCCGGATGCACCGTCATGATTAGCAACATGTCGATCTGATCGAGGAACGGCTCGACCAGTTTGAAGTCCGTTTCCGGATTCAACGTTAATCCGACCCGGCAATTCGCGTCGCGAATTTGCTGCAATGTTTTACCGACCGCGTGTTTCGCTTCGGATTCGACATGAACGGTGATTGAATTAGCGCCGGCATCCACAAATCGTGGCACGTAGTGATCGGCGTGTTCGATCATCAAATGGATGTCCAGGGGCAGCTGCGTTTGCTTACGAACAAAACCGACAATGGCCGGCCCAAACGAAATATTGTCCACAAAATGGCCGTCCATGATGTCGCAATGGATCCAGTCGGCCCCCGCTTCCTCTACCTTGCGGACCTCGTCGCCTAGCCGGGAGAAGTCCGCGGCCAGGATCGAGGGCGCAATGAGGACCTTGGGCATGGCTCTATATATATTAAGAGCTTGACGGCGCGAGCCGCCGTTTCATGTTACCGCGTTTCAGCCGGTTAAGAATCGCGCTCCGGGGCGCACGGTTTGCTGCGAAGATTCGCGTTTCCGAGCGCGCTGAAACAACAGATTCATGTTCAACGGACTTTTCGGTTTTCTTTCAAACGACATCGGTATCGATCTCGGTACCGCTAACACGCTGGTTTACGTCAAAGACCAGGGCATCGTCTTGCGCGAACCGTCGGTGGTGGCCGTCCAAGCCGGCACCAACAAAGTGCTCGCGGTCGGTGATGAAGCGAAGCGCATGCTCGGCCGGACGCCATCCAACATTGTGGCGGTGCGACCATTAAAAGATGGCGTGATCGCGGACTTCGAAGTGACCGAAGCGATGCTACGTCACTTCATTACCAAAGTACACAACCGGCGCGTCAAGGCGCGACCGCGGGTCGTGATCGCGGTTCCTTCCGGAATCACCGAAGTGGAAAAGCGGGCAGTTCGGGAATCGGCAACCCACGCCGGAGCGCGAGAGGTTTATCTGATCGAAGAACCAATGGCGGCGGCGATCGGTGTTGGGCTACCAGTGCAAGATCCGGCCGGCAACATGATCATCGATATCGGCGGCGGCACGACCGAAGTCGCACTGATTTCGCTTTCGGGAATTGTTTTCAGCCGAAGTGTGCGGGTCGCCGGTGACGAGCTCGACGAAGCGATCGTGCAATACATGAAGCGGGCTTACAATTTGATGGTCGGCGAGCGGACGGCGGAAGAAATTAAAATCAAAATCGGATCGGCTTATCCCAGCGAGAAGGAAACCAGTGTCGAAGTAAAAGGGCGCGATCTGGTGGCGGGACTGCCAAAGACGTTGATGATCACGTCACAGGAAGTTCGTGAAGCGTTGCTGGAACCGATCTCGACCATTGTCGACTCCGTTCGGATTACGCTGGAACGTTGTCCGCCGGAGCTTTCAGCCGATTTGGTGGATCGCGGATTGGTTTTGGCGGGCGGCGGAGCGTTGTTGCGCGGTTTCGATAAACTTTTGAGCGAGGAGACTGGCTTGCCTGTCCATGTTGCGGAAGATCCGCTGAGCGCCGTCGCTGAAGGAACGGGCAAATGTCTGAATGAACTTAAATTTTTGCGTCAAGTGGCTGCGGCAGATCGCCAGTGGCGCTGACAAAAGCGGAAACCGGAGAGCGGAAACCGGAAAGACTTCTGATTCGCCGGTGATCGTTTTCTATCCGGTATC
>DATINV010000119.1:0-1507 GCA_035473775.1 Chthoniobacterales bacterium
CACGACCGATGAAGCAGCTGCTCGCGCAAATTATTCGGGTCGGGATTTTTACTGCATTATGCTTCAAGAGGACAACGTGGTCGGATACGGAATGCTCCGCGGATGGGACGAAGGATATGCAATCCCAAGCCTCGGAATCGCTCTTGATCCTTCGGTGAGAGGCCGCGGTTGTAGTCGCGCTTTGATGAATTTCCTCCACGATACCGCCAAAAAACGTGGCGCGACGAAAGTTCGCCTCAAAGTTGATTCCCGGAACCGTCCGGCGATTGAGTTGTATCGCTCGCTCGGATACGTCTTTGAACCACAGACTGGTGAAGAACTAGTCGGACTCCTGGATTTGTGAGGTTCGCACAAGAACTGTGAAGCGATTGAAGATTGGCCTTACCGCTCACGATTTTCTAAATTGGAGCGGCGGAATCGATTTCCTGTGGACGGTTACCGACTCGTTGCTTGCCAATCCGCGTGCCGAAACGGCCGAACTTCATCTGATCGTTCCTGACTCGGGCATTCGATTTGCCTGGAAGCGGGCACGGGAATTCTTCAGTGGAAAAGCTCAAGCGCGGTTGCGGTCGCAAGAAATCACTGACGCTTTTTCGGAATTTGGCGATCGGATCACAATTCATCACACAGACCTTGGCCGTGACGCCGTTCGGGCGGCGGCAACGAAGCTGGATCTTGATATCCTCTTGCCGGTCATGCATTCGCTTGGGCCGGATTTCCCGCGGCCATGGTTGGCTTACGCGTATGATTTTCAGCACAAATATTTTCCTGAAAACTTTACCGCCGACGCCATTCGCGCGCGCGATCGGCATTTCGACCGGCTGCTGACCGAAGCGCGTGCGGTAATTGTAAATTCACGCGCAGCTATTAACGACATCGCCAAATTTGTTCCGCAAGCTACAGCCCGCGTCTTTGCTTTGCCGTTTGCACCGGCGCCTCGACCGGACTGGTTACAGGATCGGCCGGAGATTCGTTCCCGCTACAAAATCCACCCGCCCTACTTCATCGTCTCCAATCAGTTCTGGGCTCACAAGGATCACGCCACCGCTTTCGAGGCTTTTCGGCAAGTCGCGGAATCGAATCGTTCGGTATCTCTCGTTTGCACCGGGTCGACTGACGGTTCCACCGACACCACTTCCTTTTCGAAGCTTCTTGGATTCTTGGATAAAGCTGGCATCAAACATCGCGTTGAAATTCTTGGGCTCATTCCCAAACGTGATCAGATAGAGTTGCTGAAACATTCCTGCGCGCTAATTCAGCCCACTTTGTTCGAAGGCGGTCCCGGTGGCGGTGCGGTTTACGATTCGTTTTCGTTGCGCGTGCCGGCGATCGTTTCTGATATTCCGGTGAACCGCGAACTTCCCGACGACAATTGTATTACTTTTTTCCCAGCCGGCGACGCGGCTGGGTTGGCAAAACGAATGGAAGAACAACTTAGCGCGCCACGGCAAGAAACTGATCCGATGGAATTATCGAACGCGGGTCGGCAACGGCGTTTGGCTTGCGG
>DATINV010000120.1:0-14440 GCA_035473775.1 Chthoniobacterales bacterium
CGGGCCTGTAGCTCAGTTGGTTAGAGCATGCGCTTGATAAGCGCAGGGTCACTGGTTCGAGCCCAGTCAGGCCCACTATTTCCTCTTCAGCTTCGCGAGCGCCTGTTTGGCCTTTTGGGTGTACTGGTCGTCCGGCGCGGCCTTCAGGCTCTCTTCGTACCACTTTTGCGCAGCTTTCTTATCGCCCAATTTTTCCGAGGCGTACCCCAGGTTATACAAGACCAATCCATCTTTGGGATCGGCCTGGTGAGCCTTTTCCAGCCACTCGCGGGTCTGGGCGAAGTCTTTGTTAATCGAGTAGTAAACCGCGACATCGTTAAAGGCGTAGGGGTGATTTGGAAATTGCTCGGCCGAAAACGTGGCGATCTTGAGCATGCGCTTATCGTCTTCCGGGTTCTCCTTTTTTTCGTAGTAAACGCCGTAGCTGTGAAGCTTGTCTGGAACGAATTGGTCGGCCGGCCCCGGAATCGGTTCGCCCTTCAACCATTTCAATTCGGTCGGATGTTCGCGGACATAGGCGACCATCTTTTGCAGAGTCGCGAACTCTTTATCGAAATCACCGGTTTCCTGATACATCCAGCTCAGACCACACCAGATATCGAGTCGATCGGGAAACTTGGTGGTCGCTTCCTGCAGGATCGTGGCCGCGTCTCGTGACGTTTGGCCCACATTCGGCTTGAATGAAATACTACCTGCCTGCTTGCCGGTTTTCTTGCTCGTCAGTGCAAAATCGCCTTTTCCGGGAGCCTTGGTTGAAATCGTTGGGCCGACGGACTGGTTGAAATAATAATTTGCGCTCGTGATCCAGGCGTCGGGATCGTTTGGACTTTTGGCGCGCCATTCGTCGAGAAGCGAATCGATTTGGGCACCGTCCGCTTTTTGATCCTTCAACTGTTTGAAACGCGCCGTGTAATCTTCAGCGTTTAGGTGGTTAAAAGTTAACGGCAACAGCGCAATCAATAGCGCCCGACCGATTGGATTAAGCACGTCTTTCTTTAACAACCTTCCGCGTTGCGAGTGCAATACAAATTGTCAGCCCGATAAGGGCCCCGCAAATATCGATCATCACATCGTGTAATGACGAGGTCCGAGATGGAACGAATGATTGATGGAACTCGTCGCTCGCCGCAAAGATTGCGCAGGCCGCCCAAACCGCCGCAAACAGGAGCCAGAGCTTCGATTTCAAAACGATTCCCCCGCGGACCGCGCGCCAAAGAAGTGTCGCCAGAATTGCGTATTCCGTAACGTGTCCGAGCTTGCGAACGATCGTTTGCATGAAGCTGAGCGTCGCCAAAGTGATTTCGGGATCGAGCCAGCGCAGGAACGGCACCAAAAAACGCGACGTATGCTCAGCCGATAACATGTCGGTCGATCCGAGAAAGATAAGCGCCATCCAGATAACTACCGGCATCCAATATCTGACCAACCGCGATGGCTTCATGTTCAAGACGAGCCCCACTCTGTTTTGCAATCAAGAATTCGCAATCTACAATCTGACATCTTTCTGATTTCCGACCTGTGATCGCTGTCCTCTCGCCGTTGATTTTCGAGCCCATTTTCATGGAGCGCATCTGGGGAGGTCACCGGCTGGCCTCGCTTTTTGGAAAACGAACGCCGCCGACTGCGACGATCGGTGAGTCCTGGGAGATTGCGGATCGACCGGAGGCACAAAGCGTGGTTCGTAATGGGCCGTTTCGCGATCGGACCTTGCACGAACTCTGGACACGCGATCGAAAAGCAATCTTTGGCGGTTTGCCTGACAGTCCAAGGTTCCCGTTGCTGATTAAGTTACTCGACGCTCACGACCAACTTTCGTTGCAAGTGCATCCACCGGAAAAAGTCGCTGCCGGCTTGGGAGGTGAGCCAAAAACGGAATTTTGGTACATCGCTTCCGCCATTCCCGGAGCGAAACTCCACGTCGGGCTTCGGGAGGCGGTGACGCGCGATCAATTCGAGCAAGCAGTGCGCGCCGGAGTCGTGGCCAATCTTGTTCACAGCATTGAGGTCAAAACCGGCGATTCAATCTTCCTGCCCGCTGGCCGATTTCATGGAATTGGCGGCGGCAATGTGCTGGTCGAGATTCAGCAAAACAGCGACACCACCTATCGCGTGTTCGACTGGAACCGGGTCGATGATTCGGGTAAGCTGCGTCCGCTCCATGTCGATCAAGCGCTTCAGTCGATTGATTTCGACGACGTCGCCCCGACGTTGAGTGAGGCCGACGGCGAAATCCTTTTGCGGCACAAATTTTTTGAAATCCAAAAGTGGAATCTCGCCGCGCCCCGAGTCATTGCGCCGTTCGGGCAGTTTGCAATCGTTTGCTGCCTGACCGGCGTTGTCCGCTGTGTCGACGTCGATCTCCGTCCAGGCGAGTTCGCGTTGGTGCCGGCGGCGCTACAAGATCGCACCGTTCAGCCCCGCGAAGATGGAACGACGTTGTTGCGCGTGACGATTCCTACGCCCTAACTCCTCGCAATAGGTGCGACCGCGGGACGTACCAGATTCGGTGGACATTGACGATCTTCCAGGAATTTCGCTGAGGCAGAAGTTTATAGAGCAGCGGCAGAACACGTCCGTCGTCACTGACGAACATTACTTCGGCCAACGCCGTCCCCTCCTCCATTCGCACTGAACCGAACTCAATCTTTCCGCGTTGCTCTTTTGCGGTTGGATCTTTGCGAATGATGGCTTCGAGTTGTTGGAAGGTCAGCTTCGGCGTTCGACTGACGGCAAATTGATAGTCGTCGGCCGATGAGATTACATTCATTGAGTCAAAGTCGGTCTTGTCTCTTCCAATTTCCCCCACTCCGGAGTTCGTAATGAAAATTCCTGCCGCGCAAAGCAGCGCACTTGCGCTAACAATCGCCAATCGGGTTGAAGTTTTCATTTCGAAGTTACCGGCTGGGAAATACGCCGGAGATATTGGAAGCTGTAAATGCCGGTGTTATGACCGTCGCGCCAGGCTGGTTGCAATGCGTAACCGCCGACAACCTGAAATCCGGCCAGCTCAAAACTGTTGTCGGAATAACTGATCCCGCCCGGTCGGATGATGTTTCCGAGAACGTCCGGCTCGCCGCCGCACGCCGCGCAGGGACACGCGCGTCGAAGAAATTGCAAATCGAGATACGACTCACTGCCGTCGTTCCAACTGATCGCCAATTCGTTGCCGATCTGCTGAACGTTGGTCGGTTCCAGACGCATTGAGATTTCAATCCTACCACAAGGCCGACCTTGAGAGCAATTCTTGCGCTTAGTGGATCGGCCGCTCCGCGGGCGACGCTAAATAAGTGCGGCTTCGCCGCCATTACTAACATCGAGCGACGGAGCGCTCGATCCACCTATTCGTGCTTTTTCCTCGTTCTTTCCCCGAAAATCGCGGTGCCCACCCGAACCAGAGTCGCGCCTTCTTCCACCGCGATGGCGTAATCCTGAGTCATACCCATCGAAAGTTGCGCCAAATCGACATGGAACTCTGTTTGCAGGCGATCGCGAAGTTCTCGCAAGCCAATAAAGTATTTACGCGATGTTTCCGTTTCGTTAGCGATCGGCGGAATGCACATGAGTCCCAGGATTGATAAGCGCGCTAATGCGAGGAGCGATTCCATTTCTGCACGCAGCTTGTCCGGTGGAAATCCGAACTTCGTCCCCTCGCCTGCTACATTGACCTCGAGTAGAACCCGCGGATGCAATCCTTCTTCTTCCGCGATGCGGTTGATGTCTTGGGCGAGCGCGAGTGAATCTACGCTGTGAATCATCTCGAACAGCGGCAGCGCATGCCGAATCTTGTTCTTTTGAAGATGGCCGACGAAATGCCAGCGCGCGTTCGACGGAAGCTCGGGAATTTTAACCCGCGCTTCCTGCACCTTGCTTTCGCCAAACAGGGTTTGTCCGGCCTCGATCGCCGCCCTCACTTGCTCGGCTTCGTGTGTCTTCGAGATCGCCACTAACTCAACATCGTCGGCCGGCCGCCCCGCTTTAGCCGCAGCCTGCGCAATATTCTCACGCACGCGCTCAAGATTTTCGGCAATCGAACTCATCCCTTTCGTCCTTCCTGACTTACCTCCTCTGTATCATGCAGGGCCAACGCTAAAGCGCTGGACTATCTTCTTAATTTGTCTCGTTTTGTTCGATAATAGCCCAGGCTTGTTAAGCCTGGGAAAAATGTTTTGGTAGGGCGCCCCTCTGTGGAGCCGCCACAATCAGTCTCGCATCACGGCTCGACCGAGTCTCGCCCTACCACCTGCGCATCACGGAAAGCTTGAAACCCAGCGTTAAAACGCTGGGCTATTATCACACAGAGCCTAATGCGCCTGGCTCTTGTTATATTCTTCTATCGCTTGAGGCATCCAGCTTTCGAGTTGTTGGATGCGGATGCCGTGCGACGGATGATCGGATAGCAGCTGCGGCGGCTGCGCGGTGTTCGCTTGTTCCATTCGCTTCCAGAACGCAATGCTTTCGCGCGGATCGTATCCAGCGCGAGCCATGTAAATGAGTCCGATATGGTCGGCTTCCGATTCGTGATTGCGACTGAATGGCATGAGCACGCCGTATTGCGCCCCAGCGCCAAACGCCCCCATGATTGCGCGCTGCTTTTCATAATCCATGTCCGAGAGCGAGCCGGCTACTCCCGCAATCGCCGTTTGGGTCAGATTTTGTTCGAAAACACGTTGCGCTCCATGTCGTGAAGTGGCGTGCGCCATTTCGTGACCCAGCACCGTGGCAAGCGCGGCTTCGGTGTTCGCGACCGGCAGAATTCCGGTGTAGACGACAATCTTTCCGCCAGGCAAACAAAACGCGTTTACCTGGTCACTTTGCACAAGCGAAACGCGCCAATCGAAATCTTTTCCCGCATCGCCGGTCGCGCCGGCCAATCGCTTTACCACCCGCTGGACCATTTCCAGTTGTGGTCCGGAATTGACCGTCTGGGATTGGGAAAGGACCTGCTGATAACTCTGCAAACCGAGGGCGGCTTCCTGCTGAGTCGACATCCCAACATGGCTTTTGCGGCCCGTCTCCGGGTTCACAAATTTTTCCGACGTAAAATATTGGTAGGCGACGAACAGTAGCGCCGCGAAGATCGGCAACCATTTAATGTGAGTTCGGTTCATGGCGCTATTTTAGAAGATCAATCATCTGTTTGGCGAGCTTGGGGCCGGTGCCGCTCTCCTCGTGCTTGAAGTAGACAAAGGCGTCTTTCCAATTTGCTTTCTGTTCGGCAACAAACTTCGACCAGCTTTCGACATCTTTACTTTGATAATCTGCGCGGCGAAGCCGCAAATAACCATAATCGGCGGTGATTTTCTTTGGCGTCGCCAGATCATCGGTGTCGGCGATACACAGAGAAATATTTCGTGACTTCAAAAGTTGGAAGATCTCGTCATCGAACCAGGAATCGTGGCGAAACTCGAACGCCGCCCGCATGTCAGGAAATTCACGGAGGAATGAGCTTAGGACCTCGGCATCTTTCTTGAACGTGGGCGGCAATTGAAACAGAACCGGACCAAGCCGCTCACCCAGTCCGCCCACCACTTTGCAGAAATATTCGAGCGTGTTGGCGCAATCCTTCAGCTTCGACCAATGGGTGATTTTTTGCGGCGCCTTGAGCGCAAATCGGAATTTCTCGGGCGTTTGCGCTTTCCAATTATCGATCGTCTTGGGCGCGGGAATCCGATGGAACGTGTAATTGATCTCGGTTGTGGAAAATCTCTCGGCGTAATACGGCAGCATCTTTGCCGTTGATAAATCTTCGGGATAAAAATTCCCCTTCCATTCGGTGTATTGGAAACCGGAAGTGCCGACCCAGAGGTTCATCAGGAGAATTTAATCAGGAGCGCAGGAAAGTAGGAACAAAACAGACATCATTTCCATTTTCTGTTCCAGAATTTATTCCTGAGTTCGTGCTTTCCTGATTAAGAATTTCCTAATTAAAGCACGCCGACGGCGCGCGAGATAAGGAGAATGACGATGCTGAGCGAGATAAATATTTGAACCATGGCAAACACTTTGGCCCAGCGCGCGAGCAACGGCGCGTCGGTCGGGCCAAAGGTCGAGCTTTGGGTGAAAGAGACGAAGAAATAATCGACAAATCGCGGTCGCCATCGCTCACAGGCAAATTGCTGACGCTCCTCGTGCGGGATTTGCATTTGCGGGAAGAGAAAACTGGTGCTGCCGAACTCTTTCCGTTCGTGCCGCACAGTCGGCCCTCCGCCATCTAGCCGCCAGTACCAGAGCGCGAAGACGATCACGTTGGTCAGCCAAAGCAATCCGCCGGAACGCAGCAAAGCGAGGGGCGATTCCTTGTGCGACGGAAGCGCGCGAACCAGCAGCACGACCGAACCGATCAACGCTAGCGTCGTGATGCCGTTGATGACGAGTCCGAGCACGCGATTGAGCGAGCGTTTCCCAGTCCGATGCGCCATGACCGTTGGGATGAGCAAGACCACGATCAACGTTGGCAAAAACCAAATCGGACCGATGATCAGATTCGCAGGAAGGGCCAGATAGATCCCGCCGATCGCCAAAAATGCGAGGAGCGCCTGCCAGCGCGGCTCAGGTTTATCGAGATGATTGTGCTGATCGCTCACAATGTCGTTCTATCAAAGTTTCATGACTCGTCGAAGAACGGAACCACGGATTACACGGATTTAAACGAATAACGCAAGTAAGTAGAAATCTATCCGTGGTTGCCCGTTTTTGGTCGTGACAAATCCTTCACGCTATGAAAGATCGACGCCTTCAACCTAACGAAAGGCTCACCATGAACTTCACCAAAAATATCGGCATGCTTCTACTGGCGATCTTGTTGATTCTGTGGGGAATAATGACCGGGTTTGCAGTTGCGATTCCCGCGATTCTTCTTGGCATCCTCGCTATCCTGGCGGGCGTCTTTATCTTGATCGGCAAATAGACGCCGCGAACGGTCGGCGGGGATCAACTTTACGGCGGGGGTGCCGAGCGCAGCGAGCGCGCCTAGGGAAGCCGGGTGCTGAGGTTGGGAAGCGAATTATCACTAGTTAGCCAGGTTTTCACCGTGACAAACGTGTCGCACCGTGAAAGATCGGTAGTTTCACCTAACAAAAGGCTCATTCATGAACTTTACCAAGAACATAGGAATGCTGTTGCTAGCGATTTATCTGATCCTCGTCGGCCTGGTCACGATGTTTGGACTCGGCATTGGTTACATCGCTGGCATCGTGGCATTGGTCGCCGGAATTTTCATCTTGATTGGCCGGTAGCGGGAGAAGCGAAACCACGGATCAAACGGATTAGACGAATAAACAGAAAACTATCCGTAATATCCGCGCCATCCGTGCTTGGCAGTTTTTCGTCCGGACTTGCGAGTCAGGATTCAATTGGCTCGGTGTCGTGCAGGCGACCGTAATCCACGGTTAGTTTCCCGCCACCGTGGGTGGTGTAGATTTCCACGAAGCGATGGCCGAAGCGCACATCGCGCCCAGTGTAATCCTTTTGGGTTTGCACTTCGGCTGCAATGACTGGATCGATGCCAACCACCGAGACGAGAAACAGTGCGCGCTCCGTCTCCAATGATTCCATGGTTGCTCCGTAGAGCGGACTGTTTTCGTCGATCTCATGACGCAAAGTCAGCGCTGCCGGAAAAACCGTGATCTTATCGAAGTGTAGTTTTAGATCGTAAAAGTATCGAAAATCGCCGCCCTCGACCAGCTGTTGGTCGCGTGAGTACATGATCCGGAACTTTGCTTCGACCATGCTGTGTGAATTTTCGTTCCCTACGCGAATCATTAGCGTCGGTTTGCCATTCAACGGACCAATTACGATTGACCGACTGAACAGGACGCGCGCAACCGGTCGCGAAAAGCGCACGAAAATGAGGCCGGTCATTACCGCCAACAAGAAAAGGCCGGTCATGATTTCGACGGTGCTTACGATATGACCGTAAATGTTCTGCGGATATATGTGCCCGTAGCCGACGGTGGCCAGGGTTTGAACGCTAAAGAAGAAACAATCCAAAAACCATTCCGACATCGTCGCCCCGCCAATGCTGTTACGATCGAGGCTGTAGAAGACCGCAAAAATTAGATTTAGCGCGACGTAAACAACCGCGACAAAGCCGGCGAATTGCGGCCACTTTAGCCCGAGCAGCCAGCGGTAAACGTCGCGCCACTTCCATGCGTCGGTGTTGACTTTGACGAACTCGACCTGCCCCGAACGGATGGCAACGTGATGTCGGCGCCGCTTTGTCATTGAAAGAGTGTCTGTTAGAGATTGTGTTGGAGCAAATGTGGCCCTTTAGAAAAACCCACCTGGCACAGCCGCAAGACTTTCCGGAAGTAATCGACACCCTGGCCGAGGAACTCCGGAGCGCGCATTTTGTTGTCGAGGCGGACCGGTTTCACGATTTGGTGCACAAATTTACCGTCACGACTTCCAACGAACTCTATTACCAGTTGCGTCTTGTTCTCAAAACACTCGATCACGAGCATCGCGCCGTGCCGCATGATATTGCGGTTGAGATTCGCCGCCTGATCAAAAGTATCGACAAGATTTGTCGTTGGAGATGAAGTGTTAGCCAAAGCCTTGAATCCAAGCGCCCCTTCGGCGCATCCTATCAACACGGAGTTCTATGTTTAAGCGCATCCTGAAATGGCTCTTCTCGATCGTTCTGGTCTCGCTCGTTATCATCGCAGTTTTTCTGATCAATTTGATCTGGTTCCGGCCCTGGAGCCTCAATCTCTTTTACGAGAAAGTTTTTGCGGAAACGATTTTCAGCGAGCCGGAGCTTCTCTCCCAACTCGGGCTGGTCGAGCAATTCGGGTTCACCAGCCACAACGGCAAACTGAGCGACGAATCGCCCGCGCACCAGCAATTGCAGATCGACCGCTGGAAAAAGGACCTTCAGCAGCTCCACGAATATCCGCTCGATAGGCAAACGCCGTCGCAAAAACTCTCCACCCACATCCTCGAATGGTTCCTTAAGGATCAGGTCGATGGCGAGAAGTGGCAGGATTACAATTATCCGGTCAATCAGCTGTTCGGTGTTCAGAACCAATATCCGTCATTCATGGCTAACACCCACCGGCTCACCAACGCGCGTGACTGCGAGTACTACATCATGCGGCTCGACGCCTTGCCAACGAAGTTCGATCAAACGCTCGAAAGCCTGAGAAAGCGTGAGCAGGAGCAAATTATTCCGCCGCGTTTTGTGGTTGAAGAAGTGCTTAAAGAAATGACCGAGTTCGTGGCCAAGCCGGTCCCCGAAAATATTCTCGCGAGCGCATTCAAGGAACACGCGGCCAAGATCGACAAGTTAAACGATCAACAGCGCGGCGATTTTCAAAAACGGGTCGAATCGTCGATCGCAACTCACGTTTACCCCGCATATCAGAAGTTAATTACGTATTTCCAGGAGCTCCTGCCGAAAACGACGACCGACGATGGCGTTTGGAAACTGCCGAACGGCGATGCGTTTTATGCCTACACCCTGCGCTCCAACACCACCACGGACATGCCACCAAACGCGGTGCACGAGCTCGGCCTGCGCGAAGTAACGCGAATCGAAGGTGAGATTCGAGTTATGCTGGATGCGAATGGTTTTGCAAATCAGCCCATCGGCGCTTCAATCGACAAACTCGGGAAGGATCCGCGGTTTCTTTATTCAAACGACGACCAGGGACGCGCTGAAGCGCTTGCGGAATATAAACGTTTGATCGACAAGGCGGTGGTCGAATCAAAGACGCATTTGTTTTACATCGCGCCGAAAGCGGAAATCGACATCCGGCGAGTGGAGCCGTTCAAGGAAGCGACCGCGCCCGGCGCTTACTATCAAGGCGGTTCCATGGACGGATCGCGGCCCGGAGTCTTTTACGCGAACCTGCGTGACATGAACGAAGTCCCGAAATGGAGCATGCCGACGCTCTCCTATCATGAAGGCGTGCCGGGACATCATTGGCAAATTTCGCTCGCGCAGGAACTCAAAGGCGTTCCGCAATTTAGGAGAGTTCTTCCGTTTACTGCTTACGCCGAAGGCTGGGCGCTTTACGCCGAATGGCTCGCCAAACAGGCCGGTTGGTACGACAAAGACCCGTTCGGAGATATTGGCCGTTTGCGCGATGAAATGCTGCGAGCGGTGCGATTGGTCGTCGACACTGGAATTCACGCCAAGCATTGGACCCGCGAACAAGCAATCGCCTACATGCGTGACAAGACCGGCATCGGCGAAAAGGAAGTGAAAGCAGAGATCGAGCGCTATATTGTGAACCCCGGACAGGCTTGTGCCTACAAAGTTGGAATGATGAAGATCCAGGAACTTCGGGCACGGGCGCAGCAGGAGCTTGGCGACAAATTCGATCAGCGCGAATTTCACGATACAGTTCTGAAAAACGGATCGTTGCCGCTCGAAATTCTCGACGAACAGATCAACGATTACATTCAGAAGAAAAAGACATAACCGCGGATTACACGGATAAAACGAATCAGACGAGCTGCGTTCAGCGGTGGCTTACGTGTAGCCACGGCGCTCTGTCGCCGTGTATTATGGAGGACGCTTCGACGAGCGAGTCGGCTATATGCGTAAGATTCTCATCACGATTCTGATCATCACCGCGTTCGCGGTAATCTGGCTTTGGCGCGGCCAGGAGTTGGCACCGCTGGTCGACCGGTTCAAGACCATCGAAACAAGTTCGCAAAAAATCAGCGCGATCAGCTATGAAGGCAGCGGAACCGGCGGCGTCCTGCGTGTCGCGGACATTGATCTAAGCCTAGATGAAACGCGTTTAAGCGGAGCAAAGCCAAATGTCGGAACCACCAAAGACGGACAGATTGCGTTGTCGTTCCGCGGAAAAGTTTTTCCGTTTGGGCCCGCCCTCTCGCAGGATGAGAAGCTATCCGCGAATGTGCCAAGCGGCGACACTGCCAGGGTCTCAATCGAACATGGCGCGCTGGCGTGGCCGAACTTTTTCGAGGTCAATTTCATGACCGGCAATTCGCCCAAGTGGAAGCGCTACATTTATCGAAAGCTCACCTGGAGGAAACCGGAGGGCGCGAAACTGGAAATGCTCTGGCGCTACGAGCAATTTTTCTATCGCAACGATGGCTGGGTCGCAGCATTCATGAATCGTCCCCCAGCCACTGGATTGATTCGCGTTGAAATTTCAAACGCGCCCCAATAAATCGGAGCGATGAAAGCTCCCCGGTTCTGCACAATGGTTCGGTGCGGACGATGCACGAGTTGCTCACCTCGCCCGACCAACGCGCGAAAACGTTTCATCGCGGCTCGCGCGTCTTTGACGAAAAAGAAATGGGTTACACCGACGATGGCGATTACGTTTTCGATACCGCCGGCAGTGGCAATTCAAATTCCGGCCACGATTACGGCACCAAATTGTCTGACAACGAGAAACGCGACCTAATCGAATACTTGAAGACGCTGTAGAATCGCTTCGCTCGCCCTCACCTGCCGCTATGCGGCTTCCTCTCCCTCAGGGAGAGGCGCAACCAATTTGCGCGTGCAGTTCTGCCTCCTCTCTCCTTGGGAGAGGATTGAGGTGAGGGCTCCGAATCTCCTTTGTGATTGTCTTTGCACTACGTGAACACAACCATGCGCGGATGAAAAGAATCGGAATGATCCTGCTCGGACTTTACGTGCTCCTCGATAGTCTCCTCGGATTCGGACTGAACCTCGGTCCGACTATTTTTCTGCTCTATCTGATCGGGTTGGCCGCGGGCGCCCTTATTTTGCTCGGTTCAGTGGTAAAATCCGACTGAGCTCGCGAATTCTCGGAACATCGACAATCTGGACGCCGTTCGGCGGATGTTCGACCGCCCAAACCAGCACGCTTAGCATTTGATCGATTGTGACCAGGCCAAGACGCTCCGCCGATTCTTTCGTTTTCGGAAGCCGTTCCAAAATCCAATAAACCGGCAGGATTGCGTAGGGCCAGAAGTGCCCGGGGCCGAGCACGTACCAAGGCCGGACGAATGTCGCAGGAATTCCGCTCTCCCTAATCATCTGCTCACCCGCGCTTCGAACCGTGATGAATTCCTTCATGACCGGGGCCGGATGCGCGACACTCAGATAAATAAAGTGCCGAACGCCAACATCGCGCGCGGCTTTGATCGCCACCTTGATCGAAACGAGATCGATCTCGTTGAATTGTTTCGCTTTGGCCGGACTCGGATGCGGGACGCCGATCAAATGAACGAACGTGTCCGCGCCGCGAACGTGGTCGGTGTAAGAATCGATTTTCAACGCGTCGCCGACGACTCCGGTCGCGCCGCTTGGCAGCTTATTCTGCGACCCATCCCGTACTAACGCTTTGATCTCGCAGCCGCGCTTTCGCAAAAGCGGAATAATTCGCGAGCCGATATAGCCCGTTCCGCCGGTCACGAAAATCGAGTTCGGCATGTGATTAGAAACTCCAGCAATGTTGCCTGCGTCAATATTCTCGCTCAAATCGCGGCATGCGACGCCTCATTTTTTCGCCCCCGCCTGCGCGATGTCGATTCTATTGCCGGGTTGCGCGTCACGCCCGGTGTCGCGTTCTGTATTAACTCTAGTTGCGAAGTGAGGCGAGATATTGCATTGCTTTCGCGAATGAATCGGTACGCGATGGCCTTGGCGATCTTGCTTTTGCCGTTGTCCGCCTTTGGCACGCAACCGCCGCAGCAGCCGGTACGCGCAGTGCCATTGCGGACGCAGCCGCCGCCGGCAACAGCACCGCTCACCGCGCCAACGCCCAAACCGACTCCAAAGGTTTTTGTCGCCCTTCCAAATTACGACGAGGAAACCGCCACCCGTCTCCAGATTTTCCTCGATAATAACGATTTCGGGCCGGGCAAGATCGACGGCAAAATGGGTGAGTTTTTCCGGAAAGCGCTCATTTCATTCAAGCACGCGCGGGCGCAGCGCGAGACCGGAGTGATCGACCGATGGATGCTCGATCAAGTCCCACAGACGTTCACGACTTACACCATTAAGCCGGATGATCTCGCTTATGTTGGCGCCAATCCAAGTTCGCACGAAGAACAGGCGAAACTGAAATTCCTGCCTTATACGTCGCTGCTTGAATTCGTCGCCGAACGGTTTCATTCCGCCGAGGATTACATTCGAAAAATCAACAAGGATCGCGACCTCGACTGCGAAAATCTTGAAGTGGGCGACGAATTGAAAGTCCCGAACGTGATGCCATTTGAGATCGAGAAAGTGAAGGAAGTGCAATTGAAGCCTAACAAGGCCTTCATGAAGCGCATGATCTACGTCGATACCACCGAACGATTGCTTGAAGTCTTCGAAGACAAGCAGCTGGTTTGCGTTTTTCCGATCACGCCGGGTTCAACGACATTGCCGGCGCCAATTGGAACCTGGAAAATTGTCGGCGCGGCGACCTGGCCTTGGTTTCGTTATGACGAAGGAATGCTCAACTATGGCGTTCGCACCGATCAGTTTTTTAATCTGCCCCCAGGTCCAAATAATTTGGTGGGGGTGCTGTGGATGGGTTTGGACAAGCCGGGAATCGGGATCCATGGCACCAACAACCCGGAAACCATCGGCCGCGCGGCCAGCCACGGCTGTATTCGCGTTGCCAACTGGGACGTCATTCGTCTGAAAGACATGATCAGCGTCGGCAATACCGTGATTATTTTCTGAAAATCCGAAATTCGAATGTCGAAATCCGAAACAAATTGCTAGAATACTGAAATTCAAATCCCCCCATGGAACGCGTTAGCGATGCGGAGAAGCCGTACGATCTTGAGGAGCGAACGTTTCAATTCGCAAAAGAAAGTCGGACTTTCGTGAAGCAATTACCGAGAACGCGCATCAATTTTGAAGATGTAAAACAGTTCATTCGCGCTTCGGGCTCGATAGGAGCGAATTATATCGAGGCGAACGAATGCATCGGCAAAAAGGACTTCGTAGTCAAGATTAAGACCTGCCGACGAGAAGCGAAAGAAAGTGCTTACTGGCTGCGCTTGTTGGAGTGTGGTGACAACCTGGAACAGCAGCGTAGGGAGCTGACCGGCGAAGCGTTAGAACTGATGAAAATCTTTGGCTCAATTGTCCGCAAATCCGACCATTGATTTTTCGGGTTTTTCTCACCCTTTCGAGCTTGTTTGGAGCTTCGATATTCGAATTTCGATATTTCTTAAACTTTTTTCGCGCGGAATCGCAGGTCCAGGCGTCTAGGCTTTAGATCAACATGATGGACGCCAATGAGCGCGAAGTTTACCGGGCTGCCATTCACGGCGATCGCGAGGCATTTGAAATGATCATCCGCACCCACAGTCGGCCACTTTTCGCCATCGCTTACGGCATTCTCCAGAACCGGGAGGAAGCCGAAGACGCGGTCCAGGATGCGCTGGTCAAAGCTTGGAAATCGCGCTGGCGGGTCCGCGACCCCGAAAAGTTCCCAGCCTGGCTCTGCATGAGCGCGAGACATCGTGCCCGCGATGTGTTTCGGAAGCG
>DATINV010000121.1:0-37442 GCA_035473775.1 Chthoniobacterales bacterium
ACGCTTCAGGACCTCATTAGCCAGCCGCTGCGCGGCAAGGATGAAGGCTGAAGGATGAAGGCTGAAATAAGAGCAGAGCTCGCTTCCGCTCGCGATCGTTCCGCTCGTTTTCGTAAGGCCGCGTCAATGCGCTTGGTCATATTCGACATCGACGGCACATTGACGCAGACGATGAACGCCGACGAGGAGTGCTTTGTGCGTTCGCTCGCTGAAGTCTGTGGCTTCCGTGATGTAAACACGGACTGGTTGCGCGACAAGCACGCGACGGATTCCGGTATTTTCCACGAGATTTACGAGCCGCGCATCGGCCGGCCTCCATTACCCATTGATATTTCTCGGTTCCGCCAGCACTTCGTTGCTCTGCTTGCACGGCTTTCATCCACGGCTCCTTTTGCGGCAGTCGAAGGAGCGCCTGAGTTACTCTCCCTTCTGGATAATAGCGCGGAGCATCGGGTTGCGCTGGCTACCGGGGCGTGGCGCGACTCGGCTCGCCTCAAGATGGCAAGTGCCGGCCTGTGCTACGACGGTTATCCAGCGGCGTCGAGCGACGATGCGTTAGACAGAGAATCTATAATTAGATTGTCCGCGCAAAGAGCAGTCGAGCGATATGGCAGATGTAACAGTACTGTTTACGTTGGCGATGGTGTTTGGGACGCTCGTGCGTGTCGCAACGTTGGAATTCCGTTTATTGGAGTGGCCACGGATACGCGTGCCTGGCAGTTATCGAAGGAGGGTGCGGTTTGCGTGTTGCCCGACTTGAGTGACTCGGATTTGTTTTTGAGCAGTTTGGGTGAGATTTCGAATGTGGCCTAACCAATCGATGAGCCAAAATAGCGTATGAAAAAGTTCTTCGCAGTTTTCGGAGTCATCTTTCTTAAATTCGCTGTTTACTCACCACAGCTTGCTCCGAAATGAGCCCCCGTTGCTCATTGTTTTGGCGAACGACCGCCGATACATTCTTAGTCAATGATTACCGCGGTCCTGATCCTTGCCGGTGCCGGAGCGTTGTTTCTAGTTTCGCAATTTGCGGCCGAAGGCATCATCAAGCCGTACGTCGAGTATCGGAAAGTTTTGGCCGAGGTTTCGTATACGCTGATTTACTACGCGCACATTATTATCAGCGAGCCCGCAAGCTGGAAACGGGACGAGCAAGCTGAGATCTCGGAAAGGCTTCGCCAGCTTTCCGCGCGGTTGCGATCAGCTATCACGGCGTTGCCGTTTCACGAGCTGATGCGGTTGTTCAAATTGATTCCTTCGCAAGATCGAATTTATGATGCCGCCGCTCGACTGATCCGCATGTCGAACCTCTTGCTCGAGACCGAGCAGAAAAGACACGACGAGATTCGTCAGGATATGGCCGCGATTGGCGAGCTTCTACGGATCGATGTTGCCAGGGAGAAATGAAGAAGAGGTTGAGGGGTTGAGGAGTTGAGTTGTTGAGATGAGAAGATTTTTGATGGTTGCTGTCGGTTTGGTTGTGACTTCAGCGTGTTTTGCGGCCGCACAGCCGAGTTGGAATCCGGCGGACGCGGCGAAGGACGCCGAGAAAGATATCAAGGCGCAGAAGATTCAATTTTATTGGTCGGGCAGCGTTGCGGTATTTCCGGTAGGCATCCCGTTCGAGTTCGCCATGCAATATCCGAAGGCTGAAGCGGGTGTCGGTTGCGTGACCAACGATATTCCGCTGCGCGAAAAACAAGAAAAATACGCGCGGGCCTACAACGAGAAGATGTACGATTTCGTGTCGAAAAACCCAGAGATCGGCAAACTGAAGCCGAAGTGAGGTAAAGTTGAGTAGTTGAGGGGTTGAGTGGATTTAACCCTCACCTGGCGTTGACGCCCTTCCTCTCCCTCAGGGAGAGGAGCAGAAACGAACGCGCGCAAACAAATGTCGGTCTGCCTCTCCCAATGGGATAGGATTGAGGTGAGGGCGCCGGGTTAGAGGTCCGGAAATTCCAACTGGGTCGGTTTACCTTGTGACTTTTGAATCGGCGAACTTTGATCTTTTTTCGTCGGAACAGTAGTCGGTGTCGGATCGGAATCCGGTTTGATGTTCGAATCCAACTCGTTGGGTGAAAGTTTTTCGAGCTCCTTCCATTTATGCTCGAGTTCGTCAGTTTCGTAGCGAACCAGAACGCCCGCTGCGGTTGAATAAATCGCAGCCGCAACTTCCATCTTGGTCATCTCGCTGACCGCTTTCCAATACGCCGCCAACTGCGGCAGATAACGAGCGTGCAACGTTTCCTTGCTATCAGGCGGCACGCGATCGGTTTTCCAATCCAGGATCAGACACTTACGCGAGTCTGAATTGAACAGGGCGAGGTCGAGCACACCCTCTAAGCACCTACCGCCGCCCGTCTGGCCCGCCAGTCGGACGGACTCGTCCGGCGGCGAGCTCGGATCGTCCAGTCGCCAGAGAAAGGGCATTTCGGCGTGCACGATCGAATCGTCGCCAACAAGTTTTCGGAAATCTTCTGCGCCGTCGAGATGACTAAGTAGAAGTTTCCACTCACGCGCCGATCGCGCTGGATCGGGCGATAACTCGCGATGTTCTTCAAACATTTTACGGCGATTATCAGCATCATTATTCCAATGCAGTCGCTGGACGAAATCGTGCCACCAAATCCCGTATTGAAGCGCGGGACTTGTCGATCGCCCAACGCGCCGCGCGTCATCGATGGAGCGAGCTTCCTCAACGGCGGCGATTTCGTCAGCGGCTAGAGCGCTCGGACTTAACTTTCGAACGAACGTGGACGCGTTCTTGATCGCTAGCGCCTTGTTTGTTCTTTCACCTGGCAACGACGCGCTGCTCCTTGCCGATGTTGCAGCCGATCTCGCTTGATGATGCGCTGCCGTCAGGGCGCATGGTGTCGAGTCTGTGGTGATCGCGGCAAACGCGTTCTCATTTTGGGCGCCTTTGGCCGCCTTCAGCCATTTCGTTTGCGAATGGGAGGGAACTTCGTCACCGCGTTTGGCGAAAAGTTCGTTGTCGAACACCAGCGCAAGCGTGTGCCGGGCTCGCGTCAATGCCACATAAAGCAGACGTTCCATTTCCTGGCGATTCTCACGCTCGAGCATCTCCATGACTTCAGGCGTCACGTCAGATTTATCGAGAAGAACGATCGTTTCACCGCGTGCCCGATTTTTAATCAGGCGCGGATAACGAAATGACGCCGGCCACACTTTGCGCGCCAGGAATGGAACGATCACAGCCTGCCACTCCGAGCCTTTCGCTTTTTGCGAAGTGATTAGCTGAATCGCGTCGGTCCGCGACGGCCGGACCTCGCGGGCATCGGCGAAATGGGTTCGCAACAGATCGGCAAACTCGGTCAGCGTCATTCCCTCCGCCTCGGACGAACCGGTCAGTGCGAGAAGGACATCGAGCTCGCCATCCAAATCCTCAAAATCTTCCTTCGGCAACGCGTTGAGACGTTCACGCAACTCCGTTCGCACAACGATCTCGTTGACCGCGTCGAACAGTGGCAGGGCCTGAATCGATAATCGAACCTGCGCGAGGAGACTCAATGTTTTTGAGATGATATTCGCTCCGCTGGTGAGCGTTTCGACTTGGAAACGCCCGCCGTGGCCGTCGGAGAAAACGGCGAGATCGTGATCGGAGATTCCGAAGAGCTCCCGGAGCAGACCAGCGATCTCGTAGCTGCAGCGCGGTTGCGCCATTATTATTAAAAGGGCGGTCAGCCAAGCGTAGGCCGGGCTGTCGCCTTTCCATTCTTTTTCCGACTGGATTTGAACGTTGAACCCAGCGGCGCGCAGGCCGCGGCGCAAGGTTTGAAGCCATTCTTTCCTCGGACAAAGGATGGCAACGTCGCGCCAGGTTTGGGCGCGCAATTTCTCCAGCCCGTTCTGGCAGAGCCATTGTCCAAGTTGGCGCGCTTCTTCGGCTGCCTTGCGTGCATCCGAAACTTTGCCGCGTGGATCCGGTTGCAGATCTGTCGGTCGCAAATTCATCCGCAAAACTTGTCCCGGCAAGACATCGGGCCGTGGATTCAATTCCACGAACTGGACCTGATCTTCCTTGGCGTTGAGAATTTCGCTGAACGTTTCGTTCACGAAATTCAGTTGCTTGGTGTCGAGTCGAAAGGTGACTGAGAACTTGAGAGCCTCAGCGGCGCTGGTTTCGACCAGCGTTTCGTGAATGCGCTTGTATTTGGATAGGTCCGCCCGATCGCGGTAAATCGATTGCTGTAAATCGCCGACCATGCAGAAACGACCGGGCCGCGGATTGTCTTGTTTCGTTTCCAGCCAATCGCCGGTGGCTTCGGGCGGCCGGGTCAATTCGAGGAGCAAAGAAAATTGTCGCGGATCAGTATCCTGGGCCTCGTCGAGAATGATCCGGAGAGACTTTCCGCGGATTTTGCGGCCGATCTCCGGATGCCTGGCTAATTCCAAGGCAAGGGCTATCTGATCGTCATAAGTCAAAAGTCCGCGCTCGATCCGATAAGCGCGGTAATTGTGCTGGACTTCGGCCGCGACACAAAGCGCGGCCTGATTAATCCAGCTTCGTAAAGGGCCGAATGCTTCGCGCCAGCGTGGGACGAAATCTTTTGCGTCGGAATAGCGAATCGGCCAGCGAACAAAGTCCTCGGTTTCGCGCCAGATTTCTTCCGCTTGCTTAAGTTCCTTCTGATAGGCGGGAACTGTCTGAAGCATTGGTCCCTTAGCCACGTATCGGTAGATCGCGCCAAAATCAGCGTCTGGACATTTTCCGTCAGGAGAATCAACGACGCTCAGGTCCGCGCGCCGGCCGAGTTCCATCAAGGAACGCGCTTGAACGTGCCGAAGAAGTTCGCGTCGGTTTGCTTCGGAGAGCGACCGGCCAATCGTGATTTGCTGTTGGACGAACTGATTCCAAATTTCTTCGTCGTCGGTGATGACCTCAAACGTCGGAGGTAAACCCAAATGATGACCGTAGGTTTCGAGCAGCCGAACGCAGAAGCTGTGAATCGTCCCAAAGAATGTGCGATTGAACGCGGCCAACACTTCGAGTGAAACGCGAGCCTGCAAAACTTCGGCGCGCGCGCGCTGCTGCATTTCGTCTGCAGCGCGGTTAGTAAATGCCACGACGACGAGTTCCGGCAGCGAGTCGCGCGCGTGAATGCTCTTTGCGATCTCTACAATCCGGTCCGTAATTGCCCGCGTTTTGCCGGATCCGGCGGCTGCGATAACGGAGAAATTTTTGTCGAGCTCGGAGACGAAGCGTTCGCGGTCAGCCTGATCGATTGGCTTGTTCACGAGGACTCCTCGTCATCGGCAAATGCCGGATGGGTCAGGACCCATTTCTCGTCCAGGAACTCTTTATCGATTGATAGGGTGGCCAGTGGATAGTCGGGGCTGAACCCAAACTCGTTTCGAATTGCGCCGCGCAGACCGAATACGCCGCGTTCCTGCATTTCGTACAGCTCGTTCCAAAAATCGGAGAACGTAGCGAGCGCGTCGATCTTTAGCTGCGGTTTGTCGAGCTCGGTCCGGAGCGAGAGAATGCTGAGGTCGACATCCGCCGAGCCGAGCTCGCGCGCCGCCAATCCGTAAAGGCCGAGTTGAATCGCGTCTCCACGAACTAGCTTTTTGCGCAAGTTTGCTAGACGAGCTTCATCCGTCCTGCCGGATGCAACCAGCGACCTCACGGTCCCGGTTTTGTAATCAACAATCCAGATATCGGCGCCAGTAAGCTTAGAGTCGTTAGGCCGCTTCCGGGCGAGAATCAGGTCGATTCGGCCGCGAATGCGAAGCTTGTGTTCATCACTTACTGAAATCAGCTGCGGTGAATCCAAATTCCATTCCGTCGCCAACTGCGGCCAGGCTTCGACTTCCGAGAGCTTATTGGCGAGAAATCTGACCAACGCGAAGGCGTTGCTCCATCCAGACGTCCACCAATCAGGCACCTCGCGGCCGACGGTTGCGCAAAGATCGGTCACCATCTTCCGATACGCCATTGCTAACTGTGAGCTGCGCTCGTTGATTTGGTTCCGCGTTGGAAATTCGACAAACACGTTTTCGTTTTTGTTCCCGCCAATGCCCGCGAGCCAATCGTGGACCCAGGTCCCAGTTGCAGCAGTCCATTGGTTCAGGTCGGGATCCTCGTTTTCAACGCCGAGATATTTTTTCAACCAGATGAGTGCAGGCGTTTTTACGACCTTGTCCCATTCCGTGGTGCGCAATGTAATTTCGCGTTCGATCGGGTCGCGGAGCGCGAATTCATATTGACCAAACGCTGCGTCCGGTCTGCGTCGTTCGTCATAGGCAATCCGAGTTTGTTGGATGCCCGGTTCTTTCGACCGAACGGATTTCGCCGGATTGGAATCAAGTAACCAGACGTGTGTTTGTTCGCGCAACATCGACATCGTTTGTTGCGAGAGTGGTGTGTTTTCTGTCGCAAAATAAATCTGACTGAAGAGTTCGCTGGGATTCCACAATCGCTCGGGCGCGGACTCCTGGAGCAAGCTGGCGGTGATCGCGAGACCGTGTTCGACGGAGTCGAGCGCAGCTGCGAACCGGCGCAGCGCGATTCTGCGCTGGTCCTGGGCACCGATCAGGAATGTTTTTCCTTTTTCAAGAACAAGATGTCCTTCGCCTTGTTGGCCGCGTTGTGCTGCGCGCGCGTTTAGCTCTGCGATTTGGTCTTCAGGTAGAAAACCCGACTCGGATTGCGCTGGTGGCCATTCTCCCTGATTTAGTCCGGCCAGAATGAGGTGGGACCACTCCTGCGTTTCGGCTTCGGCGTAAGGAAGCAAATGAACGCGACTGTAGGGATGATTGGCTGCGGTGGCGCGGGCAACCTCGAATGAATTCGAGATTTCCTGTAGCCAGCGCAGGTAGATTCCACGCGAGAACTCACTAGGAAGCGCGTCGCTCCATTTGTCCGCGAACTGGCATATTTGGGTCCAGCGATTTTTCCACTTCAGTTGAGAAAGGATTTTCTCCGTCTCAGTGAGAAAATTTTTCAGAGTCGATCGTGCCGGCAGAAATTTAATCTCCCGAAGGAGCTTGCCGACGCGGACCTTGGCCTCCTTTTGGGTATGGCGTTCGCAGTAGGTGCTTAAGACATTGATGTCGTCGATCAAAATGTCGCGATAAGCACGGCGCAAAAGTCGGCGCGCTTCTTCAATCGATAATTCACCGAGCGAATCCGGATTGGTCTCCAAAAATTGCAGGACCGATTCGAGCTGAGGGTTTTCCTGCATCTGGAGCCACGCGCGCCACATCGGCTGCTCAAAATCGCCTGGATGCAAATGGCCGATTCCATCGTGATGCGGTAGCCCGGCGCGGGTGAGAAAATCAGAAACCAGCCGCGCCAGCGCGCCGGTGCGCGGAAACAGAACTCCGAGACGGGTGCACGATTCGTCTTCGAGAAACTTGAGCGCCATGGCTGAGATGGCCTGGGCTTGTTCGGTAGCGTTGAGGCCGACCAAGAATTGGGGGCGTTCCTTGTTCGACGCGCCGTTTGCAGTGAGCGCCGGTTGAATGAGATCGGAAAATGGGTGCGCTCGTTCAGATATTTCGGTCGTTTGATCCGAGGGCTTGAAGTTTTCCTCCCAAGTGCCGATCCAAGACTCGTCCGAAGCACGAATTTGCTCGCGCGGATTTTCCAGAACGACTATTGCGCTTCGGGCGGACAGAGCGGCTGCCTGCAGCAGCGGTAGAAGCGGCCAGTGCGCAGCAGTGAAGCCGACTACCAACAACTCATTGAATCGAGGCGCAGCGGTTCTCGCGCTTTCCATCGCATTTCGATCCGCCTCGTCGATCATTTGAAATCCGCACTTTTTGACGAGGTTTCGAAATTGGATGGCGATCTGACGCCCCGCCGGCGGCCCGACGTGGTCGAGGTCCCAACCCGCCGCGCTTACCCTATCGAACACGCGGAGCAGATTATCCGGAGCACGGGCAATCGATTTCGCGATCGCCGCGAGATCAGGATCTTCGGATTTTTCGGCGACGGATTCGGCGGCCAGCGCGAGAAGCAAACGCAAATGCTCCCGCAACGGTAATGCGCGCGCATCGTCGGTCAGGAGCAGTTCACGCAGCTGTGGCGGGGTAAGAAACTTAATTCCCAGAGAGGAGATCGAGTTCTCCACTAACTTTTCGCGCAAAAACGCAGCGCAACTAGGATAAGGCGTGACAACCGCGGTTGGCTTAGCAGTGATGAACGATGCGAGCGAAAGCCGTTTGAACCAGGGCAGCAAAGTTGTTTCCCAAGCTGCCGGGAATGAAGACGCGATAAGCAACGACACAGAATTGTCGTTTGTCTCGGTCTTCTTGCGTGGCATCCGCTAACGGTAGCAGATTTTACGAGCCCGCGACCGCTCTCGGTTTTTGTTCACGGAGTTTGCGCAGATCACCGACGCGCTGAGTCACGCCAGTCCGATCGAGATATTCAAGAAACGGAATTATGACACGGCGCGAACTTTCCAGTTTTTCTCGGAGCTGACTCGCCGTTGCCGGCCCGTTGGTTGAAATGAAATCCGAAATGGTTGTCTGCATTTGATCGACAGAGGCCCGAAGCAAGACGATTTCATCGCTGATCTCGACGATTTCACCGTGATCAATCAAAAACCGAAGCGCCTGTTGTTGTTCGCGATCTTTCACCAAGTCTTTGCGCCTGGGCGGATCGAACGGTTTCATTGCGAGCGCCGTCCGGACTTCCTCTGCCGCCATCTTCAACTCTGCTGGCAAGCTGGCACGATGCGATGCGCGCGAAATGGTTGAGCCCGCCCGAACAAAATCGCCTCGGCAAAGGTCGTGAATCAACGCATCGAAAACCGTCGATGAGATCGATTTCAGTTCCGCGCGGAGGTCATTGAGCTCAAGCCCACGCTGTTCCGGATGTGCTTTATGAGCTGCATCGATGAATCCCGCGACCCGGTCGCGCAATCCGCGCCAGGCAAGCATTTTTGCGGCAACATTATCGGTCAGGAAAATCTCGCCATGTTCGGCCAATCGTTGCAAAGCAGCCGCAATTTCCCTTGAGCTAAAGCGCGACCGTTCCAGCAAACGCGATGGTTGGAGCAAGTCTCCGCTCGCGATCTCCGTCCATACCGCAAGGGCGATGTCTTCCGGGGCAACCGCGCGCGAGGCGAGAAGCGCGCGTCCTTGTTTCGACGAGCAGTCTTCAAGGGTGATCACCGGCCCGCCTGCGATCGTCTGCTGGCCGGATGCATTGCGGATAATCAAGCGATCGCCAACAAATGCGAAAAGAGGGGTGGTCGATCGAAGCTGTGCGACGGCATTTTCGCCCGGCGCAAGCGAAGCACGTTCTGCAAGAACCATCTTCGCGAGCACGCGGCTAGTGCCATGGTGCACATAAACCGAAGTTCCCGACTTGATCGGCGCTGTTCGGTGAAATCGTTCAGAACGAGTCAGGAAAACATCCAGTGTGGAAGTCGGTTCAAACGATTGACTGGTGATGACATCGCCGCGTTTTATATCGGACCCGATTTCTAAATCCGGCAAATTTATCGCGGTCCGCATGCCCGGTAGAACAAGATCGACGTTCCGGCCGTGAGTTTGAAGCGATCGAATCCGCGCCGAAAGATTTCGAGGCAAAACGAAGACGCTCTCACCGACCCGAAGTAGGCCGCCGATCAATGTTCCGGTCACGATTGTTCCGATCCCGTGTAACTTAAATGCACGATCAACGAACAGACGCGCCTTACCCACGTCGGGTGGCGGCGGCGACGTCGCCAATTCCTGAGCGAGCGCGCTTTTTAAATCTTCCAGACCGACGCCCGTACGAATCGAAGTCGGAATAATTCGCGAATCCGCAAACGGAGTACCGCGTAATTTCTCGCGAATTTGATCGGCGACAATGTCCGACGTCGCGACGTCGCTTTTTGTTAGAGCGACGACCAAACGTTTCACGCCGAGATAGGACAGAATCTGGAGATGCTCTTCGGTTTGCGGCATCCAGCCTTCGTTCGCCGCGACCGCGAGCAGCGCGAGATCGATCGAGCCGACTCCGGCGATCATGTTATTGATGAAATCCTCGTGGCCGGGGACGTCGACGATACCGATGGAAAAGGTTGAGGGGTTGAGAGGTTGAGCGGTTGAGAGGGACTCTGAGAGCAGAAGATGAGCAAAACCGAGGTCAATTGTAATGCCGCGAGCTTTTTCTTCCGGCAAACGGTCCGGGTCGGTCCCGGTCAGTGCCTTAATCAGCGCACTCTTACCATGGTCGACATGGCCCGCAGTCGCGAGGATGAAATGTTTGTCGCTCATTTTCTTACCACGAAGGACACGAGGAGCACGAAGGGTTACAGGACGAACCGCTTGATCCCGTTCCGAAGTTTTGTGAGGTTGAAATTGATCAGCAATCCAACGGGAACGGCCGCAAGCCGAATATAAGTGAGGATTTGGGCATGATGAATCAGAAGAAGCGTTTCGACGCTTTTGATCTCGACAATTAGATCGCCACTAACAAGCAGATCTATCCGATAACCACAGTCGAGGAGCAGCTCCTTGTATCGAACAGGAACCGCGAGTTCCATTTGGAATGGAATGTTTTCGCGGGAAGGTTCACAGGCGAGGCATTGACGATAGGTCGATTCCAAGAGACCAGGTCCAAGATTACGATGAACTTCGATAGCACAGCCGATTACCTTCCGCGATAACTCATCGAACTCCATCTCTGTGCCTTTCGTGAACTTCGTGGTGGGCTTGTGTGCAAGCCGTGCGAATGGCGTCGACGACATAATCATCCTGATGAGAAAAGATCGTGCGCAGATCGAGTTTAAATCGACCGTGGTTGACGTAGCCAACCACTGGCGGTGCGAATGAACGAAGCGTCCGTGCGAAGTCCGGGAGCGAGCCGTGTTCAGGTAAAATGTCGATCGTAATTGATGGAATTATCGACCGCGGAAGAGTTCCGCCGCCGACCTTGGCGGTTCCGATGCCAATAGTGATTTTCCCCGGTAAACCGTGCAGCCGCGTGACCATCGCCGCCCCGCGAGCACGCAGTTCATCTTTCGGGATTTGAACGAGAGCGAGCGCCGGAATTTCGCTCGTCACTTGGTTGAGATGAAGGTCGACCGTGGTTTGCATTGCTGCGAACGTGAGTTTGTCGCAACGGAGTGCTCGAAAAAGGGGTTCGGCTTTTAGCGCGTGGATCAATCGCTTCTTGCCGACAATGATTCCGGCCTGCGGTCCACCAAACAACTTGTCACCGCTGAAACAAACTAGCTCCGCGCCTGATTTGAGCGATTCAGCTGGCGTTGGCTCATGATAATGCAATCCAATGTGTTCGGTCGCGACCGCGGCGCCGCTTCCCAAATCTTCGATAAACGGAAGACGCTTTTTGCGTGCGAGCGCAGCCAGTTCGGTGGTGGATGGTGACTCGACAAAGCCGCTCATGAAAAAGTTGCTGCGATGGACTTTTAGGATCAGCGCGGTCTGTTTGCTGATTGCGCGCGCGTAATCGTTGACCGTCGTTTTGTTGGTCGCACCGACTTCACGCAGCTTGGCGCCGCTTGTTTCCAGAATTTCGCCGATACGAAATCCGCCGCCGATTTGGACGAGCTCCCCGCGCGAGATCACGATTTCGTTCTTGGCGCCAGAGGGGCGCCCTCCAGTAAAATGTTGAATGATCAAGACGAGCGCGGCGGCGCAGTTGTTCACGATAGTGGCTGCTTCGGCCTGGCAAAGGACAGCCAGCGCCTGCTCGATATAAGTGCCGCGTTGGCCGCGGTCTCCGCTCTCAAGGTCGAGCTCTATATTATTATAAGCGGACGCGATGTTCCGGAGAACTTCGCCTGCGCCCTGGGGGAGGGGCGAGCGGCCGAGATTGGTATGAACGACAACGCCGGTCCCGTTGATCACGGGTTGCATCCGGCTGGCCCGCAATCGCTCAATTGCGGCACGGACGCGATCAACAATAGCAGCGAACTCTGGGACGTGTTTGCTGCGTCGAATCTGCGCGAGTTCGCGACGGACGAGATCAACGACCAGAGGTCGAGGAAGATCGGTCCGGGCCGGACTGGCGGCTTCTCCCAACGAGTCGAGGACAGTGTTGACCGCGGGAATTGCGCGCCGCGATTCCGATTTCATTTTGCCGTGCATATCAACTTGTTTTTTCGGCGGGTGATCCGGCCGATGACTGCGGCGCACGGTGTTCGCGCTTTTTTGAGAATGCGTAGAACGTTTAGCAGTTGCGATTTTCTGACACAAAGGAGCAAACCACCGCTGGTCTGGGCGTCGGTCAGCAAGATGCGCTGCACGCGCGAGGTTCCTTTTAGGTCGGTGATTCGCGTTGCGGCTTTCAAGTTGTCGTGCGTGCCGCCGGGAATGCAGTCGCGCGCAATTAGTTCAAAGATCTCGTCGCTAATCGCCGGGATGCGTTCCGGAAAAACCTCGGCGCTGACGTTGCTCGCGCGGCACATGTTCGAGAGGTGACCGAGCAGACCGAAGCCGGTGACGTCGGTCGCCGCGCAAACGAGTTGTTTTTCCGCGAGCTCAGCACCAACCGAGTTTGTTCGCGACATCAAGTCGATCACTTTTTTGCCGAGCGCGCGCGAAGCGACGTCGCGTTTGATGGCAGTAGTCGCGATTCCGGTGCCAAGCGGCTTGGTCAAAAGGAGCAGGTCTCCGACTCGTGCATTGGCGTTGCTCAGAATATTGCTGAGATCAACAATTCCGGTGACCGCGAGCCCGTAAAGAGGTTCCGGATTGCGAATCGAATGTCCGCCCATGATCGCGCATCCGACTTCGGCAGTTTTTTTCAAGCCGCCACGCAGGATTTTGGCGATTGTTTTTGGCGAAACGAGATTTTGGGGAAATCCCATGAGGTTCAATGCGGTAATTGGTCGTCCACCCATCGCGAAAACATCGGAGAGCGCATTGGCGGCCGCGATTTGACCGTAGGCAAACGGGTCGTCGACGATCGGGGTGAAAAAGTCCACGGTCTGCACAAGGGCGCGATGCGAGTCCAAACGGTAAACGCCGGCGTCATCGAACGTGCTCGAATTGACGAGAACGTTTCGATTTCGATAAGTCGGTAGCTGACGCAAAACTTGCGCCAGGGCCTGTTGGCTCAACTTGGCTGCTCAACCGGCACAGGACGACAGCGACGTTAATTTACGGATCTGTTCGCGCGACAAGTGGTTCACCTCCCTTCGGCATTTTGGATTTTAGATTTTGAAGCATGACCCGCCTTCGCTCCGTTCCGGCGCGGTCCGTCCACAGTTTCGCTTCGCTGAAACTGAGGCGGAGAGGATAGGAATCGAACCTATCTCGCTGCTTGCGCAGCGACGGCAGTTTTGAAGACTGCGAGGGCCACCAGGCACCCTTCACTCTCCGAAAGAATCGCAAATTACGAATTACGGATTGCGGAATGAAGGAACAGACCGCGAGATTATTTGAGCTTTTTGATCTGGCTGACGATGGAGTCGAAGTCCGGCCAGTCGCCGGAATCGAGTTTGGAATGAAGCAATTTTCCATTGGCGCGAATTTCGAAAGCGCCGCCGCTGGAAGGGATGAGCGTGAGCGCCTTGATGCGTTCGCCGAGTTCAAGAATTTTGGTCGCCAAACTGACGGCCTTCGGCGTGTAGTTTCAAACGACGCAATATTCGATCGAGACTTCCGTTTTCACCAGTGCGCTCCTTTCCGGTAAAAATGGTACGGAAGTCGGGAGAAGCGGTCAAGGGGGTGGATGCGAGGGTTTTTCGGAACACAGCGGGCCGGGAAATTTTACTGGGGCTAAAAACGAAGAAGCGGCCGCGTATTGTTCCGCGGCCGCCCTTCTAACCCATTCCAATTGCGCCTTGAGAGCGCTTATGTAATATCCAAATATTACAAATCTGTAATGTTTCGTCTATTACAAATTTGTAATTTTTCTACGATCAGGAAAAACCCTAGATTGGGCGCTTGGCGCCCGGGAGCCGGTTTAAAACGCGAAATTGATGCCGGTTCGGACCATCCCGAAATTGTTCCGAGGTCCGCCAATAACCCCAAAACTGAGATCATTGATCCAGCCAATGTTGCGGGTGATCCGGGTTTCGACTCCAGCGCCGAATTGACCGACTGCCTTGGTTTCACTTCCGTGATGGAGGGTATGGGCTTCGGAAATGAGCGCATCAGGCGGGACGACCAGGGAATGGGCCGCGAGCTCGTCTTGTTCTCCGCCGCCAAAAATCGCACCGACGCCGGCCCAGGCGTAGGGGGCAAACCGCATGCAGGGTATTGGATATCGCAACGTGAACGTTCCCATGATGGAGCCAATGGCCCGATGATGGGTCATCCGGTCGATCGTGAAGATACCGGCGCCCGGATCTTCAAAAATATCGAAGCCGCCTTTTCGGGCGTTAACCACAAAGCCTTCCAGACCGACACCGAAATAGCGGTGAAAGAAATATTTGATGTCGCCGCCGCCGCCCCAGGCGTGATCATCACCGATGTAGCGGTCGTATTCGCCAAGGACACCGGCGCCTTCCACGGTGCTTTGAATCACGTCGACTAGGTCAAGATTTCGGGAATAATCAGTGTTGGTGAAAAGATAAGTGGTCCAAAGACTGACATTCCATTCGTTGTCACTGAACCACTCAGGGCAGGGCGATGGCGCAGCCTGTTTCATTTCCTTGCCCGAATAACCGCCGGCGTAAACAGCAGCAGTAAGAATCACTAAAAGGGATCCAGTTAAAATTGATCGGTTCATAATTTGAGACCTCATGTTGAATTAGCGGTTTCGGGTTGAGACCGGCGCTTCCCCTTGTTCACCCGGTCCGGGCGGGCCGAGTAACCATGAAAAAACAGCAAAGACCTGGGCGTGGGGCGAATCGTTCGTGCAACCAAAGAGCGACGACACCTCGAATCGGGTATTTGTGCTCGTGCGATAAGCAGCGGTGGGGCCGATCACAAAAATGTTATCGGCATTGCCGCGCGTGTCTTTGACACTGAAATTCTTGTATTCCATTTCAACGCCGACCTTCAGTTGTTCGTTGGGAAGAAGAACTGGAGTCATTATGCTTTGAGCGAATCCGATCTCGCGGCCGCGGTCGCCGGTGTTTTCCTTTTCAAAAAAACCATTCAACGCCCATTCCCATCGGTGACAAAACTCCTCGGAAAGGAGGATCCGCAGTTCGTAGGCGTTAGGAATTTGGGGTGGCCCGGCCTCCTCTTCTTCGCCCGGAGGCGGGGGAGGTCCTTCCTCGTGGCGGATTGGTCCAACGCCGAATTTATATTCAACAAAGAGAGTTGGATTCAGAGGGATCTTGTCCCAATCCGCCAGGGCGTAGCGCCCTTCGAGACTAACCGTTTCAAACCCGCCGCCGCCGTGAAAGCGTTCAAGTTCTGTTTCCGCAGCAACGCCGAACCGGTAAGGCAAACCCATTTCCAGCTCCTGGGTAAAGAGATGATCCGGCGGACCGTGTTGAAACCCGTCGCCCTCGTAGATGGTGGCGAATAAGAACTGGTAGGGCGGAAGCACGTAGGCGGTCGTTGTTGGCGAGAAGCGGGTCCGGGAAAATGTGCCGGGCGCACCGTAAGCGCTGCGAATATCGTTTTCGCCGGTAACGACGACGTTTTCGGTAGTAACGGTTTGAGCCGGAGCGCGACCAGCGAGGGCCAGGCCGACACCCAGGCAAACGACAGCCAGCAGGCAGGATTTCGTGTTCATGTAAGTTCTCCTCGATTCGTATATGGGAAGGCTCGCGTAGGCCGTAGTATTACAGCTTTGTAATCTTTTGCCAGCATATTCCAGCCGGCTTCATCCTGCACAAAAATCGGGCGATGTCCGATACCCTCCAGATTTGAATTTTCCGTCGAAGATTACAAAGTTGTAATCACCGGGATTCGACGCCGCCTCGATCGATTTCAACCTTAACCTTATGACCAATCCAACTTTTCCAAGTCGTCTCGTTCAGCATTTGATCGTCGCGGTCATTGGATGCCTCGCGCTGATTAATTCGGTTCAAGCGCAGACTGCCCAATCCGAGAGCATTGTTGTAACTGGAACGGAAGCAGAAATTCCCGGTGCCTACGGGGCACCCGGCGCGTTTTCGCAATCGCGTTTTGCGCCTTTGACCAATGCCTACGTTTTGCCGCCGGGCGAGATCTATACCAGCGTCATTTACGAAGATGACGTCGTCCATTTTCGCAACCCGGATCATCATTTCACCGAGGAATGTGAAGTGGGTTTGCCCTATCGCTTCAACATCGCCATCGAAAATGATATTCAGCATTATGATGGAGATACGCAGGACGCCACCTTCAGCGTTGAAGGGCGTTACGCCTTGGCTGACTGGAACAAGATCCCTCTAAACCCGACAATCTTTTCGGAATTCAAGTTTGGCCTCGGGGACATTCTTCATGACGAAGGAGCTCCGACGCCCGCGCGCAAATTTGGGCCGGGAGGATTTCCTAAGACCGATCCGATCCCCGACGCTTATGAGCTGCGGCTGCTTCTCTCCCAGGATTTCTTCGAAAGGATCGAATGGGCGATGAATACCTTTTTCGAGCAGGAAATCGCGGGGGACCGCGGACGCGAATGGGGAATTGCCAACAGCCTCGTTACGCCAATCCATTTATTCGATGCTGCGCCGGCGCAGCGGCCGCCGACAGCAAGTAAAGATGCTAAAGATTCTCAACCGGTCGCAGGAAGCAGCGCTCTCTCCGAGGATTTGAAAGCGGGTGTCGAATTTCAATTTCGCAGCTTCAGCGACAAGACCAGTCGCGGCACCCCCTACAACAGCTTTGTGATCGGCCCCACCGTTTCTTGGAAACCGAATCGCAATTTCCGATTCGACGTCTCGCCATTGTTTGGGGTGAACCACAAATCGCCGGTCATGCAATTGTTCGTAGTGGTTTCGTATCTGTGGGGACCGGGCTGGCCTGGCAAGGAAGCCGGTGGCGAAGCTCCAGCTTCGACCCGCAACCGGTAGCGAAACTCCCGCAATCGCTTCCCTCAAGTTCACTAACATCGGGCGGCCCTTGGGTTTATAGGGCCGGCAAATTCAGTTTGCCGCGAGCTATTAAAATTACAATTTTGTAATAGACACGATTATTACGGTTCTGTAATAATCGGGTTTAATCCGGCATCGATATATCCGGAAACCTTAACCGAATCGTTAGTCCAGGCCTACTCCCACTTATGAATACGCTTCTCTCAACACGCCGGTTGTGTACTCGCGTTTTCCTTTTTTCGGCAATGTTCGTCGTCTCTACAGCGTTAAATGCGCAAACCACGACGGCGGATGGCACTCAGCTGCCGGATTCAACCCCGTCGGTTTTGATAGCGTTAACCACTCCAAATGATCAAGCGGCCGACGTCCAAGGCGTCGTCGTCACTGCTGCTCCGGCTCCGACGCCATGGGACAATTGGAAGGAAAAACGCGATCACCTCATGCCCGAGGTTTCGGGAACGGAAATCACGGTCACGAAAAAAGCGACCGTGATTAAGCTCAATAAGCAGCCGCCAATCGAGACAAACGATCTCCAAACAGAATTCGTCAAAGCGCCTGGTTTTTTGATAACCGAACAACACACCCCCGGGCAGTTCAATTTCAGTTACCGCGGCTTGGGCAATCCTCAGGAATCCGAATTTACTCTCGTGCTTCGAGACGGCATTCCGCTGATGAGCGATTGGATCGGCTTCCCTACGCTCTATTATCTCCCACTACCCCAAAGCATCAGCGAAATTCAGTTTATCCGAGGCGGCAGCAGTTTGTTGTACGGGCCTGAACCCGCGCCGGCGGTCAATTTCGTGACGAAACATCCGGAGCCTGGCACGCCTTGGAGCTCATACGTGGAGGGCGTGGGCGGCGCTTACGGGTATTATTCGACCTACTTTGCATCCCAAGAAGCATCAGGACCCTGGGAAATGCGAGTCGCTTCCGGCTACGCGCATTCAGACGGCCAGCGGGTTAATTCAGACTACGATCTTTGGCAAGCCGACGGTTATCTCGGTTACCGGCCGAATGAAAATCAACTCTTGGCGCTCGATTTTTACGCCAGCCGATTTAATGGTGGGGATCCCGGGCGGCTGCCGAGTGTTTCTCTATTCAATAGGAATCAAAACATCAGTCTCACGCCCTACAATGAAGATTGGGTGGACCGCTACACCGCGGTCCTGCGCGACGAAACCAAATTTGGTGACGGCTGGCTTTTACAGGCGAAGGGCTGGTTCACCCACCAGGAGATCGATGCCCGCGCGGCCGGAAACAAAACCATGACCGGCGCAGATCCTACCAGCACCGTTTTCGGATACGAGGAGTTTAATAACGGCGGAGCCGATATTCGCCTGCGCAAGGATTGGGGTGACGACACGATGTTTCATGGCAGCGTGCTGACGTTTGGCGGAATGGTTTATCACGGCGAAGCACCTTTCCAACGCTACACGCTCACCGCAGCGAATTACGGTCCAAATTTCCTTTACGCCCCGCGCGGTGCAGAAGCGCTTACCACGACGACCCTTGTTATTAATGGGGTGCCAACAACATTCATGAGGCCAACTTTGGATCAAGATCGCACCGCCGATTATCAATCGTTTTTCTTGGAAGATCTCATTCGACTCGGAAAATTTCACGTCGTTGGATCTTTTCGATTGGATCACGAAAACGTGGAAGTCGATTCGGCTGCAGCGCCATGGCTAAGTCCTCCGCTTCCTGTTAACTCCCCATTGATTGCTCCAAATTCAATCAGTGCCGAACATTGGGTTCCGCTATGGGGCTTTGGAATGGGTAACGATTTCGGCGATCGCAACGAAACTTATTTCAGTGCCACAACAGGTTGGCGACCCACCCGGTACTTTGACATCGCCAGCACGAGTCGAACAATCCTGCCCGGTCAGGATGTCCCAGACCCGTTTCATTCCCTTGATTTCGAATTAGGGGTGCATGGAACACCTTACAAAGGATTCTGGTACGATGTCGGCGCGTTTTGGATGATTTTCGACAATCGGACGGAATCCTTTAATACCCCGGGAAGTAACACTGAGTTCACGATCTTAAACACCGGTAGTTCGCGCCACCGTGGCTTCGAAGGCGAAATCTCTTACGATTTCCTGGCGCCTTTTCAACATGCGCCCGTGCCCGAAGCGCCGGAACCGAAGGACTACACCGATGCCAAGAAGGGAATCGATGCGAAAGATTCAAAAGCCACGCCCGTCCCAGGCGTATCATTGGCCGATTGGCATCCTCTGAAGTTGATCCTCTTCAGCAACGCTCAGTACCTTGACGCGGAATATATCGACAGCTCGCTTCCGCAGCCGCCGGCCACTGTAGCACCGCCAACAATTGTCGGAAACACACCCGCTTTCGCACCGCAGTTTTTGTGGAAGGGCGGACTCTCATTCCAAAAGGAAAAGTGCTTCGACGTTACCTTATCCGCCGTCTACGTTTCGCAGCAATACTGGTCGGATACGAACTTTGGAGTTAGAACCGCTCCGGCGGGTCAAGCCTTTAGAACTGTTATCGATCCGCACATTCCTCCTTATTATACTCTCAATCTGTCCGGGTTTTGGTACGTTACCAAGAATGTTCGTCTATTCGGCGGCATCTCTAATCTGACCGACCTAAAGTATTACGATCGCATCTTTGGTAACGGGATTGAGCCCGCGCCCCGCCGTTCGGGCTTCGCCGGTCTCTCAGTCGAATTCTAGATCGTTGTCCTAATTTAGGGTTGGGCTTGGTCGGGAAACGTGAGGGTCACGGTTGTCCCGCGGCCGATTGCGCTGTCGATCGCGACCGAACCGCCGTGGAGATTAACGATCGATTTGACCAGAGCGAGCCCCAGACCGGTCCCGGCTGAGCTGCGAGAGGCGTCACCGCGATAGAATCGGTCGAACACCCGAGGCAAGTGTTCCGGCGCGATTCCAGCACCGGAATCGCGGACGGAAATTTCGCTGTTGCTTCCGGGATGGCGCAGTGAGATTCGGATCTCGCTGCCTTTGGGGGTAAAGCGAAGCGCGTTCTCAACGAGATTCCCGACGGCGCGATTGAAAAGCAGCGGATCGGCAAATACGTCAGCTTCGCCTTCGCATAAAATTTTGATCTGGGCGTCTTCAGCCGACACTTCATAGAACGACGCGATTTTTTCCAGCGCGTAACGGCCGTTGAACACCGAACGGTTCACCTGTTCCTCGGCGGATTCGGCCCGCGCGAGAAACAACAGATTGTCAATGATCCCGGAAAGCCGTTCGCATTCGGCGGCGGCCGATTCGATGACAATTCGATATTCTTCCGGCCGGCGATTTCGAGTGAGGGCGACCTGGGCTTCGCCAAGCATGTTGCCTACCGGCGTGCGCAGCTCGTGAGCTAGGTCGGCTGAAAATTGGGAGAGTCGCGTGAAGGAATCTTCCAAGCGGCCGAGCATGTCGTCGAACGACGCGGCCAGAGGACGAAGCTCTAGTGGCCAACGGCCAGGATCGATTCGCTCGTTCAAATGAGCGGGTTGAACGCGTTCCAGCGCGCGCCGCATTTGGCCGAGCGGACGCAATCCCCGCCGTGTTACGATGATACCAATGAGCGCTGAGGCGACAAACCCGAGACTAAGCACGAGAGCGAGCAGCGCGCGAAATTCTTTTCGAAATCGCGCGTCGGTCGAACGGTCCTGCGCGATTTGAATCGCGTAATTGCGGCCGCCGGCGATTTCGTTTTGCACCAGGAGCGAAAAAGACTTTCCAGCATTGCGATAATCTGTCGGCACTGGGGCGCCGGCGGGTGCTTGTGACGGAAAAAGAAAAACCGGAAGGAGCTGATCCATTCCAGGCGTTTCCGTGACTGAGTTTCCATCCGGATCGATTATTCGAATCCAGTAAATCGCAGCTTCGCCGGTGCGGGGACTCTTCAATTCCTGGGCGAGGGCGGTGATTCCGTCCGGTTGTTGCAACTCGGTCCGAATGGCTGCCGCTTTATCGGCGAGAACGGCGTTGTCTTCTTCAAACGCGTGGCGAACGACGATCCAGTAAAAAACGCCGAGGCTGCAGGAGAGCAGAAGTGTTGCACAAAGGGTGAAGAGAAGCACCAACTGCGTCGCGATGGAACGCGGTTCAGTGCGCTTTGAGAACATAGCCGACACCGCGAATGGTGTGGACGAGCTTTTTCTTGAACGGATCGTCGACTTTGGCGCGCAACCGCCGGACCACAACATCGACCACGTTGGTATCGGTATTGAAGTTGATGTCCCACACGTTCTCGGCGATTTCTTTGCGCGAAACGACTTCCCCTCCGGCGCGGGCCAGATGTGTCAGAAGCAAAAATTCTTTTGGCGTCAGATTGAGCGGGAGGCCGCGACGGGTCGCGCGATGATGCCGAGTATCGATTTCCAAATCTTGAATACGGATTTCATCGGACTTGGCGGGAGTCCGGCGCAAAAGTGAGCGGACGCGGGCGAGCAGCTCCGGAAAGGCGAATGGCTTTACCACGTAATCATCGGCCCCGAGCTCGAGTCCTTTGACGCGGTCGCGAACGCTGTCACGCGCGGTCAGGAAAATCACGGGCGTGTTCACTCCGGCCTCCCGCAATTCTCTGACCAGCGTCCAGCCATCTTTTTTGGGCAGCATGATATCGACGATTAGAAGATCGAACTCGCCACCGCGCGCGGCGGCCAGAGCAGAGTCGCCGTCGCGCGCGATCAGAGCGCGAAACTTGGCTTCGCGAAGGCCCTTCGCGAGAAAAGCCGCGGTTTTCTTTTCATCTTCGACAACCAGAATCTTCACCCTTCAGATATATATACAAAAGGCCGCTTCCGAGGAAGCGGCCTTTCATGAATGAGCTGCGAATGTTTTACGGCAATCCAGTTCCGGAGTGTGCCTGGACGAACGAGATATCGGAACTGTTGATTTCTCCGTTGATCGTCACGTCTTCGCGGAAATTGGCGGCTGTGACCGCCTGACCGGATTGCGACTGAGTTTGGGCGACATCGCTGGAATTTACCGCCCGATTTGCAGTGGTGTCGCCGGCCAGGACACCCATTGGCACACCGACGTTCCCGGTACTGGTGCCGTCACTGACATTGGTAAGGTTGACCGTTACCGTCTGGGCATTTGTTACGTTGGCGAGGTTTACGGTAACGACGCCGCCATTGACACTTGAACTGCTCACCGTCGCCTGATTATCACTGGAACTAACCGATACGCTGCCGACGGTAACCGGACTAGCGAAGGTGATAATGACGGTGTGATTTCCATTCGCTCCCCCGGTACGACATTCGATTCCAGGACTGCCAGTAAGTGGCAAGTTGATATCGAAGTCGCCGACGGAGCCATGTGTCTTCCGAGACACGGCGCTGACCGGTTGAATTGACGATGGCAAGCAGGTAACTGCGCTTGGATTATTCAAAGCCAGAGGTCCGGTGATTTGTCGCGCGTAACTCACATGTGATGTCCCATTTCCGTTGCCGGTATCGGCGTACATGATGTTGGCGAGTCCATCCGGCCCGATCGCCACCTGGAAGAAATCCAGCAACTGCCGAGTGTTGCTTCCGCAAAGGATACCTACGTTGCAAATCGGCCCGGTATGCATCACGTGGTCGCTCGCTTGACTGACGGTAAAGACCGGCTCGCGAGACCCCGCGTTGAGCGATTGAGCGAAGAAGACATTCCACTGGTCGGTGGTCGACGTAGTTGGATCCTCAGTGCCGTTCGTGCCGTAAAAGACGATCTCGACGCGGCCATTATCGCCGGCCGTGATCCACGGCATGTTTCCTTGGATTCCGGTCGGGTTGATCTTGAACGGTCCGTAGTAGGTCTGTCCGTGATCATGCGATGATGCGAACCAAACATCGTAGAGACCGTTTCGAGAATTCGGCGTCGCCCAGGTCGCGTAAATATTTCCGGCCGAATCGATGGTCGCACCATTGAACAAGTTCGATGTGTTCGAGCCAACGGTTGCGGCACCGGCAGGCGGGGCAGGGGTTGTCGGCGAATCGATCACGCCTTTGAAAACTGGATGATTCGTAAAAGGTCCCGGAGGGACGCCGGCAGTAAAGGTTCCGGCGCCGTCCCCTTCCCAGACATTAGGAAGTTTGCCGGTAGGTGCGCCGATGCCATTTGTCGTGACCGTCGACGCGCTTAAGAAGCCGTAAACTTTGTGGGTAAGCGGATCAACAAAGGTCGGTCCGGGAACGGTGTTCGCCAAAGTCGAGCCCGGAGGAGCGATCAGCTCGGGATCGGTCATGCCGCTGGCGGGCGCAGCCCAAACCATGTCGTCCGTCAATGCGTTCATCCGCAAGGCCTGACTCACGAATTCGTGCTCCCATATATATATGGTTGTATCCGCGCCGTTGCGGTCACCGCTGAACCATTGTCGATCGGAGGAAACAGAAACTTCGCCGCCGGCTCCGCCGGGACCTGGCGCGAACCAAGTCGCGCCGCCGTCAGTCGATTTGCGGATGTGAACAGTTGAAACGCCGAGATCGGCAAAATAAAGCTGGTCGGGACGCGCTCCATTCGGCTGGGCGAAAGGAAGAATGTCTTCGTCGCCGCCAACCAGTCCGGTTTCATCGGCCACCGGATTTGGAAGGAGGAAGAAGCTGGCGCCGTTGTTTACTGATTTCCACGCGACGGGGCCGCCAGGGGCCGCGGAGAACAGACAGTTATGCGAATCAACTTTCATGTTCGGTTCGGCGTGCCCGCTCGAATTAGGCATTATCAAATTCGCGGCGAAGGTCGCCGAAGCGGGTGCAGCCGGTGGATTGTAAGCGCTCGGTCCGCCGTTCTGCTTTGCGTACCAAGTGTTGGTCCGGCAGGTAGTCGGGTCGCAATTGTGGACGCTATCAGCGAAGACGATGTTGGCGTTCCCGTCGTTATCGAGTGCCATCCGGAAGTATTCCAGGAGGTCGCGATTGCCCGGGTCACCGTGCGCGCCGGCGGAGCAGCCAGCTCCATTAAAACAAATAGAATGATTATGAACTCCCGCGGCAACCTGGTTTTGCGCAACCGTCGGATTAGTTAACAGCGCATTGGTAATTTGGGCGAAGTAGACGTTCCAGTTGCTGTTGACGGTGTTGGGAGATGGCGCGGTCGATCCCAACCAGGCAACGTTCACTGTTCCCGGGCTGCCGGCGACAACCCATGCTTCGCAAGCGCTGACGTTTCCAGGTCCGCTATCAACCTGTATTGCGCCCGTCCAATTGGGCGAAGCCGCACTGGGATTCGAAGAGCTAGTCAACCATACGTGAGAGTTCGTGTTATCCGACGCGTTACTTTGAGTGAAGATGAGGTGAAGATTGCCGCCGCGATCCAGCGCAATATTTGGAAATACGCCGCGCGCGGTTGTTCCGGCTGGACCGGTGTAGGCGGTTGTGATGTTCCAGGTAGTGCCGCCGTCAGTGGAGCTGGCGAGCTTGATCGTGTTTAGCGCCGCGTTCGGGATGTAGGTCGTGTAAAGATTTCCAGTGTAGGGATCTACCACGAGATTGCTTTCCACATTGACTTGATCAAGGGGCTGCAATGCGGTGATCTCAACCAGGGTGGGAAATGTTTTTCCACCGTCGGTCGATTTCGTCATGAACAAACCGACGCTTCCCGGCGGTCGGGTTAGCGCGGTGGTGGCGAATGACATGTAAACGGTCTGCGGGCCGTAGGCAGCCACCCATTGACGATCATCCGAATCAATATCCGCTGCGGCCGGGTTGACGTGCCATTGCTGATCCGGGGTCGCACCGCCAGTTCCGCCATCGTAAGATGCCGACATGGTGACGTTGGCCAACCACAAGCTGGAAACATAAAGATAGCCTCCAGTGGAAACATCGATCTGATCGTCCCCGCCGCCGAGGGCCGCGCATTGAACGACTGGCGGGTTGCAATGATCCTGGGCGCCATCCGGCTGGCCCATGTAGGCAAAGCTGTTTCCTTTGTCGGTTGATTTCCAAAAGTCTGTTCCGCCCGGTACGCCTTGGATAGCGGTGACGTAGATATTGCCAAAGACGTCGACGATTATCTCAGGCTCCGCGTCGGCTTGGAAAAACGCGGGACTAGGCGGATGGCCAGTGAGCTCTTGCGGTCCGGCAAATGTGAAATTGCCATTCGTGTAGATCGGCGCTGAGATCGACGCAGCGCCTTTGGCGGGAGTTCTTCCCGAAGCCCGCTTTTGTCGGGCGGCAGCGTTGGACAAAAAAAGGCCGCCAGTGGCGACCACAGTGATGATTGAAATGATTAGTCCTGACCAATGCAGTCTTGATTTCATGGGTCTCCTTTTTGGAATGGGTCTAAACGTCTGATTCGAATTGAAACGATCTGCCGGACGCCACCTCGGCGAGGATTTCTAAAGAATCCGCCTTTGGCCGTTAGCCTTGGGTACAAGAAAACTGCGCTGCCCGACGGGCAGCGCAGTTTCTGATGAAACTATTACGTGAGTTTAGGGCAACCCGGTCCCTGACTTCGATTGGACCAGTCCGATGTCCGAACTGTTAATCGCCCCGTTTACCGTGACATCTTCTCGGAAATTATTGGACGTAACTGCTTGGCCGGATTGTGCCTGGGTTTGCGCGACATCGCTGGAATTAACGGCGCCATTCGCAGTCGTGTCGCCGACCAAGATACCCATCTGAGGCCCGATCACGTTGCCGATCGCTCCAGTGGAATCTTTGGCGTTGACCAGCCCCACGGTGATGTATTGGGCATCGGTGACTCCAGTAATGTTTACAGTGAATTGGTTCGCGTTAGGGCCGGCCGCAGTACTACTAACAGTACCGGTACCGCCTGTGACCGTTGCGCTGTCGACGCTCGTCAGATTATGGGCGAACGTAAACACGATCGTGTAATCGCCATTCGTGCCGCCGCTTCGGCATTCGATACCCCGCGTGCCGGTGAGAGGCATGTTAATATCAAACGTGCCTGCGGTGCCGTGCGCTTTGCGCGAAACCACGGTGTTCAACTGCGGTACAACTGCCGAATTAACGGTAATGACGACTTGCGCTGGATTAATGCTCGTCTGGTTCGCTGTATCTCCAACAGTGAGGCGAGCAGGATAAGATCCCGGCTTGGTGTAGGTGTGAGAGAATGTTGGATGCGAGCCGTCCTGAGTCACGGGACTGCTGCCGTCACCGAAATCCATGGTGTAGGAATTGATCGTGCCGCAGGAACCAGCGGGCTCGTTGGAAGCGCCAGCGTTGAAGCTTACGGTCAACGGCGCATTGCCAGTTGAAGGATTGGCTGAGAGAGCGGCGATTGGTGGTTTGTCCGAACAACTGATATTGCCGACCCTCGTGTAAGACCCTTTTGCTCCGGTCGTCTGAATAGTTTCGAGCAAGCCCGCGCCAACGCCGACAAACAAGTAAGTATTGCCGGTGATAGCGCCCAATTGCGTGCCGGGAGCGGTCGCGTTCCAGGTAAAGGCGCTTCCGTTGCCACCAGCGGTCGGCGCTGCGAAGGCGAGTGGAGCGTGAAGGTCTACCTTGAACGTAATAACTCCACCCGGGGTCGTAGTTGCCGTAACCGAACAAGGCGACCCATTCGCGGTGCAACCACCTGAGGTGTCGAAAGTGCCTCCGGTAGCGGAGGGATCCCTTCTGCCAATATCTATGCCTGGTGTTGCAGGAGTGTTCGGTGGGATGGTGTTTAGATCAATAAACAATGTTTCAGCGCTCCCGTTTGTGTCAGTAACTCCGAACAGAATTTGCCATTCCGAATTTGCGGGCAGGACAGCCATACCCGTCGCCAGCGGATCCAACGTCTGGGTTGTCATGACGAAGGTCATCGAGTTGTCGGTGCAACTGGTGAACGGCTCGCCGATGCTGACGTTTTGAATTGTTAATTCTCCTGAAGTTGGATCGGTGGGAACGGTTCCCGCGCCTCCCGCACAATCGACCGTAACAAACGGTGCAGCACAGGCACTTCCAAGGCCCAGCGGACAACCAAGCGGGGCGATGCTCAGCTCCTCGCAAAATCCTGATTCGCCCTGAGCATTGACTGCCGTGACGTGATAAAAGTAATTAGGCACGGTCGGAAGCGCGGTCGTGTCCAAATATTTGGTGTGAGTATTGGTCGGGCTGTTGGAAACGGTGGCAAGAAATGCTTCGGTGCCGCTGCCGGTTCCCCGATAAATGTTATAGGCAGTGATCGGTGATCCACCGTTGTCCGGTTCCATCCACGACACGAGGACGCCGGCCGGCGCGTTTTGCTTTACTGCGGATACGGCTTGTGGATTCGCCGGTGCCGAAGGTTCCACGGGGTCAAAGTGAGAAAACAGACGGCGTCCGCCTGATTGCCTAACGACTGTGGCTTGGGATGAGATGGAATTCGAAATCGGCGAGCTGTTGGAACAGTTCAGACAACCTGTGGTAATTGAAGCGACGCCGCGGCCCTGGCTGTCGACATCGAACCCGTTAAAGTCGAGGAGATTTCTATTGGTTCCCGCGTTAGTGCATCCGGTTGTGCCGGCATTACAAATGGCTCCGACCTGGACTGCGCTGTTCGGAGTTGTATCGACGGTAGTCCATGAATTGCCGCCGTCATACGTCGTGGCGACATAGAAATGCCACACGCCACTGAAGTTCGCGTCAGTTGAAGAATCTCCCGGCGTGGTGGTCCCAAGAAAACCGAAGGCCGCGCGATTGTCGTCGCCGGCAACGACGATCGGGAAGGTTGAATTGGCGATGTTAAACGCGGCGCCGACATTTTGGGTTGCGCTCCAATGCGCCCCCCGATCACCTGAACTCGCGATTTTTGGACTGCCATCGATGTCGATGTAGCCGAAGTAAATCGTGTTCGTGCCATTTAGATTGCCTGCTGGTTTGCCGACATCGTTCAACCCAATGCCCACTGATGGATCGACCAAGCCTGGCTTCGGACTGCCACTTCCCGGAACGTTGTTCTGCGTCCAGGTGATTCCGTTATCCGTTGACATGGCCACTCCCTGAGTCCCGGAAGGCAATGCGCAGGAATAGTTCGGGACATAGACAGTGCCGTCGCGAGCTACTTTCGCGTGTCCGTGAATCGACCCGATACATCCTTGAACATTCTGATAAATCGGAACGCCTGGTCCGAAAGACAGACCTCCATCATCGCTGCGAGAACATTCTGCTTCGGGCGCAATGTTCTGGGTGCAATAATAGATGGCGTTGGCGTAAGTTGGATGGGGGGGCGGAGGTGGAACCGAGTTCGGATTGTAAGGACCGCCGCCTACGGTTTCGTGGTCTGGTCCCTGAGGAACGCCGCCTCCTGTGGTCTGAGTGTGGTTCGCGCCGTCGTCATCGGTATAAGACATATTGCTGTCGCCGGCGGTAAGTTCTCCGAGAAAAGTACGTCCGGGCGTTTGCGGTGGAGGATAGGATGTTCCTAGTGCCGCCGACGTGTAATGGTCGGTAAAACCGATCGCATCGAGGGTCGTTGCTTGTTGCGCGATGAAAGCGGTATTCGTCCAGGTGTTAGTGGCCGGCGACGAGCAATCGTCGAAGCCGACTTGAAATTGATCGAAAGTCTCGGTGAACATCACCAGACCGCCGGTGTTGAGAAGGGTAGGTCCGACCGAGGCGTTCCCCGGCGCGATGTGCTGAAGACTCGCCACGTTCGGGTTCCAATCAACGCCGATGGAGGGTTCTAATCCGCCGTTGCTGCTTTGAACTCCTGGAAAAACATAAACCTGATAACGTGGAGGCGTTCCTGAACCGGCAGTCGCGCCACCGGAAGGAGTAATCAGGCTAACGGTTCCGGTGTAGCCCGTGCCGGGCGAACCGATTTCCAACGTCGTGACGATTGTGAAAGGACCGTTTGCCGGATTGAGCGTGACGACCGGAATGGCAATTGTTTCGGGATCCAAGCCGGCAAGGTTAGAGGCGAGGAGAGTCCCGTTCTTATCTTCAATAAATGATCCGTACTGATTCGCTGAAGGATTCCAAGTGAGTTGAATGACGATGTTCGCCTTGGTTGGATCGTAGCCGCCACTGGCCGTGAAAACCGACGGGTCGAGCGTAACGGTATAGTTGCTGCAATCGACACCGTTGGCGGCACAGGTTGGCTTGGTAAATCCTACGCCTTCGCCGGTGGCGTTCGGCACCGGACCAATGGGGTCGGTGTAAGTCAGCTTTGGATTTGCAACACTTAGGGTTCCACTGGTTGGCGCGGGTCCGGCAGCGGGTGTTGTCGGAGCCGACGCCGGGCGGACCGGACGCAGATTTGTCGTTCGTTTAGTTGAGGAACTCTTGTTGGACGGCTTGGCACTCAGAGTAAACGTGGCAATCGACAATCCCGTGATGCAGAGCAGGGTGCCGAACAGGTTGCGTGGAGTAATAAAGCCCGAATAGGGATTTGGATTTCTTTTCATGGAATGGTGTGAAAGTCAGTTAAAGAAGAATCGAACATTTGTCTGAGAGCGGATGCGGTTAGACCCAAGTATTTGATCTGAATCTTGCGTAGGCGTGGGTCCTACTGCGTTGCTCGGGGATCTCATTCGCCGTGGTAGTCGGCTAAAAACAAAACTGCGCTGACCGAAACGGCCAGCGCAGTTTTCATCGGAGAACTTTATTTTGGCTTATCCTTTGCGACGTGCGCGGAGAACCGTTAATCCAAATGAACCGAGTCCACTCAAAGCCAGAAGCGACAAGGTCGCGGGCTCTGGAACAACCGTGATCGTGTAGGAAGCGGCTGCGAACGGGTTGTCACTGAAGTCGCTACCGCTAAGCTCGGACGTCTTTGGTGAGGCTATCGTCGACTTCAACACATAAGTGCCGGCCGGCGCACCGTTGAGGGCGAATGAGATGTTCTCTATCTTAGAACTCCCCGGCGCCACAGCGGTGGAGTTTGTCGCGCCCAAGTCTCCCGCTTGAGTAGCAGACTTCTCGGTCAGGTAACCCGAGTCAGCACCGGAACTATCATTGAAGTTCCAAGGCATCGCCTCACCATCTGTCGCTATTGTGAAAACAAAGTGTTGCGCACCGGTGATGGTGATGAAGGGAGCGAGGGCCGTCGGCACTTCAAGCCATAAAGAGTAGCCCGGTGAACTGGCCGGCGGATTCGTAAACGTCAAATTGACATCGAAGTTGAACGTGTCAGTCGAGTTGTAACTTCCGGCGGTGGCGGTGCCGTTGTTATCATCGAAGCCTATCGTTTGGCTGCCGAAGGCTGCGGACGTCGCCATGAGTAATGGTACGAGCGCGGTAAGGATTGCTTTTTTCATTTGGTTTTTCTCCCTGTTGTTTTGATCAGAAATATTCGTTTTTGATTAGGTTTATGAATATTGTTGCTTGGAAATCGAGTGGATGCGGTTAGCTGGATGCCACTTGGTAAAAATATTTTTAGACACGAGGGGATTGCGAGAATTGGGCGATTTGTTCATTCTGGGCGGTAGACAACTTTTTCACCCGCATTTGTAGACAAAAACGGGCGATTATGTCAACCATATAAATTATGGATCGTATGGCGCGGTCTGACTCGATCGACATCGCCTTGGAGGGCGCCAAGGCCGACGATATCCCGTTGCTAATCAGTTGGTTGTGAATGCAAATCATGTTGTCGACTGAATCAGTCGAGGAAGTAACTGGGACGTATCGGGTCGATTTTTTTTGCCTGTGAACTCGCATCAACCTTCATCGGGTCTGATTATGGCAACCCGGTCCCCGATTTCGACTGCACCAATGAGATATCCGAGCTGTTAATCGCACCGTTGGCAGTCACATCCTCGCGGAAATTGGATTCCGTTAAAGCTTGACCGGACTGAGCCTGGGTCTGAGCGATGTCGCTGGAGTTAACGGCGCCGTTGGCGGTTGTGTCGCCGAGCAACACACTCAACGTCGTGCTTAGTGTCGCAGCGGTATTCCCAGCCGTATCCGCGACGTTGCTTAATTTAATGACGACGCGTTGCGCATTTGCGACGCCGGTAAGCGTCACGATGTATTCGTGCGGATTGCTTGGGTTAATGCCGGAGTTCGCACTATCGATGTTGGCGGTTCCGCTCACGATTTGCGCATTCCCAACGCTGGCGAGTGGATTGACAAAACTGAACACTACGGTGTGGCTATTGTTGCTACCGCCGCTGCGGCATTCAATTCCCACCGACGCGGTATTGCCTGTGTACGGTAGTGGGATATCGAATTCCCCTGCGCTGCCGTGGGTCTTCGCAGACACTACGCTAAGGATCGGCAACACGTTGCTCGCGCAAGAAGCATTGCCGGCGAGAGTATAGCTTCCGTTGGGGGTAATATCGTTCGCGTTGTTCTGTGATTTTTGTCCGGCATCTGGTCGGGCCAAATACGTCCTTACGTTCAATGCCGAGAGCCCTGTCCCAGCGACATACTTCCCGCTGCCACCGTCGATCGCCCGGTACTTGTTGTTCGATATCGTGATCCGAACGATTCCTGTCGCGGGATCATAACTTCCGCTGTCGGGTGCGCCGTATGACTTCGGCGTGTTTGCGTTCGGGTCCGGTGGCGGAGGCGGAACTTCGTTCAGTGGAATGCCAAACTTGCCGTAATCAAACGAGACAGCGCCGGTAACGTCGGTCTTCATCGCCACGTACATCCGGTCGTAGCTCGCATCGCTCGAATCAGTTGGGTCGGTCCCCTGGCGATTCCAAACGATGTACCACTGACTGCTCGCCGGCGCCGCGCCCGCGGTGGAAGTTCCTACCTGCAGAGTAAACACCATTTTGTCTGCGGCTGGAGTGAACAATGGTTCGGCTACGAACAGCTGCTGTACATCCACCCTCGAATCAGGCGGAGTGTTCGGTGCTGCGTCTCCGTCGTTGTCCACTAGTGCGAGAACGCCCGGCAGCACGCAAGGATTCGGCGCGGGCACCACGACCGGGGTCACATCTGCGCAGTACGGTCCTTCGCCCTTCGAGTTCAATGCGGTGACGTGATAGACGTCGCCCGCGGCAAAGTTTGGATCAGTGAACGCGGTCGTTTTCACATTCGCGAGAAGAACGAAGGCGCCGGTTCCAACTTTTCGATAAATGTTGTAGCCCGTGATTGCCGCGCCACTGTTGTCTGGCACCGGCCATGTCAATGTGGCGCTGTTGCCGTTGAGTGTTCCGGTCACACGGGGCGCACCGGCAACGAGTGGTTCGTTCGGATCGTTAGCGGAATACATGCGTTTGCCGCCGCTCTGACGAGCGATTGCCGCTTTCGCCGTGTAATCATTCGGTCCTCCGTCAATGCAGCTCGCGGTGATGCATCCATCATCGTAGCCAACAAGGATCCGTCCGTCTTTGTCGATCGTTGCGTCCATGAAATCGAGGAGGTTGCGGCAGGTACCGCCACCGCAGATTCCACCACGCTGAACTGGATCGCCCGGCGTGACGTTCTGGGTAATCCAAGTGTGGCCGCCATCATAAGTGGCGGCGATGTAGAGATACCAAACACCGGTAAAATCTGGTCCGTAGTCGCACGTATTTCCGTTGCCGCAGTCCCAGTTATTGCCTCCAGTCTCGGTCCCCATGAAAGTGACGGCGGCGCGGTCTGGGTCGCCGGCAACGGCGGCTACGAACGTTGCGTTCAAGACTGGTCCGCCATTGATGACGTTCGCGCCAACGTCCACACTCGGTGCCCAGTCCACTCCCTTGTTGTGCGAGACAGCGACCATAGAGTGGCCGTTCGCGGCCTGATAGACAAAATAAACTGTGCCATCGGTGGCGATCGCCACCGAGGGGTCACGCGTCTGAGCAGTGCCTGGGACGACGGGTTCCTGAATGACGCCGCTGGTCGACGAATCCGGAATCGTGCGAACGGTCCAGGTGAGGCCATTGTCCTCAGAGACGGCCACCGCCTGTTGTCCTCCGTTATGGAAGGGCAAACTCCCACCGCAGGCAAAGTCCGGCACATAGGCGGTGCCGTCTGCTGGCGAAACTTTCACGTGGCCGTGCAAGCCCGCGCAATCGGCAGCAGTGAACATTGGCGTAGTTGCCTGACTGAAAACTAGACCGCCGGTATCGCTGCGCAGACATCGTGCATCGGTGATGCTTTGCGATGCGTAATAAACCACATCCGGGTAAATTGGATCGACTCCGCCGGTCAGTGGCGCGTGGTAAATCCCGCCGCCGAGCGTTTCATGATCGACATCCGACGGGATAACGCCGTCACTCGGCGTGAAAGAATCGCCGTCGTTGTCGGTAATATCGATCGTAGCACCGGCTGGGGTGAGGCCTTCGAGTTGCGCGACAAAAGTCCGGCCAGTTACGTGGTCGGTAAAGAGGATCGGATCACCCGCTGCTCGGGGTGTGCTCGCACTTACTAAAGGTTTTTGATCCCACGTATTGCCCGCGGGCGAAGAACAATCGTCCCAGGTTACTTTCAGCATGGAGGAAAGGAATCCACCAAAGTAAAGCGAAGTGCCTCCGTTCGGAATATTGTTCACGGTTCCATTGATGTTGTGGTTCTGGTCGATTGCTTCCTTCGTCCAGTTGCTGCCAAGGCTCGGCTCACCAGCACTCTCACCTACGCCTTGTGGCGACATGTAAATCTGGAAGCGCGGTGTTCCGACGACTGAGACTGGTGTGGCGCTTGGCGTCGGCGTTGGAGTGCCCGCAGGAGTCGGAGTTGGTGTCGGACTCGGAGTCGGTGTACCGGTTGGGGTCGGAGTCGGGGTCGGGGTCGGAGCGCCCGAACAGGCCGCGTTTCCCACTGTGAGATAACTGGTTGTCCCGGTCGTGGCTGTATCGACCGTTGTGGTGACGCCATTTCCTAATACACCCACCAATGCGGTGGTAACGGCGTTGATTCCGGAAAGACTTACTCCCGGTTGGCGCAGGTCGACATCGAATTGGTGTGCGGCACTGATGTCGTTAAAGCTGATTATGTTTGCCGTGTGCAGCTTGATCGTGATTGTCCCGTCCGTGGTGAAGCTTCCTGTGACAACGCCGGCTGTGCCTTGACTTGTGTCATTGCCTGTCCCGTTAAGGCTGCTGTTGTAGCCGAAATTGAAAGCGGCACTGGGAGGATTGTCCGTCGTGTTCATGTTGACGAAAATCGTCCGGAGCGTGCCAGTGGTATCCTTTACGTTCATGTAAACCTGCCACGTTCCGTTCGGAAATAAGGTGCCGGTCAAATTTTGCACCTTGATCGTGACCGTGATTGCGTTGGTGTCGGTGCCGAGTTCCGCAAAATAGACTCCGAGAAGATCGAGCTGTTGAGTCGGGCCGCCGACTTGATTCCCATTTTGATCGTTTGCGGGATCGGTTAAGACTTGGACCCCGGGCAGAGTGCAATTTGGCAGACTTGAGGTACTAACAGTGAAAGATGGGTTGGTGACCGTTTGATTTGTAGCTGATCTTTTCTTCTTGGCCGCTTGCGCGCCGAACGCGAGCAGAGTGACGACGACAAGAGACAGAAATAGACTGAGCGACCGGAGGTAGGGTTTCATGGGTTATTCCAAATTCGGAATTCTGGCCTTAATCGGATGCCTTTGGGCTGAAATTTAGATTCAGCGTCGGTCCGCTTTCGTCCCCTGGTGGGGATGTTTGGGATGCACTGGCGCAAATGGATTCTAGAGCGACGGATGCCGTTGCTCTAAAGACCTTTTTGGCCGCAGTTTTAGGGCAACGCGGTACCCGATTTCGACTGCACGAGGCCAACGTCGGAACTGTTGATCGAACCGTTAACCGTCACGTCCTCACGGAAGTTTGTCGCAGTCACCGGTTGTCCTGACTGGGATTGGGTCTGGGCCACGTCGCTCGAGTTTACTGCGCCACTTCCAGTCGTGTCGCCGGCAAGGACACCAAAGGTTATGGGCACGTTACCTTGGTTACCGTGATCATCTACAGTCCCAGTGAGAGTCACGGTGACGTATTGCGCATTAGCGACGCCGGTGAGATCGACGACACAATCGTTGCCACTGCTCGCCGCATCATTGGCGGCCGTTCCCGCGCTAGTAGATGCGGTACCACAAGATATTACTGGGTTAGCGAAGTGAAAGACGATGACGTGATTTCCATTTGCTCCACCGCTGCGAGGTTCGATTCCGAAGGGTGGTATGAGTGGCAGGTTGACATCGAAGGTACCAGCAACTCCGTGCACTTTGCGCGACGAAACGGTTAACAACGGAGGGACATTTACGGAACATTGCGAGAATTTGAAGGTGCCGATGCGGGTATGCCAGCTGACGTCGATTAAGGAAGGCGTCGGATTCGTCGGCGCGTATTCTTGAGTGTACCAGAAAGTACAATCGTCATTCGGATCAACCGTGAGATCGCTGTAATCGCCCCAGCGATTGAGCGGATAACCTTGAATTCCGAGACCCGCGAACATGACGGCTTCCCCTTGTGTGAGATCGTTCAGCGGATCAGTGGAAAGGCGGCCCGCGTAATGAATGGATGGATAATAATTGGGCCCGCTCGCACTGTAACCAATGGCAATGTCGCCCATGTGGTCCATGGCGGCACTGCCCATCCAGCGCCAAAGCGGATTCGTCGGATCGAGCGGCGCAAACGTACTCTGTTGGTAAATAGTCGGTGTGGTGCTGAGATTACGGACTTCGTACCAACGCAATCCGTCGCGGGTGGCGCCGTTCGGCGCGTCCGCTGCGGTCACGACGGTATGATGAACAACCATTGATTCGTGATCGCCAAAATTCCGATAGGTCACTCGGAACATGGTGCGGTCGCCGAGGGTATCTAGAGTCGCGGCGTTTAGCCCCGGGACGATTTTTTCGGGCACACAATTCGGTCCTTGGCCGTAAACGCATTGCGCTGCAATAAAGTTAGCAATCGGAATTTGAAAATCAGGGTGCCCGGCGGCTGCCGTGTACAAACCGCCCCCAACCGGGGTCGGAGTTCCCGAACCCGTTCCCAATGTGGAATTCGCCGGGTTGTTCCAATCGACATGAAACTTCCACATCACCAGAACGGCAGAAGTGTTGGTTGGATCCGGTGTGCTCGGTAAAGCGTCTACTTCGACAATGTAATTCGGTGCGCCAGCTGGCGGTAGAACCTTTCCGTCGAGGTTCGTCGGATTTTGGCCCCCTGGAACATAAGCGGCGCCGATGGCCAGGTTGGATGAATCGAACCAAATGAAACGCGCTGGTTGACCTAGCAGCATTTTCGGACGCTCGAAGGCAAACTCGCCGGCGCCGGAGTTTGTTTCCTGACTACTCGGAAATTCATTACTGGTCATGTAGTAGGCGTCCGGCCAAACGGCGAGTTTCGGGTAATCGTGAAAAACGGTCGTGCTTTGGTCGAACTCGTAGGCGTAGTAAGTACCGGTTGGATCGGGACTGGTTGAAATAGCGATGCACTGGGCGTAGCTCGGCGCGGCCGAGGCAATGAACTGGCTGATTAGCCAACGATCAGCGAGTTGATCGTAGATTACGATTGGGTCGCCATCATTGTTGGCCGCGCATTCACCCGAAGACCAGAGGTGATTGATTGGTGTCGGGCCGGAAATCATCGCCCCGGTCGTTTTGTTAAAAACAGCCAAATCGGAATTCACCATTTGCACGTAATGATTAGGTCCGACCGCACCATCGGTATCCGGGGGTAAACAACCGCCGCAGGCCTGGTCAATATTCATTCCCTCAAACGAAGCGCCGACGGCCGGCATGTTGGCCGCCGCGGCCGCGTTTTTCACGATTGGGTCTTGCTTGGTTGGATCTTGAACCTGTCTGCCAACCAGACGTCGTTCGCTATCGCCTATCTCTGTTTGTTTGGCAGTAGCCTGGGTGACCGTTGGAAGATCTCGCAGCGCTGGCGAAAGAATCGGCACTACCGCGCCGGCCTTGAGAGAGAGGTTGCGAGTATTAGCGAAAGTTTGTTTCGAGCCCGCCCCGAAGGCCAGTAAACCGAGCGATGCTCCGGCCAAGCAAAGAACGAAACCTAAAAGAACACGTGGGTTAAAAAAGCCGGATTTCGTGCCTGATTTGTTCATAAGTGCAGTTTGTGGTTACGAATCGAAATCGGGCAGCAATGCGGACGTGTCACCGCGGCAGTGCCGGGCTCCCTCGGATAGCTAAATTACGGTAAAGCCGTCCCGGATTTCGATTGCACAAACGAGATGTCAGAACTGTTGATTGCTCCGTTGACCGTGACATCCACGCGGAAGTTGGTCGAGGTTACCTGCTGTCCGGATTGAGACTGCGTTTGTGAGATGTCGCTGGAATTAACTGCTCCATTTCCGGTTGTATCTCCGATCAGAACAGCCATCGGCACCGAAATGTCGCGTGTAGTGGTGCCATCATTTACACCGAGCAGATTAATCGTTAATCGCTGTGCATTACTGACGTTGGTCAGGTTGATCGTCACCTGATTGTTGTTCACGATCGGCGTGCCGACGACGGAAGCGGTTCCTCCACTCGCCGGAACTGCATTCGCGTTGCTCAGAGTGACTGGTACAGCAAACGTGACGACGACCTGATAATCGCCGTTGGCGCCTCCGTTGCGACATTCAATCCCCGAACTCGGCGGCATAAGATCGACATCGAATGTGCCGGCGGTGCCGTGCGTTTTTCGCGAAACCGCTCCAACCAAAATTGGATCGAACAAATAACCTTGAGCGACATCGATCAGGTTGAAGAACGATCCGCCAATTCCGCCTATTGATGGCACTGTGTTGGCGGGTTGCCCCAAAGTCATCGTGCT
>DATINV010000122.1:0-4123 GCA_035473775.1 Chthoniobacterales bacterium
TTGATCGGCAAATGGAAACTCAACCTCTCCAAGAGCAAACTCGCGGACCAAATGACGATCACGCCCGCTGGCGCAAACCGATACACCCTCACCTTTGCCGGAGTCGGCGACACCGAGACGCTGGTGGCTAATGGCACCGACCAACCCGGAGTTTTGGGCAGCACGATCTCCATTACGATTGAAGCGCCCGACAACTGGAAAATCGTCCGGAAGCAAAGCGGCCGCACTATGCTCAACGCGAATTGGAAGCTTTCCGACGACGGTAAGACACTCACCGATACCTTCATTGGCAATCAGCCGGACGGCTCGACGTCGCGGGTCGACCTGGTTTACAAACGCGCCGAGAACAGCGCGAGTAACTCGGGTATCGCGGGCACTTGGGAAACCACGGAAGAAAAGAGCGATACAGCGTATGAGCTCGAAATCCGTCCTTACGAAAGTGACGGCCTTACTTTCCAAATTTCCGGCGGCGCGCCGGCGAACAACGTGAAGTTCGATGGAAAGGACTATCCGCCCGCGACTGCCAGTCCCTCTATAAGCAGTACCACATCCGGGCGTCGCCTCGACGATCACTCGATTGAATTAACCAGAAAACTCAAAGGCAGGATTATAGAAACTCGTGAGATCACCGTTTCTCCCGACCGCAAAACCTTAACCATGACCCGGCACCTCGTGGACCAGCGCGTGCCAAACATCCTCATCTTCGATCGCCAAGCTTGATCCTTGGCTAGCGGTTCCGGAACAAACTTTACGGCAATTTTTAATTCTTAATTACGCTCCCGCTAGTTCGGGGAGTTAGTTCCCCGGATACAGATTGCCGCAGAGCGGCGGCCTTCTTAATTCTTAGTTTTCTTCCGCTCGTCACTCGTCACTCGTCACTCATCACTTGTCACTCGTCACTTCCAAGTATTCCGCTATTCCTGTTTGTGCTTCGGAATCACGTTGGAGTAACCTGGCCGGGTACGGGATGGATCTAGGTACATTTTTTACCGAACTGAAGCGCCGGAAAGTTTACCGGGTGGCAGTTGCTTACGCGATCGTTGCCTGGCTCCTGATCCAGGCGGCTTCCATTCTCTTCCCCACCTTCGAAGCGCCGGCCTGGGTGATGAAGGTGTTTGTCACCGGCGTGATTCTCGGTTTCCCGGTGGCGCTGATCCTGGCGTGGGCATTCGACATCACACCAGAGGGAATCAAGCGCTCGGAAGAAGTTGCGCCGAGTAAGCCGGTCGCGCCCAAACCCGGGAAGAAATGGACCGCGATCATTGTCGCCGCCGCCGTGCTCGCGGCTGCTCTGCTCGTGTTCCAGTTTGTCCGGACCCGACAATCGCCGGCGATCGCGGCGGCGAAACAAACCGCCCCGACTTCGGCGATGGAGAAATCAGTTGCGGTATTGCCGTTTGAAAACCTCAGCTCCGATAAAGAGAACGCGTTTTTCGCGCAGGGTATTCAGGATGAGATCATCACCACCTTATCCAGGATCAGCGGGCTCCGGGTGATCTCACGGACTTCGACCGCGCATTATAACAGCGCGCCGGAGAATCTGGCGGAGATCGCGCGCCAGTTGCGGGTAAGTCATGTGCTGGAAGGAAGTGTGCAAAAGGCCGGCGATCAGGTGCACATCAATGTGCAGTTGATCCAGGCCGAAACTGACGGCCATCTCTGGGCCCAGAGTTACGACCGTCGGTTGAGTGACATTTTTAGCGTGGAAGCGGAAGTGGCCAAGAGCATCGCCGACTCGCTCAGGACGACGCTTTCTCCGCAGGAAAAAGCGCGAGTGGAAGCAAAGCCGACCGACAATGCCGATGCCTATGTCCTTTATCTGAGGGCCCGGGACTATCAAACCCGGCCCGATAATCTTCTCCAGGATTTCCAGTCAGCCGTGAATCTTTTCGAGCAGGCAATTACGCTTGATCCAAAGTTCGCGCTCGCCCACGCCCGGCTCTCAGTCGCGGCCAGCGTCATTTACCATTTCTATCAGCCGACGGACTCATGGAAAGAAAAGTCGCATGCTGAAGCGCTGGAGTCGCTCCGGTTACAGCCGAATCTCGGCGAGGGCCATCTTGCGCTCGGCCTTTATCATTATTACATGGAAAGCGATTACGACGCCGCCCTGCGCGAACTGGGTCAGGCAGCGAGCGCGCTTCCAAACGATGGGGACGTCGGTCTCTATACTGCCGCAATAGAGAGACGACGGGGACATTGGACGGAGGCGCTCACAGCATATTTACGCGCGGAAGCTGTCGATCCTCGAAATTCCGTAATGCTTTACGACGCCTCACAGACCTTCTTCGGCCTGCGCGATTGGCGCACCGCAGCTGAGCGGATGGATCGTGTCCTCTCGCTTTTCCCCGATTCATTCAATGTAAAAATCCAACGCGCGTATATTGAGTTTTTCTGGAAAGGCAGCACCGCTCCGATCAAAGCCGCGGTCGAATCTCTCCCGCCCAATCTCGATCCTGACGGTGTCGTCACGTTCGCACGCTGGGATGTGAGCTTGATGAACCGTGACGTTGCTGCGGCGGACAAAGCGCTGGCCGCATGCCAACTGAACACAATCGCATCGCAGACCGGTGTTCCGTTGCCAAAAAGTTATTTGCAAGCATGTGTCGATTTTGTTCGTGGCGACGCCACGAAAGCGCGGGCGAAATTCGAAGCCGCGCGACCGCTGATCGAAAAGACGGTCGCCGACAGTCCACAAGACGGCATCCGGCATGCGCAGCTGGGATTACTTTATGCATTTCTAGGACGCAAAGAGGACGCGTTGCGCGAAGGAGAACGAGCAATGGAACTCAAACCGATCTCGCATGACGTCATTGAGGGAGCCGTCGCAGAGGATTTCTACACTTTGATCTGCGTCTATGTTGGGGAGAAGGACAAGGCCATCTCACGCATCGAGCGCCTTCTTACTGTTCCGTTTGCGGTCGATTATGCCGACGAAAGCATCACCCTGGCCGACCTCCGAACACGCTGGGAGTGGGATCCGTTACGAAAAGATCCGCGCTTTCAAAAAATTCTCTCCGAACCCGAACCAAAAACGTTGTACAAGTAATAAGCTGTCGGTTTTTCCGAGAAAACCTCTTATTTACGCTCCCGCTAGTTTGGCGGAAATGTTCCCTGCCTATAAACTGCCGTAGAGCGGCGGCCTTCTTAATTCTTAATTCTTAATTCTTAATTTTCTTCCGCTCGTCACGCGTCACTTGTCACTCGTCACTTTATTCCTGCCTTTTCCTCAACAAATTAGGAGAGCGGTTGTCTAATAATAAATTATGGAGAATCATCGCATGAAACCATTCCAAATCGTCCTGCTCCTGGCAGGAATCACCTTCACTACTGCCGCTTTCGCGCAGGGAACCAAGAGCACCCCGGCCACGACCAGTGCGCCTGCGGCTCAGCAATCATCGGAAGTTCCGCTTACGATTGCCGGAGCCGTCGATCACGAGATTACCGTCGTAGAAAAAGAGGTGCTCGAAGCGGCCGAAGCGATGCCGGAGGATAAATACAACTTTTCGCCCGAGAGCCTCCACCTTGCCGGAAGCGACTACAAAGGAGTGCGCACGTTTGGTGAGCAAGTGAAACATATCGCAGCATCCAATTATTTAATCTGGTCGGGGGTTACCGGCGAAAAAGCTCCGGACACGGCGAACGAAGGAAAAGGTCCCGAGGCGATGAAATCGAAAGCCGAGATCGTAAAGTTCTTAAAGGAATCGTTCGCCTTCGGCCATAAGACAGTGGCTACCTTAACTCCCGCCAGCTCCGTCGAACCGGTCGGCAAAAACAAACGACCCAAATTGTTTCTGGCAACTTTTGCGATTGCTCATGCCTTCGATCATTACGGACAAATGGTCGAGTATCTGCGCATGAACGGAATTGTTCCGCCGGCCAGCCGGCCCAAATCCGACTGATTCGCTTTCAACTTTTCAGCATTTCAGTTTTCAGTCTTCCCACAAACTTCTTAATTCTTACTTTCGCTCAGGCCGCAGTGAATCCTCCGTCGACGATCAGACTGTGCCCGGTCACGAAAGAGGCTCTGTCGGAGCATAGCCATAGAACTGCCTCGGCCACTTCCTCGACTCGACCGATCCGGCCGATCGGATGAAAAGTCTTAAGGTCATTCTTTTTCATA
>DATINV010000123.1:0-1637 GCA_035473775.1 Chthoniobacterales bacterium
TCCGCGGTTGATCAGTCCAAGTGAAGGACCTCTGGCGCGGCGATATCTGCAACTCTACTCCGAGAAGCAAATCGCGACGCTGCATTTCCCAGCAGGGATCTACACTTTGGACGCGGCCGACAAGATTGGTTACTACTACCGCGCGCCTCGCAAGATTCGGGAAGGCTACGCGTTGCGCGACGGTGGAATTTTTGTCAGCAAGCGCGACCCTCAGAAGCTGCGAGGTTATATATTTCGCGCGGGAACAATCACGCACATTGGCAATCTTTCGCGGGTCCAACACCGGTTTATCAGCGAGGACATTCCGGCAGACCGCGGTTTCTGATCCCCCTCCCACATCCGACGTCTGGCTCGGCCTGCTTCCTGCTCAATATCACCCTTGAGCATGAAATCGGACGCCCAGAAAACCGCCAGTTCGGCTCGGACATCCCTCGCTTACGAGATCGAAAAAGCCGAATTCGTCGCGGTAATCCGGCACGCGCTTGATCTCCGTTATCGCCGCGTTTGTCAGGTAGCTCGGGCCGATTGGAAACGACTATTTGGCAGCGATCCGGCGGATGCATGTGTCACGGTCCGTGTTCAGACCGCTTCCACAACCGCAACTCGCGGGTCAGGCTTCCTTAAGTCGCGCCGGCAACCGGCTTCGAAAGCGCATGCTAACGGTTCGGTGCCGCACTTCGCGCACTAGCGGCTACTGCTCGATTTTTTCGTCGCTTAAAAGCGTACCGACAGTAAATCTCTGGGCTGGCCGCTCGAGACCCCGCACGAATTTCTGAAAGCGAGTCGAGAAAAGATCGCGTCGCTTTTCCCAGTAGTGCGCCATTCCCGGAGCGACGATGTAATGCCGGAGCAGCTCGCTCCATCCTTCCCACAATTCGAGGTCGAGCAGTCCGTAGGTGTAGTGGGTATGGATCGTCTCGAAGGCTTTCAGAAATTGATAAGCGGCGTGGAAGAAACGCGATTGATCAGCTGGTGAAAGCGCGTTCAAATTCTCAAGGCCAACTTGCCAGATGCGGGCGAGGTCAGCATTTTCCATGTAAGGCTTGGTGACTTCACGTAATGCGGTTGCCGCAGAATCCTGGGCCGCAATTTTCGCGACGCGCGTGCTTCGATGAACTTGAACTCCGAGATACCAGAGCGAAGCCACCACGCCGAACGCGCCGATCGCCTGCGCGATGGCGTTGATCGCCTCCCAATTCATCACACTACAAAAGCCGAAACGCTGAAAAACTGAAATGATGAAATTGAGCGTCTATTTCGGTTGATCGGCGACTCTCAAAACGATCTTACCGCGGGCATGACCTGTATCCGCCTTCGTCTGGGCTTTGCTTGCGTCCGCGAGTGGCAAAGTTTCAGAAACGATGACCTTGATTTTCCCGTCATCGATTAGCTTACCGATTCGAGCAAGCTCATCGCCTTTATTCTGGACCACCATAGACGTGCCGCGAATTCCATATTTATCCAGCTCCGCCTGATCGACGTTGTCACTGAGCACAACAATAATTCCGCCCTTCTTCACGATTGGATACGATCGTTTCAAGGTTTCGCCGCCAACGCCATCGATCACAACATCGACATCTTTGGCGATATCTTCGAATTTTTGCGTCTTATAATCGATCGCAACGTCGGCTCCGAGT
>DATINV010000124.1:0-5064 GCA_035473775.1 Chthoniobacterales bacterium
TAAATCTCGTCTATCCACATCTTGTTTTCGAGAAACCGAAACAGTGCGGGAGACTTTTGCTGGAGCGGATCGATTTCTCCACCGGCGCGACGATAAATCCATACCCCGAGCCCGATGCCGACGCTGACGAGAACGAGCGAAACCAGAATCATCGGTTGGAACAACAGCCGTGAATCAAATTCGGCCGCATGCCCCGTTAAGTAACTTTCGAGCCACGGCCAGGCCGGCGTGAGCACAATGCTGAAAACGATCGCGCACGCCGCGAGAACGATCAGCGGGATTGTCATCACGCTTGGCGATTCATGCGTTCCGGTCGCATGCTCGCGGGTATTTCCGAAAAACACGTACATGACCTGCCGCGTCATGTAGAGCGCGGTCAAAATTACGCCGAGCACCACCAGGTAATACGGCACGTGCGACGAAGGCCAATGCGCGGTCGCGTGCAGAATTTCTTCCTTCGTCCAGCCGCCGCAGAAAAATAACGGCACACCGCTAAGCGCCATCATCCCGATCGCATAGGTCGCGAATGTGATCGGCATCAGTTTTCGCACGCCGCCCATTCGTCGAATGTCCTGTTCGTGATGAAGGCCGTGAATCACCGAGCCCGCGCCTAGAAATAGGAGCGCTTTGAAAAAACCATGCGCCAGCAGGTGGATGATGCCGGCCGCAACGCCGCCGACGCCTAACGACACCATCATCAAACCGAGTTGCGAAACGGTTGAATAGGCGAGAATGCGTTTAATGTCGGACTGCGCGATCGCGATCAACGCCGCCATCAATCCCGTAATGACGCCAATCCAGACAACAACCGTGAGCGACGAGGTTACGCCGTTGATTGCGCCGACGGCGAAAATCGGATAGACCCGCGCGACCAGAAACACCCCAGCCGCAACCATGGTGGCGGCGTGGATCAACGCGCTGACCGGAGTCGGACCTTCCATCGCGTCCGGTAACCAGACGTGAAGCGGGAATTGTCCGGACTTGCCGACTGCACCGCAGAAAATCAAGAGCGCGATAAAAGTAGCGGTCGGGCCGAGAAAACTGGCTGTCTCCAAACAGCCACCGCCATTGTTGTAAAACAACAGGGTGCCACTTTTGTGATAAAGCCAAAGGATTCCGATAAAAAATCCCATGTCGCCGATGCGGGTGGTGATGAATGCTTTCTTTGCCGCAGCGGCCGCGCTGGGGCGTTCGATCCAAAACCCAATCAACAAATAGGAGGCAAGCCCGACAAGTTCCCAAGAAACAAAGAGCAGCAACAAGCTATTGGCGACGACCACGCCCAGCATCGCGCCGGAAAAAAACGAGAGGTAAGCGAAGAACCGGGAGAAATTTTTGTCTTCGGCCATGTAACCGATGCTGAAAACAAAAATGCAGAGACCGACGAGGGTGATCATCACCATCATGGCGGCCGCGAGCGGATCGAGAACAAAACCGATGCGCAACGATTGCTCGCCGAATGTGAACCAAGTGAAATTGTGAACCGCGCGAAACTCGTGGACATGCAGGGTGGTAGCGAAGGCGTAGATCGACATCACCAGCGCGATGAGTTGTCCAAGTGCGGCGACTAACGCGGCGGGGAGCCGCGCGTGCTTTCCGAAGCTAAGAATCAAGAGCGCGGCAACAATCGGCGTCGCCGGAATCAACCAGATATCGTTTATAATCCAGGAACTCATCCCTTGAGCTTGTCGAGTTGGTCGACGTTGGTGGTGCGGAAGTGGCGATAAACCGCAATCACCATGGCCAGACCGACGGCCGCTTCAGCGGCAGCGATCGCGATGGAAAAAATCACGACCATCACTCCGATCGGATAGGAGAATGGAGGGTTAAATCGCCAAAACGCGATGAAATTGATGTTTGCGGCGGCGAGCATCATTTCGATGCCGATCAAAATGAAAATGGCGTGGCGCCGGCTGAGCGCTGCGAGGAGCCCGATGCAAAACAATGCAGCGGAAACGATCAGGAAAATCTGGAGCGTGGTTGTCATCGCGAAAAAGCCAGAAAAAGCCCAAGGCCCAACGCCCAACGCCCAATGCCGAATGGCACAGCTCTGATTTCGGCGTTCGATGTTCGGCGTTTGCCGTTCGGTGTTTGCTTCCTTTTCTTCAAGGCTTGTCCTCCATCACCAAAACCAGAGCGCCGATGAGCGCAGCGGTCAGCAGAACGCCAACGCATAACAGCGGCCACACGTAATACGTCATTAAGAATTCGCCGATTTGTTTCACCGTCAGCGCTTTGATGACGGCCGGACCAATGGAAACCGATGGTGTCTTAAGAATTGCCCAAACCAGTCCAGCAAAAACAGCAATAGCGACGATCAATCCGCTCCACTTGAATCCGTGCGGCCGCTCAACGTCGCGAGGAGTCAGCAAAATGGTGAACACGATCAAGACCGCGACCGCCCCGATATAAACGAAAACCTGAACGAGGCCGACGAATTCAGCGCCCAGCAAAAAGAAAAACGCTGCGATGCCGACGAACATTGCCGCGAAACTTAGGGCAGCGTGCATCAGCCGAGGGTTCGTCGCGGCTGCGAGCGCGAACGTCAGCGTGAAAATTGTGATGATGGCGAAGGCGACGCTGTTCATTCGGCGAAACGATAAGTGCGTGGCGCAAACTTTCGGCGGGTGTCGAGAAACAACGAGAGCGCGGCGTAAACCACGACAATGACGGCGAACGACCAAAGCCAGCCAGACAAACGTCGTCCGTTATAATGCCAGACCGCGGCCGAAATAAGACAGGTAAACGCCATCGGAAGCATGAACTTCCAGGCAAAGTTCATCATTTGATCAACCCGAGTGCGCGGGAGCGTGCCGCGAACCCAGATGAAAACAAACAGCAACACTGACAACTTGGCGAAGAACCAGACGTAGGAGGGAATAAATGCGAGCCAGGGCACCGGTGCATGCCATCCGCCAAGGAACAGCGTCACCGCCAAACCACTGACCGCGAACATTCCCAGATATTCCGCCAGGAAAAAGGTGGCGTATTTGAATCCGGAATATTCGGTCATGTGGCCAGCCACGATTTCCGATTCACCCTCCGGGACATCAAATGGCGTTCGGTTCGATTCAACGAGTCCCGAAACGAAAAACAACATAAAAGCAGTCGCGCCCCACGGTGTGACCACGAACCAATGCGGAAAAAAACCGAAATAGTAATACTTTTGGGCGAAAACGATTTTATCGGGATTGAGCGAGCCGACCACCATCACCACCGGAAGCACGGTGATAAGCAACGGTAGCTCGTAACTGATCATCTGTGCGATCGCCCGCATCGCGCCCAGCAATGAAAACTTGTTGTTGCTCCCCCAACCCGCCATGAACACCGCCAGCTCGGTGGTTGATCCAACCGCGAAGAAAAATAAAATTCCACCATCGATGACGAACGGCGTCATGTTTTTGCCGTAAGGAATCACGCCGAGCGCGAGAATTGCCGTCGCCGCAATTAAGATCGGGGCGAGAAAATGGACAACCTTGTCCGCGCGGGCGGGCACAATGTCCTCCTTAATCAACATTTTGATCCCGTCGGCGGCCGGTTGAAGAAGACCCCACGGCCCGACCCGGTTCGGACCATAACGATTTTGCATGCGGCCGAGGATTTTTCGCTCCAACACCGACATCAGCGCGAACAGGCTTAGAAAAACTCCGAGCAAAAGGCCGATATTGAGCAGACTCGACACAACTTGAACCAACCAGTCCGAGGCCTGCCCGACCAGAAACGAAAGCAGCCAGTGTTTGAAATGAATAAAAACTTGATCAACGGCCTCGACGCTCACGCGCATGAAGAAAAGCGGCAGGCGATTAGTTAATCAAGGCTGATTATTTCTGCTTCTCGCGGGGAGCGGATTGATTAGATTTCAAAGTAGTGACTCCAAACCCGTATCTGTTCATCGTCGTTTTCGCGGGCGTGGCGCTGGCGTTTCCACTTTTGCCGCTGGTGCTGGCGTGGCTCTGGCGAAGATTTTTTCAGCCGCCGAAGCCCGGCCCCGAAAAGAACGCAATCTACGAATGCGGCGTGGAGTCAATCGGCGACGCGCACGTTCAGTTCCGATCGCAGTATTATCTCTACGCGATCATTTTTTTGATCTTCGACGTGGAAGCGATTTTTCTAGTGCCGTTTGCGGTCGCGTTTACCGGTTTGCCAATCGGCGCGTTCATCGCCGTTCTCGTTTTCCTGCTCCTCTTAATCGAGGGTTTGGTTTGGGCGTGGGGAAAGGGCTGTTTAAATTGGGCGAAGTAGAAGTTGAGAGGTTGAGTCGTTGAGAGGTTGAGAAAAGAAATGTCTGGAGAAATTGACGAAGGATTGCGCGCTGAATTGCAACGCCAGGGCATTTGGGTCACGTCGATGCAGGAGCTTTACAACTGGGGCCGCAAGAACTCGATCTGGCCACTTCAATTTGGTCTCGCCTGTTGCGCGATCGAGATGATTGCCACCGCGGCGTCGCGTTACGACATCGCGCGATTTGGAGGCGAAGTTTTTCGACCGTCACCGCGTCAGGCTGATCTCATGATTGTCGCCGGCACGGTGACCAAAAAAATGGCGCCGCAAATCGTGCGTCTCTACAACCAAATGCCCGATCCGAAATATGTGATCTCGATGGGCGCGTGCGCGATTTCCGGTGGTCCGTTCAAACAAGGCTACAACGTGCTTAAAGGAATTGATCGTTACATTCCGGTGGACGTTTACATTCCGGGTTGTCCACCGCGTCCGGAGGCACTCCTGCACGCCTTTATGGAATTGCAGCGCAAGATCGACAGCCAAAAATTGAGCGGCCCGCAGAAGGCGGAATTTTTGAAAAAGGAACAGCCAAGCGAATTTCCAGTGCCGGAGTTCGGCGAACACGATTTGAATCCGCCAGCGAACAAAGATGTTTATCAACCTCCGAAGCTGGAAAGAACATGAAGCGTAAAGGTGGATCGAGCGCTCCGCGCTCGATGTTAATTTTGGGCGGCGAAGCCGCATTTGTTCTAACATCGCCCGCGGAGCGGCCGATCCACCTGTCTTGTTGATGGAAGCGCTCGAGCAAATCAAAAACCGGGCGGAGCTAGCCGCGCGCGGAGC
>DATINV010000125.1:0-30067 GCA_035473775.1 Chthoniobacterales bacterium
TTCGCGCTCGATCGTACGCTCGATTTGAAATCGGGCGCGAAACGGCGCGACGTCGACGCGGCGATGAAAGGCCACGTCGTCGCTCAGGGACAGTTAATGGGACGCTATTCAAAGAAATAAGATGGTAGGGCGACACTCTGTGGAGCCATCGCGTTAAGCCCGACCCGACGGAGCGTGTCCTACCATGGTTCGATTAAGCAGCCACGCGTGTTAGTCTATTAGTGTGACGATGCGCGTTTGGAAGATCGGTGACACGGAAATCGATCTTTCCAAGCGGGGAATGATCATGGGCGTACTAAATGTCACGCCGGATTCGTTTTCGGACGGAAGCCAGTTCCTGAAGTGCGATGCCGCGGTGGAACAGGGAATTCAAATGGAGAGAGAAGGCGCAAATATTATCGACGTTGGGGGCGAATCGACTCGGCCCGGGGCCGAACCGGTTTCCGCGAACGAGGAATTGAGGCGGGTGATTCCGGTGATCGAAAAATTGCGGGCGAGAATCAAGACTCCGATTTCGATCGACACTTCCAAGTCGGAAGTCGCGAGCGCAGCTCTCGACGCAGGGGCAACAATCATCAATGACGTGACGGCCGGTCGCGCTGATGAAAAAATGTTGTCGCTGGCGGCCAAACGTAATGTCGCGGTGGTGCTGATGCACATGCAGGGCGAACCGAGGACGATGCAAGAAAATCCGAAGTACGGCGACGTTGTACGAGAGGTGGCTGATTTTTTTAGACAACAATATGACCGCGCCCTAGAGTGCGGCGTTGATCCAATGAGGCTTGCGTTTGATCCCGGAATCGGTTTCGGAAAAACGCTCGAGCATAATTTGTCGCTACTCGGAAATCTCGAGCCATTGCGTGCTAATCATCGGCCATTGATGGTTGGCGTCTCGCGAAAGTCTTTTTTGGGAAAATTGGTTGGCTCAAATGAAATGGGTGACCGGCTGGGCCCGACCATTGCTCTGACTGCGATCTTGCGAATGCGAGGCGCAGATATTTTTAGGGTGCATGACGTGAAAGAAAACGTAGCGGCATTGCGAACAGTAGAAGGAATCTGGTGATGTTTCAGCAGCCTCTCCAACTCTGGTATGCAAGCTGGCGAAGCATCCTCGAAATCATCCTGCTCGCCGTCGGTATTTATTACGGCTATCTCTATTTTCGCGGGACGCGCGGCGCAAAAGTGCTTACCGGCCTGGCTATCGTTTTCCTCACCCTCACCCTAATCTCGACCTTGTTGAACCTGGTCGTGATCGGTTGGCTGATTCGAAGCTTCTCAGTTTTTCTCGCGATTGCCCTGGTCGTGATTTTTCAACCGGAACTTCGCCGCGGTCTGGCCGAACTCGGTGGCCATCCGATTTTTTCGCTCACCAGTGAAAAGCGCGAAACCATTCACGATCTCGCCGAAGCCGTTACTCAACTGGCGAACAAACAGTTCGGCGCCCTGCTCGCGATCGAACGGGACACCTCCATTCGCGTTTACGAGGAAACCGGAGTGACCCTCGACTCCGATTTTTCGGTCGAGCTGCTCCTCAGCGTTTTTCATCCGAAAGCGGCACTGCACGATGGCGGCGTGATCATTCGTAACGGCCGAGTCGCCGCTGCGGCTTGTATTTTTCCGGTGAGCCAACGCGAGACCCTGGACCGCAGTCTTGGTTTGCGGCACCGCGCTGCCCTTGGAATAACCGAAGAATCCGACGCGGTTGCGATCGTGGTTTCGGAAGAGACCGGCAGCATTTCTATTTGCTATCGGCGCCGAATTGAGCGCAATTTTACTCCGGAAACGTTTCGCCAGCGGATAGGCGAGATTCTATTGCACGGCCGTTATGAAGAAAATCCTCCTGAGGAATTGGCAAGCGAAGCTGATAGCCCTCTTACTCGCGACGACTCTCTGGTATCTCATCAAGAAGAACGTAGCAACGACTCCGTCGTCGTCTGAAACCAGCTCGCGACCGGCGGCCGTCGAAAAACGCTAAATAGTTCCGTTCCCAGTTAGCGCAGGAATCGGGCGAGGTTTCGTTCTTCCCAACGCCGGGCCCGATAATAACTGTGAAATGCGCGCTCGCGCCGGTTGAATTCCTCGGTGTGGACAAGTCGGCGGCCGCTACGCAGAAGCTTGTCCGGCACGACCGAATGGAGCATCTCGTGGTAGAGAACGTATTTCAAATACCAGGCCGGAACAAATGCTTGATCCAACAAGGGATGAATCCGAATGACGCGATCTTGTTCCTGAATCGTTCCAAAAATGAAATGATCTTTCGGCCGATGTTTCCGCCGACGTCCCCATTCCACTTTGTAATTGCGTAGTCGATTGCGAAAATAACGCCGGTTGAGTTGAGCGAACAGAAGGCCGAGATCGAAGTGTTTTCCTTCCTGTCGCAGATTCAATTGTTGCTGCATCGGCAATCTACGATACGCAACTTTGCGTTTTGTTTTCTTCGCCATAACCTGGGACCCTGAGCTAGAAAGGATTCAATTCTAAAATGGTTCAGAGAGCTCGACAAGGAAAGCGGCAATTTTTCTCAATTTTTGTTGTAAATATCTCATAATAAGTAGTTTAGGCATTCCACCTATCCTTGGCTACGAAAGGGGCTTGGCGCCTGTGAGATGCCCGATTTTTCCCAAGTTTCCACCGCGAAACGCGTTGCGAATTCCAGGGGCTGGGTATACTCAAAACCAGTCGCCTCGCTCGCGCTAAAGTAGATCGACATGACCCCATTTTTGCGAAAACTCCTCGGCCTCAACTGGCTCCTCCTGGTGGTTATGCTCGCGCTGGCGGTCTTTGGCGTGATTGCGATCTACAGCGCCACTTACATGCGGGAAGATCCAGTGGCGGCGGATTTTTGGAGGAAGCAGGCGAACTGGGTCATCGTCGGTTTTTTTGCGTTCATGGTCGCCAGTTTGGTCGATTACCGATGGATCCGGTGGGGAGCGCTCCCGATGTATGTGGCCGGCATCTTCTTTCTGGTTCTTACCAAGTTCATGGGCCAGAAAGTCTACGGAGCGCGGAGCTGGCTCCATCTCGGGCCGATTAATTTTCAACCCGCGCAGCTCGCGGTGGTGGCTGGAATCATGGTGTTGGCCTTGTTCCTGAGCCAGTTCAAGCAAATGCATCCAATGCTGCGTTTGATGGTTTGCGGCGCCATTGCCGGCGCCCCTTGTCTGTTAATCCTGATGCAACCGGACCTGGGCGAGGTGATCATCTGGGTACCGGTCTTACTCGCGCTTCTGTTCGTCGGAGGTATGCCGCTCCGCTATCTGGTTTGTATCTTGTTGGTTCTTTTCGCGATGATTCCGATCACGGCGAACCTGGTCCTGAAACCGTATCAACAGGCGCGACTGACCGCATTCGCGCATCCCGAGATCGATAAACAAGGGTCCTCGTGGGCGATCAACCAATCGCTCATCGCCATCGGTTCAGGTGGTTGGGCCGGAAAAGGTTTCAAGGCGCCAAACACGCAGATCGAGCTTGGCTTTCTCCCTGCCACCGCGGTTCATAACGACTACATCTTTTCGGCGATCGGCGAGCAATGGGGCTTTGTGGGAGGAGTTTTTCTGATCAGCACGTTTGCTTTGCTCCTGCTGACCTGTCTTTTCGTGGCGTTTTTTGCGGGCGACCAATTTGGTTTGCTCCTGGTTATTGGAATTTCCGCGCTCATTTTCACCCACATCTTTCAGAACGTCGGCATGACCATCTCAATGTTGCCGATTACCGGTGTGCCGTTACCGCTGATTAGTTACAGCGGTTCTTTCGCGCTCATGATCATGTTCGCGCTCGGTATCGTGAACAGCGTGTGGGTGCATCGTCACGAAGTCGCGTAATCCGCTCCTAACGGAGCTTGTCCCCGATTTAGTCTCGTGTTCTATAGACATGACGCGCCGCAGGCGCTTTGAGCTGGATTAGTGAGACATGGAGACCGATTACAAAGTTAAGCTCGAGATTTTCGAAGGACCGCTCGATCTCTTGCTCTACCTGATCAAGCGCGACGAGATCGATATTTACGACATCTCGATCGAGCGAATCACGAAACAGTATTTGGAGTACCTTCAGTCGTTCAAAGAATTGAAGATCGATATCGCCGGCGAATTTGTCGTGATGGCGGCGAATCTCATCTATCTCAAGAGCCGCAGCCTGCTTCCACTTGACCAACAGCCGCCGGAAGAAGACGCCGAAGAGGACGATCCGCGCTGGGACCTGATTCGGCAGTTGATCGAATACAAGAAATTCAAGGAAGCAGCCGTGGAGCTGCACGACCGCGAACTGGAGCAGGAACGGATGTTTATCCGTGATGGGGGGACGGCCCCGGTTTCGGACGCTCCTCTGCCGCTTCACGAGGTTGGAATTTTTCAGCTGATTCACGCGTTTCAGGAAGTGATCAAACGGGTCGAAGCGCGGGAAGATCTCGGGGAAATTTTTGCCGAGCGGTTTAGCGTATCGGACAAGATCGAGAAAATTCTGGAACGAGTTGGAAATGGCGGCTCGATCCGTTTTTCGGAGCTTTTCAATCAGATGGCGTCCCGAATTGAAATCGTGGTCACTTTTCTCGCGCTGCTGGAGTTGATTCGGTTGAATCAGGTGCACGCGCTTCAGTCAAAGATGTTCGACGAAATCGAAATCGCCGCTGTCGCGACGTAAAGACCAGCCTCATGCCGCGCGCTCTTATTGCCGGGTGCGGTTATCTTGGCCGCGCGATTGCCGATTTGCTCGCGGTCGAGGCATGGGACGTCGAATGCTGGACCGTGTCAGGGGAATCGGCGCGAGAGCTTTCGAAGGCGGGCTACTCCGCCCGCAACGTCGATATTTCAAAGGGGAAAGATGTCGGTGCGCATAAGTCGGAATTCGATGTCGTAGTTCATTGCGCCAGCACGCGTGGCGGCAACGCCGATGCTTACCGTCGCGTTTATTTCGACGGCGTGCGCAACCTCCTGGAGCATTTTGGAAACGCCCGACTTCTCTTTGTCAGCAGCACGAGCGTTTACGCGCAGAACACGGGCGAACGGGTATCAGAAGAAAGTCCGGCTGAACCAAAACATGAAACCGGGCAAATTTTGCGCGAGTCCGAGGATCTCATTCTCAAGAATCGTGGCATTGCCGTTCGCCTCGGTGGTCTCTACGGGCCGGGTCGCTCGGCCTTGTTAGAGAAACTTCTGTCGGGCGAAGCGAAGATTAATCCGGAACACGATCGCTTCATGAATCAAATTCATCGCGATGACGCGGCGGCGGCGATTCAATTCTTGGTTGGTCAGACGAACTTGGAACGCCAGATCTACAACCTGGTGGATAATCAGCCAACGTTGCTTAGCGAATGTTATCGCTGGCTGGCGGGGAAGCTAAGCCGGCCAATTCCTTCCACGGAAAGATCGCCCTCGAAACGAAAGAGAGGAAATAGCAATAAACGGGTAAGCAACGCAAAATTGCGCGGTCTTGAATGGGCGCCACGTTACCCAACTTTCGCCGACGGAATGGAAAAAAGCGTCCTGCAAATCGCCCCCGGCAAAGGCGTGTAAGCGCCTGACCGCGGCAGCTATCGGTATGGAAGCTGCTAATTTTTTCGGTCCATATGCGGACGATCAAACTCAGTGGGCGCGAAGCTTCCGTGGTTCGCGCAATCGGGTTTGCCAATTCGATGCTTGGCGCCGAAATCCAGGATTACGTACGAATGGAATCGGACGACGTAACCGATGTCCTCAACAGCCTGATGGCGGCCGGCTTCGTCGAGAGCATTCCTTACTCGGAAGAGATTCAACTCGCCGAAATGCCGGTCACGACATTCGAAGTGAATCCCGCCTACACGCACGAGCTTAAGCGCGCGATCCTTCGCGGCTAAGCGGTCGCGCTCGCGGTTATTTCAGAAGTTCGAGCGCTGCCGAACAGTTGCCGAATTACTTCTTCGACCGGCACTTCCTGGACGTTAATGTCGATCACGTCACAGGCTTGAAGCAGTTCACGAGTGGTCTCGGTCACCTTGGCGCGCGGCACTTTGAGCTGAACCGACATAGGAGTGTGTTCGATCACTTCCCCGAAACGGGAGAAATCGCAGTTCGGCTTGGCGTTGAAGGTGAGACTCACAATTTTGTAGATCGCGAATCGGTCAACGATTTTATCCAGCGGCCCATCGAAGAAAATCTTCCCATGGTCGATGACCAGAACACGGTGCGTGAGCTCCTGGATGTCCTGCATGTAATGACTCGTCAGCAACGTCACGATGCTGTGTTCCTTGTTGTAAACGCGCAGAAATTCGCGGACGCGCTTCTGGCTGATCACGTCGAGGCCGATCGTGGGCTCGTCCAAAAACAAAACGCGCGGCTCGTGAATCAGCGCGGAGATCAATTCCATTTTCATCCGTTCGCCGAGCGAAAGTTCCCGGACCATCACGTTCATTTTGTGGGTGACTTCGAGTAGTTCCGACAGGCCGCCGACGACTTTATTGAATCGGTCGCGATTGATTCCGTAAATCGCGCGATTGAGTTCAAGCGATTCCTGCGCAGGAAGGTCCCACCACAGCGCATTTTTCTGGCCCATTAACAGGCTGAATTGCCGCTTCATTTCGTTGCGGCGCTCCCATGGAACGAAGCCGAGCACGCGCGCGTCGCCGGACGTTGGATTCAATAAGCCCGACAACATCTTCAAGACGGTCGTCTTTCCAGCGCCGTTTGGTCCGAGAAATCCGACGAATTCGCCTTCCTCGATCTGGAATGAAACCGCGTCGGCCGCGCGCGTTTCATCGTAGCGACGTTTAACCAATCCTTTGACCGCGCCCCAGAGTCCGCCCTCTTTGCGATAACTGCGGTAGATTTTTGTTAGATCGCGGGCTTCAATTGTCGCCATCGAAGAAGAAGGTTTGAAGGATGAAGACTGAAGGTTAAGAGACGAAAATAGCCCAGGGTTTCAACGCTGGGTCAACATGTATTCTATGATTGAGTCGGGACTTCGTGTTGCAACGTCGCACCCAGGCTTGAAAGCCTGGGATAGGCAACCTTCAGCCTTTAGGCGATCGCCGGCTTTGCTACCGGCTTTTTCTTGAGCACGGCGAGTATTTTCTCGACCAGCGCATCGGCGGTGATGCCGTGTTTTTTGCGCAAGAGGGGAACGGCGCCGTGTTCGATGAATTCGTCCGGCCAACCAACCCGCGCTACGGGTGTATTGATTTGCTGGGAGTGCAGATGCTCCATCACCGCGCAACCAAATCCATTGTGCAACACGTGGTCTTCGATGGTAGCAACGACTTCGACGCTGCGCGCGAAAAACTCCAGCGTGCCGGTGTCCATGGGTTTGATCCAGCGCGGATTAATCAGCGCCACGGAAATTCCTTTTTCCTCGAGTTTCTTAGCCGCTTCCTCTGCGACCTCGAACATATTGCCCAAGCCAAAGATCGCGACGTCCCGTCCGTGTTTCACCACTTCCGCTTTGCCGATCTCCAGCAACTTCGGCTCCGGTTTGACTTTCGCGCCTGTTCCGGATCCGCGCGGATACCGAACGGCGATTGGCCCCGAGTTGTAGTTTGCCATCGTCCAAAGCATGTCGACGAATTCGTCCTCGTCCTTCGGCTGCATGTGGACCCAGTTAGGGATGTGCCGCAGATATCCGATGTCGAACAAACCGTGGTGGGTCGGACCGTCATCACCGCTTAATCCCGCTCGGTCCATGCACAGCCGCACATTTAGTTTTTGAATCGCCATGTCGTGGATGGCCATGTCGTAGGCGCGCTGGAAAAACGTCGAGTAGATCGCGAGAAACGGCGTCATCCCCTGGGTCGCCAATCCGCATGCGAAAAGTGCCGCGTGTTCTTCGGCGATACCGACGTCGAAATAACGATTGGCATGCGCTCTTTGAAAATGTCCGAGGCCAGTGCCGCTTGGCATTGCCGCGGTGATAGCCACCAGCTTCTGATTGTGATCCGCAAACTTCGCCAGGGTTTTCCCGATAATCTCCGAGTAGGTCGGCGTTGGAGAAGGGGGAGTCTCGCCGCTCTCAATCTTGTATTTGCCCAAGCCGTGGAATTTGTCCGGTTGCTTGATCGCCGGTTCGTAGCCTTTGCCCTTCTTGGTGAGAATGTGCAGCAACACCGGCTCGTCCTGCGTTTTCAAAAATTCAAACGTTCGGATGAGCAATGGAATGTCGTGGCCATCAATCGGACCGTAGTAACGGAGTCCGAGCTCCTCGAAAATCACGCTCGGGACCAGGAGACCTTTCACACTCTCCTCAACTTTGTGCGCGAAATGGACGCCGGTCTTGCCGAGAATCCATCCCACGAAATCGCGGGCTTTATCGTGTAAATGCGCGTAGGTCGGGTTTGTTACGATGCGATTAAAGTAATTCGCAATCGCGCCGACATTTTTCGCGATCGACCATTCATTGTCGTTCAGCACCACGATGAACTTTTTGGTCTGAGTCCGGATGTTGTTCAGCGCCTCGTAACTGATCCCGCAGGTAAAGGCCGCGTCGCCGGCGATCGCGATGATGTTTTCGTCGCCGCCACGGAGGTCGCGGCCGACTGCCATTCCGAGGGCCGCCGATAACGCGGTGCCCGCGTGTCCCGCTCCGTAGGAATCGTGATCGCTTTCAGTGCGCAAAAGAAACCCATTGAGTCCGCCGAATTGCCGCATGGTGGAAAAGCGATCCAGCCGGCCGGTGAAGAGTTTATGGACGTAACCCTGATGGCTCACGTCCATGATGAATCGGTCCTTCGGCGTGTTGAACACGCGATGGAGCGCGATCGTTAACTCGACCACCCCCAGATTCGGGCCAAGGTGTCCGCCGGTTTGCGATAAAATGCCAATTAGCTCGTCGCGAACTTCCTGCGCGAGCTGCGGCAGGTCCTGTTCACGTAACGCCTTGATATCGGCGGGTCCCTGAATTCCATCGAGCAAGCGCTTCGGTTTTTCCGACGCCGCCATTGTTGTTGTTTCAGAAGAGTCTGACTTCGTCATCTTTTACTTCCTTTTCCCCACTCTTAACATCGTTAGACGATTCGGCCGCGGGTTCAAAATCTTTCACTACGGCCTTACCGGCGCTATTGCGAGCGATGATCTCGATTTTTTGCTCGGCGCTGGTCAGGCGTTCTTGGCAAACCTTCACCAGATTCATCCCTTCCTCATAGCGGACAATCAAATCCTCGAGCGGCAATTTTCCGGTCTCCATCTGTTCGACGATCGCCTCGAGCCGGCTCATCGCTTTCTCAAAATTTAATTCCGCGCCTGGGGGCTTGGCCTTGCTGGTCATGGCGAACGCGAAATTAAGCACAGCAGCGCCAAGATTAAAGCAGGGATTGCTGACGTGTTTTCCAATTCTGTCATCCCGAACGAAGTGAGAGACCTCACCCACGGCTGGCGGTCGCGCAATTTAAGCTGTGTGATCCGCGAGATTTTGGGAGGTCCCTCGCTCGCGCTCCGGATGACCGGAGTCAACGCCGGGCCGATGGCATACGCGATGCTGACTCCTTGGAAAACATCCGATCAACCACCATGAAGTTTCAAAAGAAAATCCTCTTAATCGATCACGAACCCGGCGTCACTCGCCTCATTCGGCGAGCGCTGGAACGCGCCGGGAAATATGTCATCCGCGAAGAACACGACGATAAACTGGCGATCAACGCCGCCCGTTGGTTTCAGCCTGATCTCATCCTGGTGGACACAGCCGGGCAGGATCGCCGCAACATCGAGCGCGAGATCCATGCCGACGCTGTCCTCAATGACACGCCAGTGTTGTCGCTGACCAGTCTTCGCCCCGAAAGCGAGATGGTGTCCGGCGGAATTCTGTCGGGCTACAGCTTCTTCGCCGCGCCGATCCGAGTGGAAGAAGTCCTTCGTGGCGTCGACGAGCTGCTCTTCGGTAAAGACTGAGGCGTGGCCTAAAGTCGTTTTCCTTTTGCGGACGCTGCAATCAGCCTCGCCATGCGCTGAGATCGCGTTTCTGCTTTCTTCGCGCTGACGATCCACCAGCTAATCATTTTTCGATACGACGGCGGTTGCGCTCGGAAAAAGGTCCAAGCGGTTTTGTTTTTCTTCACCAGTTTTGCATACCGCTCTGGCAATTCGATAGGGCGTTGTTCGTACGAGTAGATTCCTGACCTGGACTCGACTCGGGCTGCGAACGCTTTCAATCCCGCCGTTCGAATTCGTTTTTGTTTCTTCAGTTCTTGAGCGCGCTTGATGTTGATCGCGCTCCAAATGCTGCCGTGTCGCCGCGGTGTGAACCGAATCGTGTAACTAACCTCGTCGACGCGCTTCCGAATTCCGTCGATCCATCCAAAACAAAGCGCCTCGTCCACCGATTCGGGCCAGGTGACACTCGGCTTGCCCGAACCTTTTCTGTAAAATCCAACCCAAAGCTCACCTGCGGTGCGGTGATTCTGGCCGAGCCACTTCCCGAAATCTGACGGCGTTCGGAAAAATGTTGGCTTCAACCGATCTGCTTTTTGTAAGCGGCGGCGTCTTTCAAATTTTTGAGGTCGTCGGGGTTGTCGACCTTCATGGCGAAGAGCCAGCCTTGGCCGAATGGTTCGCGGTTGATTAAGCCTGGGTCGGCTTCGAGTGCTTTGTTCGAGTCCACGATGGTGCCTTTTACCGGCGCGTAAATGTCGCTCGCCGCTTTCACTGATTCGACGACGGCGATCGCTTCCTTCGCGTTGGCCTGTCGATCGACCTTCGGCAGCTCGACAAAAACGACGTCGGTCAATTCCGCCTGCGCGTGATCGGTGATGCCTACCCGGATCTTGTCGCCTTCGCGTTTAATCCATTCGTGACTCTCGGTGTAAAGCAAATCGTCTGGAACGTTCATGATTTTTTATAGAGCGGTTTTTTCTCGATCGTGGCCGGAAACTTTTGTCCGCGAATCTCGATGTGGATTTGGGTGCCGATCTTCGCGTGCGGGGCTGAGACATACGCCAGTCCCACGCCCCAATTCAAGCTCGGTGAAAGCGTGCCGCTGGTGACTTCGCCGATGCGTTCCCCGTTATCGAAAACGGAATAATGCGGACGCGGTGGCGGACCTTTGTCTTTCATTTTGAACGGCACGAGTTTTTCGCGCGGACCGTTTTCCTTGGTCTTCAGCAAAGCTTCGCGGCCGATAAAATTCGGCTTTGTTAGATCGACGAAGAACCCGAGCCCGGCCTCGATCGGATTGCGCTCCGGCAAGAGATCGGAGCCGTTGAGCGGATAACACATTTCCAGGCGCAACGTGTCGCGCGAACCCAGTCCGCATGGTTTGAGGCCAAGACTTTTCCCTTTCTCGAGAACAGCGTTCCAAAATTTCGCAGCATCGCTATTGCGGAAAAAGACTTCTACGCCGTCTTCGCCGGTGTAACCGGTCCTCGCCATCGAGATCGGCATCCCACCGATCTCGAAATCGACAATGTGATTGCGATCCGGCAAGTTCACGAACAGCTCCCCAATGCGCGGGCCCTGAATAGCGACGCCGCCGAAATTCGCGCTTTGGCTTTCGATCTTTAGCTCGCGGCGCGCGTGTTTTTTCAGCCAGTCGAGGTCTTCATCCGCGCGCGAAGCGTTGACGACCAACAAGAACTTCGTCTCACCAATTCGATACGCGATCAGGTCGTCGATGATTCCGCCCTTCTCATTCAGCAAAAAGGTGTATTGGCCTTGGCCGGTCTCCAATTTCTCAACGTTGTTGGTCAACACCGTGTTCAGCCAACCGCGCGCGTCCTTGCCATCGACGATGAACTGGCCCATGTGCGAGATGTCGAACATGCCGATGTTTTTTCGCACGGCCTGATGTTCTTCCATGATGCCGGTGTATTGGACCGGCATCAGCCAGCCGCCGAACGGCACTATCTTCGCGCCGAGCTTCACATGCTCATCGTAAAGCGCGGTCCTTTTCGTTGCGGTTTCAGTCACCCCGCAAAACTAGACTTCCGCATCACCGTGCGCAATGCTCGTGACCGAATGACTTGGCTCGATAAGCTCGAACGACGCCTCGGTTTTCTAAGAATCCCGGGATTGTTGCGCTACGTCGCCGCGTTTACCGCCGTGGTGTTTCTGTTTTACAAATTTCAGCCGACCTATCTCTCCCTGATCGATCTCGATCCGAACGCAGTGCGTCACGGCGAGGTCTGGAGGTTAGTCACCTACATTTTCATCCCGCAACTGGGTAGCCTGATCCCGGCTCCGGACTGGCTCAATGCCGCGTTTTACGTTTTCTTTCTCATCTGGGTAGGCGACCGACTCGAGCAAGCCTGGGGTTCGTTTCGACTGAACCTGTATTTCCTAATTGGAATGATTGGAACAACGATCGCCGCCTTCTTTTTCGGCGCGAGTTTTTCCAATTCGATGTTGATCTCGTCCATCTTCTTCGCGTTCGCGCGGTTCTATCCCGACGTGGTGATTTATTTCGCCTACATCCTGCCGCTAAAGGTCAAATGGATGGCCTGGGGTTACGCCGCGATTCTTTGCTGGCAGTTTGTTTTTGGCACGATGCAATTTCGGAGCGCGGTGATCGCCGCTTTTATTAACTATCTGATTTTTTTCGGGAGGGATCTTTTTCACGAGGCAAAACAACGTCAGGATGTTTCGACGCGACGGCAGCGGTTCGATGCGGAAGTGCGAGATGCGAGCAAGGACCCACTCCATTGCTGCAAAACCTGCGGTCGAACTGAACTGAGTGATCCAGATCTGGACTTCCGAGTCGCGAGCGACGGTGAGGAATATTGCATGGCCCATTTGCCAAGCGCGCAAGCGGCGAAGCGGTAGAGGCGATTGACCTCAATCGCTATGGCGGTTCGGTGCACCGCCGCTACCAGCTTGACCGCAAATCCCACGAGACGAAACTACGCCCGTGACCGATAAGAACACCACGCTGATTCCGGAACAAGGATGGCATTGTCTCCATCTGTTTTATCAGATTGAGCACGGTCAGTGGAGTTTGTTGAGTCGCGAAGATCGGAACGCGGCGAAAACGAACCTGACAAAGCTGATCCAGGAGCTTCGGGCGATGGACTCGACGCAACTCCTCACGCTTAGCGTGGTCACGCCCAAAGCTGATCTCGGGTTCATGCTGATCACGCCCGATCTGCAAAATGCGAACCGGATCGAGAAACAACTCTCACTTTCGTTGGGCGCGGACGTGCTGACACCGGTTTACAGTTATTTGTCGCTGACCGAGGAGAGCGAATACATCACGACGGATGAGGAATATATCGCGACCTTGGATGCGGAAACAAAACGCGATCCGGCGAAATTGGAAGCGGCGCTGGCGACCTTCCACGATCGGATGAAGCATTATCGGCAGGAGCGCGTTTATCCAACTCTGCCGGATTGGCCGGTCGTTTGTTTCTATAATATGAGCAAGCGCCGGGGCGAGCAGCGCAACTGGTACGCGTTGCCGTTTGACGAGCGTCGCAAATTAATGAAAGGCCACGCTAACGTCGGCCGGCAATACGCCGGCAAAGTGAAACAGCTCATCACCGGTTCGACAGGGCTCGACGATGCGGAGTGGGGGGTGACGTTGTTCGCGCGAGATACATTTCAGATTAAATCGATCGTTTACGAAATGCGATTCGATCCGGTAAGCGCCGAGTACGCCGAGTTCGGCGAATTCTTCATCGGGATTCAGCTGCCGCTCGACGAATTGTTCCGCCGGCTAAATTTGTAGGGAATGCCGTTAGCGTCCCGCAACTTTGTAATGGGAAGGTGACAGCTTCCCCAACAGAAAATCCGCGCTAGGTTCTCGTTTCAAGGATGGGTGACAGAGCGGTCTATTGTGCACGCCTGGAAAGCGTGTGTACCGAAAGGTACCGGGGGTTCGAATCCCCCCCCATCCGCCAGCTCGCGGACAGTGAATGATCGGCGTGCAAAATCGGGCGGTGTTGATGCGGCTTTACGGAGATTCGAACTAGCTCGACCGGTGGGGCGCGTTACGCGCAGGGGCAACTGATCCGCCCCTGGCTGCCGAAGTAAAACAGCGGCTGTATTGCAATGAGCGACGCTACCTCGCGGCGGCCACCGAAGAACGCGAGCCCATTGCCGGACGTGAGAACGTGAATCTGCAAACCCCGCTCCGCGAGATGCTCAATGATGGCGTGGCAACGAGTGGAATTGCCCAAGTCCGTTGATGATGAAGAGGAGATGGTGGGTCATGAGCTGACTTTGCGAAGAACGCTTCTAGCTCATTTAGTCAAAAAGTAACTAAGGAGTCACGATGCGTTCGCAGCAATGGCGACACATTTTCACCGTATCAACACGAGGAAAGGCGAACCGATGTTCTAATGGCTGCGGTCGCGCCGCGTCAGGATCTGAATTTCCTGCCGCAACTTCGCCACACTTTCTTCAGGCAACACCCCGCGGAAATTCACGTTCGGGTAAACCAAACAATCGCGACCGAGAACAGAACCGGGATTAATAACCGCATTACACCCGATCTCGGTCCGGTCGCCGACGATCGCGCCAAACTTTGTCAGGCCGGTCGCGATGTTGCCCTCTATTGCCGCAACCGTGATCTCGCTGTGATCGAGTTTCACGTTGGACAAAATCACCCCGGCGCCGAGATGCGCTTTGTATCCAAGAATTGAATCGCCCACGTAATTGAAATGCGGCACCTGCGCTTCGTCGAAAATGATGCTGTTCTTGAATTCGCACGAGTTGCCCATGACGACGCCATTTCCAACGACAACATTTTCGCGCACATAACAACCGCTGCGGATCTGGCAATTCTCGCCGATCCACGCCGGACCTTTTAAGACCGCGCCTTGCTCAACGACTGTCCCGCGACCAACGAAGACGTTGCTGCTGATAAACGGTCGTCCGATCAAATCGCCGAGCACCGCCGGTTTCAGACGGAACTGCAAATAGCTCGCGATTTGTTTGAGGGCGCTCCAGACAAACTGCTGGTCCTCAAACAGCTTCGGGTGAGCCGTGTGTTCGAGACTGAGTAGTTGTGCCGGCGCAAACATTTCTTATTTCACGCCGGCGCGTCGCGTAATCTTCTGCCCGTCCTTGGTGTCGCGCGCTTCCCAGCCGAGCGCATTCAATTGGTCGCGCAACTCATCGCTTTTCCGAAAATCTTTTGCAAGTCTCGCCTGCGTCCGGGCTTCGACCAATTGTTTCACTTCCTCAGGCAGCTCGGCGCTGCCACCTTCGAAATCGAGCGTTGCGGTGATTCGCTCCCACCAATTCAGCCAGCTAGCCGCGGCGCCGGCGCCCAGCTTGTTCTCGTCCATCGCCCGGTTCGTTTCTCGGATCGTCTCAAACAAGAATCCCAAAGCAGCAGAGATATTTAAATCATCGTCGAGGGCGTCTTCAAAATCGTGACCGAATTGATTGTCGGTCGTCGCTTGCTCGTCGCCGGCGCATTCACGCATTCGTTCCAGCCAGTCGTCGATCCGGCCGAGCGATTCGCGCGCTTCTTTCATTCCGTCCCAGGTGAAGTTCAATTGCGTGCGATAATGAACCCGCATCAACGCGTAACGAATTTCACGACCAGTATAACCTTTTTCCAAAAGATCCGGTACGGTGTAAAAATTTCCGAGCGACTTTGCCATCTTCTGACCGTCGACCAGCAAATGCGCGCAATGCAGCCAATAGTTGACGAACTTTTTCCCGGTCACACCTTCGCTTTGCGCGATCTCGGCTTCGTGGTGGGGAAAAATATTGTCCACGCCGCCGCAATGGATATCGATCTGATCGCCGAGAATCGCGGTCGCCATTGCGCTGCACTCGATGTGCCAGCCGGGCCGTCCCGGTCCCCAAGGAGAGTCCCATTTCACCTCGCCGTCGTCTTCGTCCCAAGCTTTCCAGAGTGCAAAGTCTCCTACGTGCTCCTTGTCGTACTCGTCGTGACGAACTCGACCGGTCGGTTTTAGCTCGGCCAAATCGAGATGGGCCAGTTTTCCGTAGTCCGGAAACTCGTTAATGCGGTAGTACACCGACTTGTCGTCGGCCTGATAAGCGAGGCCTTTTGAAATCAGGGCGCCGATCATTGCGATCATTTTGTCGACGTAACGCTGGTCAGTCGCGGCCGGATACTCGTTTGCCGGTTTGATGCGCAATTCTTCAGCATCTTCAAAAAACGCGTTTTTGAACTGTTGGGTAATTTTTTGAAGCGGCATTTTTGCTTCGCGCGCGCCACGAATCGTTTTGTCGTCGACGTCGGTGATATTCATCACGCGATAAACTTTAAACCCTCGCGCTTCGAGATGACGCTGAAGCAGATCTTCAAAGATGTAGGCCCGAAAATTTCCAATGTGGGCGCGGCTGTAAACGGTCGGGCCGCAGGTGTAAAGGTCGACTCTCTTTTGGTCGCGCGGCTGAAACTCTTCAACCTGGCGCGAATAGGTGTTGAAGAAGCGGAGCGCCATTAATCCTGCTCAATCGTAGCGACGGCCATCGCGGAAATTCCTTCGCCGCGCCCGATTGGACCGAGGCGCTCATTCGTCGTCGCTTTGATGCTCACCTGTGAATCTGAAATTCCGATTGCGGCAGCGATCCGTTTCCGCATTTCTGGGACTTGCGGCCCGAGCTTCGGCGCTTCTGCGATCACTGTCGCGTCGATATTCACGATCCGAGCTTTCTTTTCGGCGAGCATTTGACTCACCCGCTTCAAAATTTCGATGCTGCTGATGCCGCGGATCGATTCATCGGTGTTTGGAAAATGCTGGCCGATGTCTCCGGCGCAAATCGTGCCGAGGAGGGCGTCCGCGATTGCGTGCGACAGCACGTCCGCATCGGAATGTCCTTCAAGCCCGAGCAGGTAGGGGATTTCAACGCCGCCCAGAATCAATTTTCGACTCTGACTCAGGCGATGGATGTCGTAACCAATTCCGCAACGAGTTGTGCTCACAGTTTCAAATCGATCACGCCATTAGATGCGACGATGGAATACTTGTCTTTCATATCTTTGCGCGGACGCAAATCGACCTTGCCTCCGGCCGTTTCGACTAAAATCCATCCGGCGGCGATGTCCCACAAACTAATTCCGCGTTCGATGTAGGCGTCCAGACGTCCGCACGCGACGTACGCCATGTCGAGAGCGGCGCTGCCGAGGACGCGACATTTGCGCACGCGATGAAGCATCGCCTCGAAGAGCGGGAGATTGGAATCGATCGTCTTATCGGTTTTAGCGAGTCCAACGGAAATCACGGCCTCGGCCAGTTCGCTACGGTCGCTCACTCGGAAATGCTGGCCGTTCAAACGCGGCTTTTCGCCTTTTTGGCCGCTCCACATCTCGTCGCGCATCGGATCGTAAATCACGCCCACGATGATCTCGCCTTTCCAGCGAAGCGCGATCGAAACACAAAAGTGCGGGATCTGGTAAAAATAGTTCACTGTGCCGTCGAGCGGATCGACTACCCACTGATGCTCGCTGGATTGGTCGCCGACTATTCCTTCCTCGCCATAAAGGGCATGCTCGGGAAATTGCTTGAGCAATGTCTTAGTAATGAGCTCCTGCGTCTCCACGTCGATCGCGAGCTTGATATCATGGGCGGCGAAGGCGTTAACGTGCTGCGAGTGGTGAAAATTCTTGCGAAGCGATTCGCCGGCCTTGCGGGCGGCGTCCTCGGCGGCATCGAGATAATGCTTCATGAAGAGGTTGAGGAGTTGAGTGGTTTAGACGTTGAGAGGTTGAACTGCGGCACTTTCTTCTCAACTACTCAACCTCTCAACGTAAAAAAACCGGGAGGAAAACAAGTTCTCCTCCCGGGTTGAAGTTTGGGGTTGTGACTTCGAAAGATTATCGAAATCGTTAGTTAGGCGAAGCGCTTAATGCCTTTTTCTTTTCTTCGCTTTACGCTTTGCTGCTTTCCTTTTTTTCTTTGCCATCGACTTCTATTCCCCCCTTTCAATCCGCTTTCGCGGAAATTCGTGAAGAGTGGAATGACTTCACTTACCGCATGGATTCATCACGTGATTTTCTTTGTCAAACATTTTTCACAAACATTTTCAAATATTTTTATGAGCTCGCGCGCGACAATTTTCTTCGGCGCGCGAGAAATTGTCTTCTTTTCGGCGTCACGAAACAAAATTGTGACTTCATTTTCATCGCTTTCCATCGCCATCCGGGCATCGTTCGCGACGATGACATCACAATTCTTTTCGCGAAGTTTTTTGAGCGCGTTTGCTTCAGTGTCTTCCGTTTCGGCGGCGAAACCAACAACAACAAAATTCCGATCCTTCGTCGCGAACGACGCCAGAATGTCGCGGGTTGGAATTAATTCGAGGACAGCCTTCGCCTCGCTCTTTTTGATTTTCTGTTTCGAAGCTTTCGCCGGCCGATAATCGGCGACTGCCGCGCACATCACGAGGATATCGCAATGGCGAACATGTAGATGAACCGCGTCGAACATTTCATCGCTAGTAGCAACGGAAACTAGTGTTGCTCCATTCGGCGGATCGAGACTCGCCGGGCCGGAAATTAAAACAACCTCATGGCCCGCTTCGATGGCGGCTTCCGCGATCGCGTAGCCCATCTTTCCGGACGAGCGGTTGCTGATATAACGAACAGGATCAATCGGCTCGCGGGTCGGCCCAGCCGTGATGAGAAATCTCACGCGATCAGGTTTTCCTGCCGCGCGAGCAGAAATTCCGCGCGAAAGGCAATGTCTTCGACTTTCCAGAGCCGGCCGAGTCCTTCGTAGCCGCAGGCCAGCATGCCTTCTTCCGGTCCAATGAACTCGACACCGCGCGATTTTAACTTCGCCACATTTTCTCCGGTAGCTGAATGCGACCACATTTTTCCGTTCATCGCCGGCGCGATCAAGATCGGTGCACGGGTCGCGAGTGCGATGGCGGCGAGTGGGTGGCTGGCCAAACCATGGGCAAGCTCGGCGATGAGGTTTGCCGTTGCCGGCGCGATGAGAAGAAGATTCGCTCGGTCGGCGAGCTCGATGTGCCCGGGCCGCCAGTTTTCTTTCTCGTCGAAGAAACTCGTCATAACCGGATTTTTTGAAAGCGTTTGTAATGTGAGCGGGGTAATGAACTCGGCCGCGTCGTGCGTCATTACGACGAATACCTGATGACCTTGTTTAACCAGCAAACTCGCCAGCTCAGCGGATTTGTACGCGGCAATCGAGCCGGTTACGCCGAGTACGATCGTTTTGCCGCCGCTGCGCATGCGCACCACCTTGCGCGAGCCGCTCTTTTCCGTTTGCCGGTTGGAATTCCTTTTCATCACTTTTGCAACAGGCGCCGGCTCAAATATCGCTCGGCATTCATGATGTGTCGAAATTTCTGCAAGTCCTCCTCCGTGGTCCGACTGATGATGGTGTAGCGGTATTGCGGCCACAGTTCCATTTCGCGGATCGCGTTGGCCAGGCGGGTCTCGATTTGTTCGGCCGTTTCGGTGCCGCGCTTGGTTAGACGGCGGCGCAATTCCGCTACATTCGGTGGCATAAGAAAGATATCGGCGAGTGCCTGGCGGATGAATTCGTCTTTGCAATTACGGATAGTGGTTGCGCCTTGGGTGTCTATGTCGATCAAGACATCGCGGCCGTTACTTAGGTTTTCCGTAATCGGCCGCAGAAGCGTACCATATTGATATCCGTGCACTGTTGCGTGCTCCAAAAATTCTCCCGCTTTCACGCACGCTTGAAACTCTTCGGTCGACAAAAATCGATAGTCTTCGCCTTCCACTTCGCCTGCTCGCGCCGGTCGTGTCGTGCACGAGACCAAATAAACAAACTCCGACGTTTGTCGGACCGCCTCCAAAAGAGTTGTTTTTCCTGCGCCTGACGGAGCGGAAAGCACGAAAAGAATTCCGTTACGAGTGAATCGACTACTCAAGGTTTTGAATTTGTTCGCGAATTTTTTCGAGCTCGGCTTTGCAGGCAACGACGCGTTGCGAGATCCCGGCGTCGTTGGCTTTGGCGCCGAGGGTGTTCAGTTCGCGAAAAATTTCCTGAGTGATGAATTCGAGCGTGCGGCCAACCGGTTCGTGACGGCGGAGATGGTGGGCGAACTCCGCCAGGTGACTTTCCACGCGCGTGAGTTCTTCCGAAATGTCGGAGCGGTCGGCGAAAAATGAGATCTCTTTGACCAATCGTTCATCGTCGGGTCCGATCGGCAAGCCGGCTTTCTGAATTCGCTCCAATAACGCGGCCCGATATTTCTTAACGACGTCGGGATGCAGGCTGCGGATCTCCTTGATTTGCTTTCGCATCGCTTTCAGGCGGTGGATCAGATCTTTAGCCAGATGTTTGCCTTCGCGTTCACGCATTTTGATCAACTGACTGAGCGCAGCCCGGAGGGCGCGTTCAATCGGCGGCCAAGCCGCGCTGGAATCAAAAGACTCTTCCGGTGTCCGCATCACGCCCGGCGCCTGCAAAATCGCGCCGATGGTGATTTCGCCGGGCGCATTCAGTTCCGTTTGCAATGCGCGCATCGCGTCGTGATAGGAACGGGCAAGGTCGACATCGAGGGCCAACTTTCGCGGAGCGCTCGAGCCGTTCTGATAGCTGACAACGGCGTTTGTTCGTCCGCGTGAAATGCTTTCGTTAATGGTCTGACGGATTTGTGGTTCAAGCGAAATGAGATCGCGCGGCAGATTGATCACGATATCACTTTGTTTCCGGTTCACCGAATTGACTTCAACTGTGAACTTGGTGCCGTTGTAATCGGTCTCGCCGTGCCCGTATCCGGTCATCGACCTCATGTCGATTTCTCCTTTATGGCGAACGCCTCCGCCGCTTGGTCGACGTCTTTGTCGCCCCGGCCGGAACAATTCACGATGACGATTTCGTTCGATTTCATTTTCGGTGCGTTCGTCAAGAGATAGGCGACGGCGTGAGCGGTCTCGAGCGCGGGAATAATCCCTTCGGTCTCGGAAAGAATCTTAAACGCGTCGAGAGCTTCATTGTCGGTCGCGTAAGTATATTCTATGCGAGCGAGATCACGTAAGTAAGAATGTTCGGGGCCAACCGCGGCGTAATCGAGTCCAGCCGAGACGGAATGAGTGAGCTCAATCTGTCCTTCCTCGTTCGCCAGCAGATACGTTTTCGTGCCTTGGAGAACGCCAAGCCGTCCGCCTTGAAAGCGTGCGGCATGTTTGCCACTCCGGATACCTTCGCCGCCGGCTTCAACGCCAATCATTCGGACGTTTTGATCTTCCAGAAACGGGTGGAACAAACCGATGGCGTTGCTCCCGCCGCCAACGCAGGCGACTAGCAAATCGGGAAGGCATTCTTCACGTTCCAAAATCTGACGGCGAGCTTCGGTGCCGATGACGCTTTGAAAATCACGCACCATCATGGGGTAGGGGTGCGAGCCGAGGACTGACCCTAATATATAATGAGTAGTCCGAACGTTGGTGACCCAGTCCCGCATTGCCTCGTTGATCGCTTCCTTGAGAGTAGCCTGGCCGGCCGTCACCGGGACGACTTTCGCGCCAAGAAATCGCATCCGGGCAACGTTTAAGGCCTGCCGTTCCATGTCGACCTGGCCCATGTAAATGACGCATTCGCAGCCGAAACGGGCTGCGACTGTGGCCGTCGCGACGCCGTGCTGACCGGCGCCGGTCTCGGCGATGATGCGCCGTTTGCCCATTCGTTGGGCCAGCAAAATCTGCCCGAGGGCATTATTGATCTTATGCGCGCCGGTATGGAGCAAATCTTCGCGCTTCAGGTAAATCTTTGGACCGTTCAGCTGGTGGGTTAAGCGTTCGGCAAAGTAAAGTGGAGTTGGTCGTCCGGCGAAATCGCGGAGCAGACCAGAGAGTTCATTTTGAAACATGGGATCGTTTTTCACGCGATCATATTCCGCGGTCAGCATTTGGAGCGCCGACATGAGCGTTTCGGGCACAAACATTCCGCCGTACGGCCCGAAATGACCGTGAATGTCCGGAACTGGCTGCGACGTCGACATTAGAAAGCAGAAAACGTCCAACGCCGAACGACCAACGTCCAACTTTTAATTCAAAAGCGCGTGAATCGCCCGACGATGTGGCGATGGTATGGGAATCGCGCCGAGTTCGTCTTTGGAAAACCAGCGTTGGGTTGAATTCCTGCAGGCATTTCCGTGAAAAATCTTCAGGGTGATACGGTGATTAGTGAACGGAAAAACGCTTTCGTAGATCGCTAAACGATTCTTCGACCTGCCGTTTATTGCCGGCAGAATCCACATTCCGCGCCAACGATGCTGGGCGGCTTGCAGCAGGATCCTATCTTGACTGACCACGAAACCATGTCGCTCGATTATGCGTTTCGTTTGTGGCCTTGGCCGTTTGATCGGCAATAGCTCCGGATTTTTGGCACAGCATGAACTCTTCACCGGACAGACCTGGCATTTCGGTTTCCGCGGAAGACAAATTAACGCACCGAGATCGAGCAGCGCGGAATTGAATTCGGTCGCCGACTTTCTCGGCACGAGCGTCCTCGCGTAATTCCAAAGAAGGTTGCGGCCGCCTGTCGAATCGATCGGCTTTCGTAAATCGAAAACGCGACTCAAGACTCGGGAAACGTTTGCTTCCACGATCGGCACTGCCTGGTCGAACGCGAACGTTCCGATCGCGTGGGCGGTATATTTGCCGATACCGGGAAGCTTCACGATTTCGCCGATCGCGCTCGGAAGCCGTCCGTCATGCTCAGCAGCAACGAATTTGGCGGTTGCCTGGAGATTTCGGGCACGCGCGTAGTAGCCAAGTCCCTGCCAGGCGTGAAGAACATCGTTCTCGGGCGCTCGTGCCAACGCGGCAAAAGTCGGGAACCGGCGGAGCCAATCTTTATAATAAGGCAGTACGGTAACGACCTGGGTTTGTTGAAGCATGAATTCGGAAACGAGGATCGCGTAGGGGTCACGCGTCCGGCGCCAGGGAAGGTCGCGGCCGTTGTTCAAATACCATCGGAGCAGGCGAGCTTGGAAGCGGCGTGTCTCGTTCGAAGTCAAGGCAATGCAAACGTCCAACGCTGAACCCGCGACGTCCAATGATTCAAATCAGAAGTTGATTGAACGTTGGGCGTTGGAAGTTGAACGTTGAGCGTTTGAATTCTTACACCCATTCGTTGACCGACGAGCAAGCGTCGAAGCTCCGCGGGCTACTGCACGAGCTCGGCTTCGAATTTTCGTCGAAGCAGTACACCCTTTTTTTCGGCCAAAAAAACAAGCTTAGTATCGCGGTTTATGAAAAAGGGCCAAAAGTGCTCATCCAGGGCAAAGGCGTGGAAGAGTTCGTTCAATTCGAGCTGGAACCGAAAATTCTGGGTGAAGCAAAGCTTGGTTATGAAGAAGTTCATTCACCGGAAATGTTCGAGCCGCATTTTGGCGTGGATGAAAGCGGCAAAGGCGATTTCTTCGGGCCGTTGGTGATCGCGGGCGTTTACGTGGACCGGGGGATCGCTCGCAAGTTAATGGAGGATGGCGTTCAAGACAGCAAGCGCATCAGCTCTGATGCCCGCATCCGAGCGATAGCAGAAACGATCCGCAAAACTTCGATGGGCCTGAACGATGTGGTCTTGATCGGGCCGGCCAAATACAACGACCTTTACGAGAAGTTTGCCAACCTGAACAAACTTCTGGCCTGGGGCCACGCCCGAGTGATTGAAAATCTTTTGGCAAAGAAGCCCGATTGTCAGCGTTCGCTCTCGGATCAATTTGCGGATGCGCGGTTGATTGAGCAGTCATTGTTTCGGCACGGCCAGAAAATCCAGATTCAGCAACGGCCGCGGGCAGAATCGGACATCGCAGTCGCCGCCGCCTCAATTTTGGCGAGAGAAGCTTTCATTAACTGGCTGGATCGAGAAGGGAAGAAGCTCGGGATGCGACTGGAACGGGGAGTGTCTTCGGGAGTTAAGACAACCGCGCAAAAGCTGGTGGAATCAAAAGGGCCGGAGCTTCTGCGGCAGCTGGCAAAGGTCCATTTTCGGACAGCGCATGCGGTTGCGCCTCAATACTTTGCCGAGCCGCCGCCCCGGGCGGAATGGCGGCGTTCCTAGTCATCTGAATAGGGTTCCAAAGGCAAGGTTCTTGCTCTCTAAGTCCTTGGCCTGATTTGGAAATTGTGGAAACTAGACTGCTAGCCTTAAATCCCGACCCCGTCTTTCAAGACCGTACGCTCGCCATTCTGGACGAGAACATTAAGTTGGAGATCCAAATTGTCCGTACTCTGTCAGAAGCGGTTCTCGCCTTGCTCGGCGAAAGCTTCGACGGTTCTATAATCGAGGGAGAAGCCGCGCTGACTCTCGAACAGGCGACAAATATCCGACAGCATTTCCCATCCTTTAGAATTGCCTGTCTGCTCTATGATCGGTGCCCCAGCGAAATGGCTGCGACGGCGCGCGAGCAGGATATCGAATTGCTGTCGTTGCCCCGAAGTGAGCAACGACTGCGCGCGGTCCTGGATCGTTTTGTCCGATCGCTTGATTCACGGCAAGGCACCGCCGCCGAAGGTATCGATCCTTGCCATTCGCTGATCGGAAATCTGAATCTGTTCTCGGCCGCCGAGATCCTGCAGATGAGCTGCCTGAGTCAGCGGACCGGCCGTTTCACGTTCAAGTCGAGCCGAGGAAACAGCGAGATTTTTCTGCAACAGGGCTCAGTGCGTCATGCGATGTTTGGTTCGCTCGTGGGGGAAGCCGCAGTGGCGGAGATTTTCCGCTGGCGTCAGGGTCGCTTCTATTTTGAAGAGGGAATCATCAGTCAGGAGCAGACCGTGAATCGGCCCTGGGCCCATCTGCTCATCGATAATTTGCAGAAGCTCGATGAAACGCTCGAGCTGGTCAGCATTTAAAACTCAATCCAATGCGCGACAAAGAGCTCGAAACCAAATTGCGCCTCGTCGGGTTGCAGTTGGACAACTGGAAAAAGCTGCACGACTTGATCACCTACGGTCTGGACAAAGCGAAGCCGATTGTCTCGACGGAGCAGGAACGGCAGTTTACCGAAATTCGCAGCAATCTTCTTCAGGAGACCGAGTACATTCTTCGGGAGTTGAATATCGTCGCGGAGGTGTCTGGGAAAGCGATGAGCGTTTTGCAGCGGGGAGTGTCCGTTCGCGGCGTACGCGACCTCCCGAGCGACGAGATTCGCCGCTTGGAGACCGATTGGAACGGCGCGTTTACAAAGCTGGGTCTGAAGCAAGGGCAGCTCAAGGCGCGACGGAAGGAATTGGCAGAGCAGTCACTTATCGGCTACTCCTGGAACCAGCTTAAGAGTCGCTTGTTTCGGCGTCCGGCTACAGCCCACTAATTTACCGCCGGCGGCGGTCTAGACGGCTGGGCCCAAAGAATTTACTTTTCTTCCTCAATCATGCCCGCGAATGTGTGGCGACACACGATTCCTGTTTAGAAGTTATGGCAAAGCTTACCAAACGCGACATCGTAGTTGCGATCAGCAATCAGACCGGGATGGTCCAGCACCAGGTGTTTGATATTGTCCAGCGGACGCTCGACAAGATCACCGACAGTCTGGCCAATAACGTTCCGGTCGAGCTGCGCAACTTCGGAATCTTCCAGCCGCGGCTGACCAAACCACGCGTCGGCCGAAATCCAAATCAACCCGGCAGCAGTTTTGTGATTCCATCGCGCGCGACGGTGAAGTTCAAGGCGGGCAAAGTTATGCGGCAAAGAGTCGAGAAACTCTCTCGCGAACTCAAGGAAGCCGCAGCCAAGAAACCTACCCCGGCCGGAGCGCGAAACGGCGGATAATAGAAGACTGCTGATCGACATCAGCCCGCGCGAATGCGCTGCGATGTTATGATTCGGATTCGAGCAGCCGGCGAATGGCATTCTCCAGCCGCTCAAAGTTAATCGGCTTGGTGAGGTGCTCGGAGAATCCGGCATCTCGCGCTTTGCTGACGTCTGCTTCCGCGCCAAAGCCGCTCAGCGCTATTCCGGGCAGGCCTCTGCTCTTGTGCAATTCGCTCATCAACTCGTAGCCATCGCGGTCCGGCAAACCGATGTCGCTGATCAAGAGATCAAAATGTTCGGACCGCGCCTTTTTAAGAGCCTGGTCCGCCGAATGGGCCACGCTGATATCGTAACCGCGACGTTCCAACATCAATTTCATTCCGGTGCAGGTATCGACGTGGTCGTCGACCAGAAGCAGCCGGTGTTTTCGCGAACGCACCTGCTTCCCCTCCGAATCCGCTTTCTCGTGGTCGGCTCCGTTCGTCGAAACAATCGGCGCCGGTACCGTTTTCAATTGAACTGTGAAAGTAGCGCCTTTGTCTTTTCCGGCGCTTTCGACACGGATTTTTCCGCGGTGCGCGTCGACCATTGCCTTGGAAATGGCCAATCCAAGACCGAGACCGCCAAACCGGCGAGTGATCGAAGTTTGTCCCTGCTCGAAAGCATTGAAGATTTTGTCGATTTTGTCGGACTCAATACCGATCCCGGTATCGATCACGCGGATTTCGATCTCGCTTGGCCCGGAATTGGAAGTTGCAATGGTAACGCATCCATTTGCGGGTGTGAATTTGACGCTGTTCTTGATCAAATTCCAAAAGATCTGCTGCAACCGCGCTGGGTCGCCTTCGACGTGAACATCGTCGGCCTTGAGATCGAATTTCATTTCGATCGACTTTCGATCGACGTCGTCTCGACAGATTTCATAGGCGCGCCTGAGAATCTCGTGCACGTCGACAATTTCGAGCGTTAGCTGCAATTTCCCCTTTGCGATCCGAGTGACGTCCAGCAAGTCGTCGATCAAGCGCGCTTCGAGTTCTACATTCCGCCGGATTACTTCGAGCGCCTGCCATAACTTGGCCGAGCGCGGAGTCGATGCCTCCAGTTCGCTGACCATCGCGATCACAGGTGAGAGCGGATTGCGAAGCTCATGGGAAAGCAGGGCTAGGAACTGATCTTTGGCTGCGTTGGCGCTGATCAGTTCATGTCGCAAGGTCACGTCGCGCGTTTTGTCCTCCACGAAGTAAAGCACCCCCTGGACCGTCTGGTCTGCAGCCTGCAAACGCAGCAGTGTAACGTTGACGAAATGGGTCATGCCGCCTTCATCTTGAAACGGTTGCTCGATCAGTTGAAACGGCGTGCCGAATGACAGGACCCGCTCAATCGCATCCGATGGGGCGATTTTAACCTCGTCGTAGCTCGAACCAATAACCTCGCGTCGTGGGGAAAGACCGCCGAAGCGCTGCGCCATTTGGGTAAACGCTTCGTTGGCTTGCAAGAATTTTTGAGCACTAGGGTCGACGAAGGCGATTCCCACCGGCATGTTGGCCAGGATTTTTTCGTTAAAGATGACTTCGCGTTCAATTCGGCGGGCGGCTTCGGTCTGACGCCGATAAAATCTCCCGCCGAACCACGCAAAGATGGAAATCGCGAGGATCAGCCATCCGCTGAGGACTGCCATTCGCTCGAGCAAATCGTGGAGCGGCTTGTAGGCAATCGCTCGGGGTTGTTTTACCACAACGGTCCAACCCGTGGTCTCGACAGGCGAAAACGAATAAAGATTTCCTCCGCGCTCGAGATGACCGTTTCTCTTTTCGGATATTTCCGGAGGTAAAATCCAGTCCCGTGATCCGCTCGGTTCTGAATTTGGTCGAAAATCGTTCGTGAAAAGCGGATGACCGTCTTGGTCGATCACCTGACAGGTCGATTGCTCGGCAAATTGGATTGTCGCGAGGCGCCGGCCAATGCGTTCGACCAACACCGACACTCCGAGATAACCGATGATTGTCTTGTCCGGCGCGCGAATCGCGCCGACCACCTCGGTGACTGGTCGATTGTCCGAAGAACGCGAATGCACGGATGAAACATAAGCGCCCGCAACTTTAGCAGCGTCGGCCCGCCACGAACTCGAGCCTAGATCTTTTCCAACCTGCGTTGGCAGGTACGGAATCGAAGCAATCAATCGGCCGTCGCGCCCGGCGAAAAACATTCCGTCGATGCGTGGATGCGAATAGAACGTCGTTCCCAGCCATTGCTGGGCGGCTGATTGCGGGTTTGCGGAATTCAATATCCGCACGACTTCAGGGGACGTCTGATAGTAATCGATGATTCCGCCGGTGCGGCTCAAATCGTCTCCGACCAGGCGTGCGATCAATTGCACAAATGTCTGACGGTCCTTGAGAATGCTGGTTTCGAGCGTGCGACTCAGGATGGAGTAGGAAACAACCAGGGTAAGGATCGACGGGATCCAGCCGGCCAACAGGATCGAGATGACGATATTAAAGCGTTCGAGCCGATTGTGCCGCGTCTTCTTCAGGAGGTATCGCAAGGGCATACCGATGGGGTGGCAAAGATAGCATATCAGGAGCACGGCGCTTGCCGCCGAAATGAATTATCCGCCCTGGCGAATTGCGTTATTTAACTGGTTCGCCTGGCTTCGGATTGTCGTTACATCAGCGCGGGAAAGTATTCCGGGTGTTTTATTGAGGAGCGGTTGAATCGCTTTTACTCCGGCGCGGATTTTTTCAAAAAGAGGAGTGTGCTCGACCGCCGGCGGAAGCGTTTTCAATTCGCTCGCGAAATAATTCGCCAACTCGGGTCGAACCAGGACCGCGGCGTGTTTTGGCGAATAATCCGATTCCACCGTAGCGGCGCAGATCTCCAGGGCGCGCAGCCAGCCGCCGAGACTGATTAAATGCGCCATTTTCTCGTCGCGCAGGTCGATCATCGCTTGTTCAACGTCGGTTTGGGTCGTGATCAATTCCTGTCGCATCCGCGGCCAGTCGCCGTGCCGTCCAAGTTCCGTCAGGCTCGCGCTGTGACGCATTACCTGATCGCCGACCCCTAGTGCGCGCGCGTGCTCAATCAGGGTGCGACCAAAATTCTCAATCAGGTTTTTTCGTTCCGCTTCGACCAACAGGAATCCGTCGGCGATCAATTCGCCGAACATCAATGCTTTCTGCTCGCGAGTCGCCCCGGCGACGTCCGCGGGCTGGCGTTTCAATTGATCAAAAGGCAGCGGTTTGAGGTCGTCGAGTTGTTTGAAAATCTGGGCGATCGACGGTGCGGTATAACGATTCACGCCGAGTTCCTCGAGTTCGTGTTCTTCTCCCGAGGGCGGTTCCTCGGCGCCGATTGGCCGGTAGGTGGCCATGAAAATTAGCGACAGGAAGAAAATAAGTATCGAGCGGATTTTACTGCGATTTTGCCCAGTTTTTGCGAGGCAAGCGTACCATTTTTGATTTGACGGCTGCGACGGAAACGCCATCATGCGCTGCTGTCTTAATACTGGCAGCTCACCTTATGCAAGGAAGCCTGGGTTATGTGATTTGGACGGCGTGTTACCTCGCAGTACTCATCGGTCTGTCGGGTTACGGAATTCACCGGTATTTCATCATTTATCTCTTTCTCAAGAACCGCAAACGGGCTGCTGCCCCGGCCGGCAGTTTTGAGAGGCTACCGAAAGTCACTGTTCAATTACCTATTTTCAATGAGTTCTACGTGGTGGAGCGTCTGCTCCGCTCGGTCAGCGAGCTTGATTATCCAAGAGAACTGCTGCAGATCCAGGTGCTGGATGATTCGACCGACGACACCCGGGAAATCACCGCGTCTTGTGCCGAAGAATTGCGCCAACGGGGCTATGGCGTTCAACTGATCCATCGAGTTGATCGGACGGGATTTAAGGCCGGCGCGCTCGCTGGTGGACTGGAATCGGCCGATGGCGACTTTGTTTGCATTCTCGATGCCGATTTTGTCGCGCCCCGAGATTTGCTGCAGCGAACGATTCACTTTTTCACCGATCCGAAGGTTGGCATGATCCAGACCCGATGGGGCCACTTGAATCGTGGGTATTCATTGCTCACCCGCGTTCAGGCAATGTTTTTGGACGGCCACCTCGTGCTCGAACAGACTGCGCGCAGCCGCAGTGGACGCTTTTTCAATTTCAACGGTACGGCCGGACTATGGCGAAAGTCATGCATCAAGGAAGCCGGCGGTTGGCAGCACGACACGCTTTGTGAAGATCTCGATTTGAGTTATCGGGCTCAGCTCGCGGGCTGGAAATTTATTTTTCTTCCCGACGTAGTGACGCCGGCCGAGCTGCCGGTGGATATGAATGGATTTAAGTCGCAGCAACACCGCTGGACTAAAGGCTCGATTCAAACCTGTAAGAAACTTTTGCCGAGCATTTGGCGAAGCAAACTTCCGTTCGCGATCAAAGCCGAAGCGACCGGCCATTTGGTTTCAAAGGAACGAGCAATGGCCCGATCCTGCTCAGTCGCACGCCCT
>DATINV010000126.1:0-12294 GCA_035473775.1 Chthoniobacterales bacterium
GATGTGCCGACCTGAACCGCCGTTACATACGGCACAAACTGTTTGTCTCGCTGATCGATGATCTCCTGTTTCCCAGCCGGACCTGACGTTGCGCCGTCTTTCTGCGCATAAACGACTGCATCGGGGACCAGCGCGCCATTATTCCCTTTGACCGTCACATCGAGCGATCCCGCGTCCAGATTGCCGGCCCAGCCGGCGACGATGATCAGAAAGAATGCGCGAAATCTGTTCATCAGTATGAAATCAGCACTTTGGCCGCGACCAAGTGGTTCTCGTATTGCAACGGATCGTGCACCGTGACCGCGTATTGATAGTCCAATTCAATCGACGCATATCTATTCACAACATACGCCGCCGACAGCGAGACGGCGTGAGTTCGGCCTAACAACTTATAAGCGGTGAAAAAAGGATTGCTTCCGAAAGTCTCGTCGTCTTCCCGTTCCTCAGAGATAAGCTTGCGAATATCGGGCCTCGGCGGAATGGCGTAGGAAATAACGTCTCCCTCTCGGTAATCATAACCGGCGGCGAATCGCAGATATGACGTTGCGTCGACAATCACCCGCACGCTCCCGCGATGATCTTGTCGATCGTAAAAGGTGTCCGGCACGATGTAACTTTCGAAACCGTAACCGGCCTCAAGCGCGATCCGTTCCGATACCGAGAATCCTCCCCGGAGATCGATCGTCTCATCATAGCCGCTTCTCTCGCTATCCTGAAAGCGGTCGTAACCGAACCTGTTTTCAAGCGAGACCCACGGAGCTTGCCTGCCGAGCCCAAATCGATACCGCAAACCGGTCACAGCGCCAACGCCGATTTCGTTGAACGAGCCAAATTGATCCCAAACTTCGCTGCGCAAATCCGCGGCGACATTTAAGCGAAGGTCGCGCGTTAGTTGAAAGCCGTCACTCGCCCGGACATCGCTTTTCCAGGCCCAATCGTCTCTCATGTCGGACCCGCGGTCGGAATTTGAGAGATTGCTATTGTAAAGGGCGCCGGTTTCGGCGTCGAGACGCCATTCCGCCCACGCGTGACTAACCGTCATCGCGCACAACATACTGAGCGCTACTGGCGTCGGCACTTTCATTAATCAGGGAGCGCACCCGTGAAGATTCGAACTTCAAACCTTCTGATCCGTAGTCAGATGCTCTATCCAGTTGAGCTACGGGTGCTAAAGAGAGCCGCTAATTTGCGGAGAAACGCTAAAGCGTCAATAACCGACGTGATCAGTGATCAGTTCCAACGGGTCGCGTTTTTACTGTTCACTGATCACAGGTCACTGTTCACTTTCCGGTAATGACGACCTTTGTCGGCTGCGGTTTTGCGGCAAAATATCTCCAGGGCGGAGGAAATTTTTCCGTCCCGCTGCAATGGATGCTCGGCCTGCGCCGGTTGAAGCAAAACGCAATCTGGCTTGAGCATATGCCGAGCGAAGGAAATCCACGCGACGACGAGCGGAAGATCGCCAACTTCCAACGGCAATTGCGAGGGCACGGACTAGGCGGCTGTTATTGCCTGCTTTATCACCAGAAACCGGACAGCGTGCACGATCTCGCTTCGTTCCGTTATATTGGAATGTCGAAACGCGAGCTGCTGGATCGATTGAGTGGTCCCAACACAATTCTGAATCTCAGTTATTCGGTCCATCCGCCGCTGCTGATGAAGTTCGAGCGCCGGCTGTTCTGCGATCTCGACCCAAGCGAAATCATGTTTTGGATGACGAAGATGGAATTGGGCCAATCGTCCCATCACGAATTCTGGACGATCGGACTAAATGTGAACGCCAACGACTGCCGATTGCCAAAAGCGGGCGTGAAATGGAAAACATTTTTCCCGCTGGTCGACACCAAACTGTATCAGGCGAAGCCGCGTCCGCGGTCGCCAAAGTTCACCACGATCGGACAATGGTATTGGAGCGGCGCAGTGGAGGTGGACGGCGATTATCCTGACCTGTCGAAGAAACAAGCATTCGAAAAATACATGGGTCTGCCGAAGCGCGTGCCGAAGGCGAACTTTGAGCTGGCGATGCACATGAATCCAGATGATCCGGAGCGGAAGCGGGTTAGAGAGTGCGGCTGGCGATTGGCCGATCCCCACGCGCTAGTGAGCACGCCAAAGAAATATCGGCAGTATCTGGCGAGCGCTCTCGCTGAATTTACGGCAATCAAGGGGGTGGACGTGAGCTGGAGGACCGGGTGGCTAAGCGATCGGGCGGCGGCTTTTCTGGCCACTGGGCGGCCAGTAATCACGGAGGACAGCGGAGCAGGGAAGTATTTGCCGCGCGAGAGCGGCTTTCATTTCGTGGCCGACCTGGAGGAGGCGGCCGCGGCATCCAAAGAAGTAATGGCAAACTGGCCCCGGCATTCCCGGGAGGCGCGAGCGTGCGCGGTGGAGGTCTTTGATTCCGCGAAGAATCTCAAAAAAATCCTGGGCGATTAGAAGGTGGATCGGCCTCTCCGAGGGCGATAAGAATTGTGGCCGGCGATCACTAAGAGTCAACGCGCTCGGAGAACGCGTTCCACCTCCATTTAGCAATTGCAAAACGAATTTCGGGTGTTACTCGTTGTCCCGTTATGGCCGATTTGATGAAAGCCCCCGAGCTCAAAGAGCGTCTGAAACGCATCCCGGAATGGGAGTTGGAGAAGAAGCACATCGAACGCACGTTTGAATTTGATGATTTTGCCGATGCGATCGATTTTGTAAACGCGGTGGCGGAAGTGGCTGATGAGGAAGAGCATCACCCCGACATCGATATTCGTTACAACAAAGTGAAGCTGGTGCTTTCGACCCACAGCAAGGGCGGCTTGACTGAACTCGACTTCGCTTTGGCCGAGCGAATCGACACCTTATCGGAGTGACGAGTGGGGGGTGACGAGTGACGAGAAAAGTCATTGCCTCGCTGGTCGTAGCTCTCGTGGTTCTCGGAGTTTGGAAGTTTATTGATTGGCGGACGCAACCTCCGCCTCCCCCGAACAAGATTACGATCCCTGTCCCCGCGCCAAGCCCGTGAATTGTAGGGCGTCTGTGTCAGACGCGACTGCCTAAAGCCGTCTCCCAGAGACGGCCTACAATTACTCCGTGGTGGATTGAAGTTTTTGATTCCCAACCAATAAGCGGCCTTCGTCGGCGTCGATAAAAGTAAACATGGTCTGAATCTCTGAGCGTCCGGCCATTCCGGCTTCTTTCTTCCGGCGTTTCAGGATTTCCGACAACTCATCGTTCCATCCGCGCTTGCGCATGAATTCATTCCAGACGTAGGCCTCATCGTTCGTTGGCTGATGACCTACGCTAAAACACCATTGGAGAATTTCTTCGTCGGTTCCGCCATCTTTCACCCGCTCGGACAATTGGTGATGATCCACCCGCAAGAATGTGCAGCAGCTCGCGTCGAACCCGCGGCCGAGGTTTACCTGATAATCCGGGGACAGTTGTTCCTTGGCGTTTTGCCGAATCTTGTCGAGCATCCGCCCAAAATAAACAATTCCGCCGACTTTTGACGCCGGGCTTCGCAAGCCTAACTCCCTCATCGGGGAGCGAGTGTGCGCCCTTTTTACGCGACTTTCAAGTCTGGGTGTTGGATGCGGTCAGGGATGGGTTCCCGGCCGACTACACTGACAGCGAACGAATCGGCTAGGCCTGGGCAATTTGAGGTTTCGCCGATTGGCTTAAGCCACCGTCCGCGATTCTCCTTGGGACCGACCGCCAGTTGACCAACGCGCTAAGGGCGATTCCGACCAGGACAAACCAGGGAATGGTTCCCCAATTGTTCCAAGCCGGCGGGACGGATGAGTCTGATGCATTCCAGGGCATTCCGTGAGACATCATGTTGTAGTAGGCAAATAGATAAATGCTGCTTGCCGCCGTTAGGAGGGCGTACCACGTCGCTGAATAAAGCAAAACGAATGGTGCCATCCAGACCAAGTAATAGGGAATAAAGCCAGGTGCGAAGATTGCGAAACAAATCCAGCACAAAGCAACCGTCCCAAGAAATCCCATAGCGGATTGTTTACGTCGAAACCAGCCTAGGCCGATTGCCAACGCAACGACGACGACCTTTAGCGCTGTTAACAGCGGCCCCAGGCGATTCAGAGCTTGGGGCGATATATCGAAATGGAACTTCTCCAGGAAGAAGACACACCAATAGGTAATGCCCCAACCACCTGCATAACTGCTGTATCCGAGGACATTTCTAAAAAAGTAGGATGGAGAGTCAATCAACGCCTCGGACCATACGGCCAAACACGAGCATCCGAAGATGACTGCAAACTTTAACGCAGACCTTCCTCCGCGATTTAACCAGAAAAAGAAAAACGCCGGGACCAGGAATAACGGAATGATTTTGATCCCACAGGCCAGGGCGAGAAACAGCGCGCTAAGTAACACGCTCTCTTCCACACAGAAATAGGTAGCCATCAACAAGAGGCAAACCATGATCGGATCAACATTGCCGTGAAATCCACTCACCATGAATGCGACCGGGCTCAGAGCGAACAGGATCAAAGCCCCAACCGGTGGCTTGCCGGTCTTCTGGTGCGCTCTCAGAACGACCAGCAAGGCAAGGGCGTCGGCAATGATTGACGGCAGGCGTAACAAAAACGGAAATGAACGCGGCACTGCGTGAGGGGTTGGAGGCGTCAGCCACGCTGAAAAATGATAAAGCAAACCGAAAAATTCTCCCGTGATCGGTGGGTGATTAAAATGGCGGTCTAGCCGGTACATGTAATCGAGTCCGAATGCATCGACGATTTGCCCGAAGCGATAAATGATCGGCACATCGCAAGAACCAAAGGTAGTCGCGGCGCAGTAGATCTTGAGGGCGGCAGCCAGAATGCCGGCCGCGATGATGATCGCAGTTGGTGACGGTTTGACCGCCGTCAAGAGACGTCGCTGCCGCGTGGCTGGAATGTCTGAGAGTTCCATTACGGGTCTTGAGAGCACGCCCCGTGCAATTTCATTTAGCGATTTAACGATTCAGTGATTTAATGATTGGTTCCGAAGTCGCTAACTCACTAACTTTCTAACTCGCTAAATAACTATCGTGGATCGGATCGTCGGGATCGAAACCGAGTATGGCTGTCTGATGAGCAACAAAGAGTTGCGTTGCAACTCGGAGGTTTGGCCGGCCAAGGTCAAAAATTATCTCTTCAATAAAGCCGGCGCGGGTACGATCGATCTTCACTATCGCGATTACGAAGAGCCGCCCGGCAACGGCGGTTTTCTTTTGAATGGCGGCCGCCTTTATCTCGACATGGGGCACATCGAGTACGCCTCGCCCGAATGCTTGCACCTCCACGATTTGGTCACCTACGAAATGGCCGGAGACGAGTTGCTGCGCGAATCGCTCGCCGCGCTCGAAGCAAGTGATCGTGTGTCATTCATCAAGAACAACGTCGATCATCACACCGGTGCGACGTTTGGTTGCCACGAAAATTATTTGATGAAGCGCGAAGCGCAGTTCACGCCGTCTGTGCTCGGCACGTTGCTCACGTTTCTCGCGACGCGCCAAATTTTCACCGGCGCCGGTAGGGTGGGGCAGGCGAATCCGCTCGCGTTCGATTTCGAACCGCCGCAGGCCGAGACGCCAGTCGCGTTTCAGTTGAGCCAGCGCGCTGATCATATCGTAAACGACATCTATCAGTGGGTGCAGTTCAATCGCGCGATCATCAACGCGCGGGACGAACCGCTGGCCGATTATCGCAAATATCGCCGGCTCCATTTGTTGATTGGCGATTCCAACATGAGTCCGTTTGCCAACGCGATGAAGATCGGCACGACTGCGTGCGTGTTGTCGCTGCTCGAGCATCGCCAGTTGCCCCGCAATCTTGTGCTTAACGACGCCGTCCGTAGCACACGCGACATCTCTCGCGATTCAACCCGAAAGTGGATTGTCGATCTCGAGAACGGCAAAACCATCGGTGCACTGGATGTGCAATGGCAGTTTCACGATCTCGCTCAACGACATTTGCGCGGCAAAGATCCCGAGACTGATTGGTTGCTCGAGACCTGGAGCTTCGTGCTCGAATCAATCGAACAAAATCCACAAGCGCTGATCGGCGGGGTCGATTGGATTACCAAGAAATGGTTGCTGGAGGAATTCATGGAATCGGAGAAAATCGGCTGGGACAATCCATGGCTGCAGAGTTTGGATCTCGAGTATCACAACATCGATCCCGCGCGCGGGCTGTTCTTTAGCATCACGCCCGGCAAACGCGTCGCTGAGTGGAACGGCAGTTTCCAGCCAGCAAGCGCGACGCGCGTTCCGCCGGCGAACACGCGCGCATCAGGTCGTGCCCGCGCCGTCGCTTACTTTCAGGATCGACAACAGCCCTACGTCATCAACTGGGACTCAATCGCGCACGACAGCCGCGATTTCCTGGTCATGGGCGACCCGTTCGAAACCTACGACGACGAAGTCGACAAGTTCTTGGCGAAGCCGCGGCCGGTTTCAAACCACGAAGACCACGAATGACAGGAGGTCTTAGGTGGATCGAGCTCTCCGAGCTCGATGAAACGAAAACGCGCTCGGGGATCGCGTTCCATCTTGCCTCTGAGTCGCGCGACAGCTTTTAATTCCTGAGTGCGTCGCGAGTTCCCCCGCCGTTTGCATCACGAAGTTCCGTCTTGGGTTGAAGACGGTGCGCTGTTCCATGTTCGGATTGCTGTTGACCGACGAAAACAACAACGTGCATTGACTAGGCCGGTGCTCGCGCTACCAATCTTGGATTCGGCAAAGCTTTACCAGAAGAAAGAGCGCTGGCACATAGCGCTGTTTGTTCTGATGCCTGATCATTTGCACGCATTGCTATCGTTTTCGAAGGACGAATCAATGAGCAGCGTTATCAGTGACTGGAAACGCTTTCATGCGCGAAATAATGGAATCGAATGGCAGGAAGGATATTTCGATCATCGGTTGCGCGACGATGAACGGGGCGACCAGTTGTCGATGAAGATCGATTACATTCGGCAGAATCCAGTCGTGGCAGGCTTGTGCCCCGAAGCTAAAGATTGGCCATGGATTATCGATCCATTTGCAGCGGAATCAGAAGATTAGGTGGATCGAGCTCTCCGAGCTCGATCAATCCAACGCGCTCGGAGAGCGCGTTCCACCTAGATGTTCGAGCTCCCGAAGACGCGTCCTAGAATTCAAAGATTCGGGCGTTGACATTCTGCCCTGCTTCTCGGAAACGGGATGTATGAATCGATCAGTTTCCCAAGCCGTCATTTTACTAGTATTGGTGTGCTCGAGTTCGTTTGCGGCTAATCCACCCACTGACGAGATCGCTATTCGCGCATTGGAATCGCGACAACCGGAGGCCTGGAACAAGCATGACGCCAAAGCCTACGCGAATCTCTTCACCGACGATGGAGACTGCGTAAACATCGTTGGTTGGTGGTGGAAAGGTCGCGCCGAGATCGAGAAAAAGCTCACCGCCGCCTACGTTTACGTTTTCAAGGAGAGCAGGCTTGACATTAGCGATGTCCAGATTCGATTCCTAACGTCCGATACGGCGGTGGCGCATGTGCATTGGACGATGACAGGGGCGCGAACTCCTACCGGCATTCCAATGCCACAAGAAGGAATTCAAACTCATGTCCTTCAGAAGCAAAATGGGCAATGGTTGATCGCTGCGTTTCAAAATACGCTTTCGAAGCCGGAGATGCCGTTTCCGAAAGGACCAGTCGCGCCAGATACTGCAGGTAAGCCAACGCCTCCGTGAATCTTGCGGATCTCGCATTAATCTCCAGCCTTCTCAGCAGTGTTGCCGTGCTGGTGTCGCTCCTTTTTGTCGGCGTCCAGATACGGCAATTAAATCGGAATCAAAGGTCGTCATGAGCGCCGCGGACAAAGTCATTGGCCAATGCCGGAAACCATCGGGGCTTTTTGGGCGGTTCATTTTATGGGGCATGAATCGAAGTCACTCAAAGCTGACCGATTGGGGACTCGCTCACGTCGCCATTAAGAATAACGACACAATCCTCGATGTCGGTTGCGGCGGCGGTCGAACAATTAGCAAACTCGCAGAGATGGCGAGCGGCGGAAAAGTTCACGGCATCGATTATTCGGAAGACAGTGTGACGGCGGCGCATCGGCGCAATATCCGCTGGATTGACATCGGCCGGGTCAGTATCCGTGAAGGAACAGTTTCGCAGTTACCGTTCGCGGATAACACGTTCGATTTGGTCACTGCGATCGAAACGCATTTGTTCTGGCCGGATTTGCCAAACGATTTCCGCGAGATTTTTCGGGTATTGAGATCTGGCGGAAGGCTATTGATTGTTGCCGAAATCTACAACGGTGGAAAATATTTGGAGGGCGTTCGGAAAGCGATTTTTGAGAAACATCTCGCCGCCAACATGAACCTGCTCACTCCGGATGAACATCGCGCGTTATTCGCGAATGCCGGATTCTCTGAAGTTCAGATTTTCGAGGAACTCGACAAAGGCTGGATCTGCGCGATCGGAACTAAATCGGCCTAGCTATCCGCCTGAATTCGACGGCGCCGCGAATCAATCAGAGATGAAAGCGAACAGGGAATGGCGGCTTGCCTTAGTGCTTTTGATCAGTGTGATAATCGGTGCGGTCCTGGCTAGGGCGGCGACGATATTTACTGTCTCAGGGACAATCGACCAAGTGAGTCGAAACAGTGCCCAGATTGCATTTTTTGCGAACAAACCATTCGTCGGGCCGCCTCGCTATGGCGCTGGATTTAAACTCTGGCCAGCGGACACGTTATTTATCGCAACGGTTGGCGGTACGATACCGATCACAATTGATGGAAAAAAGGCAGGGTTCGCGGACCTAAAGGAAGGCCAAGCTGTGGTCGTGCAGTACTATCTCGTGATTGAGAAGAACATGTATTGCGCCGCAACTCGGATTGATGCTCACACTGCGTCGACCGGAAAAAAGCAACCGGCACAATGTAAGCCGGAGAGGAGACGCTAGATCAACCCAAGCGCGTAAACGGTCGGGCCGTCGACCACCCCGTTCACTTCCAAGCCTTCGTCTTGTTGATACGCGCTGATCGCGCGACGGGTTGCCGGACTAAGTGAGCCGCTGACTGTTCCGGAAAAGTAACCGAGGTCCTGCAACGCCCGCTGAACATTAATGATCACCTGGTCCGGAAGCAGATTTCCGTAAGTGAAAATGGGGCCGTCGTAATCGTAGGCTTCGTAGTTTGGGTCATATCCCCAGGCGGGAAACCAGTAGCCGGCGTCCCAATAGTAATAGCCGCCTCCAACCAGAACGATGGTGGTGAAATGGTTTTTCCACCAAAACCGGGTGTGGCGCGCGTGCTGATAACGACCGAGTGCGGCGGAGTAGGCGACGACATTTGGTTGCGGTCGCGCGGGAGCGTTGACGATGGGCGCTCGCCCATTTTGTGGCTGTTGTTTCGGGGCGACGCGGATCGGCTTCGGCTTATGCCCAACTATTACGGGCGAGTTTCCAGGTGACGTATTCTGCGCGCTTATCCCGGATACGGTGGCGACGGTGAAGGCGAAGGCGAGAAGGAGTTGTTTCACGTCGGGTTTGACATTGGTTTGGCCGAATTTGTTCGGTTGAAAAGGCGAGGTGCGGTGGGGGTAAAAAATAAATTGGGAAAAAAGACTTGCCCTCCGTGAGGTAGTGTTATAGTTCACTATAACACATGAGGGAAACGAACCAGGATGAACCGTGAGTGGAACGATAGTCAGCCGATTTACCGCCAACTGCGTGACCGCGTTGTTCATATGATCCTCGATGGCGTTCTCAAGGAAGGGGATTCGGTACCGTCGGTTCGAAACGTGGCGGCCGAGTATCGAATCAATCCGCTTACCGTTCTCAAAGCTTACCAGGGATTGGCGGACGAAGATCTGGTCGAGAAGCGTCGCGGCCTCGGGATGTTTGTCAAAGACGGCGCGCGCGATGTTTTGCTAAAAGGCGAACGACAAAAATTCTTGACTGAACAGTGGCCACGGATCCATGCGACGATCCAACGGCTCGGCTTAAGTCCCAAAGAGTTGCTCGACGCGGCAGCTCGCCACTCCGCGAAAACGGGAAAGGAGAAACTTTAACATGGCCTGCATTGAAGCAAGCGGTCTGCGCAAAGTGTTCGGAACAACGGTCGCGCTCGATCATGTCGATCTTCGAGTCGAGGAAGGGCGCATTCTTGGAATGATCGGACCGAACGGCGCCGGCAAGACGACTGCGCTGAACGCGATTCTCGGTCTGAACGCATACCAAGGAGAGTTGAAAGTGCTCGGCCGAGACCCCTGGTCCGAGCGCGATCAGCTCATGCGCGATGTTTCATTCATCGCCGACGTCGCAGTGTTGCCACGCTGGATCCGCGTTTCGCAGTTGCTCGATTATGTCGCCGGCGTCCATCCGAAATTCGATCGCGCGAAAGCAGAGAGTTTTCTGGCGAAGACGGAAATCAAGCACGCGAGCAAAGTGCGGCAGTTGTCGAAGGGAATGGTGGCGCAACTACATCTGGCGGTCGTCATGGCGATCGACGCGAAGTTACTGGTGCTCGATGAGCCGACGCTCGGTCTCGACATTCTGTATAGGAAACAATTCTACGATTCGCTGCTCAACGATTACTTCGACGGCAAACGCACGATTATCGTGACGACCCATCAGGTCGAAGAAGTTCAGGACGTCCTGACTGATCTCATCTTCATCAACCATGGCCGGATCGTGCTCGAATGCAGCATGGAGGAATTTGAATCGCGCTATGCGGAAGTGATGGTGCATCCGGATCATCTCGCCGGCGCGCGTTCGCTCAAGCCGATGAACGAACGTCAACTTTTTGGGCGCAGCATTATGTTGTTCGATCAGGCTGATCGTTCGCAGCTCGCGGCGCTTGGCGACGTTCGCACGCCCACCATCGCGGATTTGTTTGTCGCGGTGATGAGCAATTCTGCGGGCACGAGTCAGCCGCCTTCGCCCGGCTACAGCGCGTCAAGAAAGTCACAGGTCAGCGAAGCCAAATGAACACATCTACCTCTGCTAACTCCGACCTCCCAGCTCCTAGCTCCAAGCCTTTCGTTTGGTCCGTTCGACGTGAGCTGTGGGAAAACAAATCGATCTACATCGCACCGTTGATTGTTGCGGGGGTGATTCTCCTCGGAGCGCTGATCAGCGCGAGCCATCTGCCCGAACGCAGACGCAACGCGATGTTGCTCGATGAAGTGCGCCGACGCGCGGCCATTGAATTGCCCTACAACGTCGTGGCGATGATGATCATCATTACCGCGTTTATTGTAGGCTTCTTCTATTGTCTCGACGCGCTTTACGGCGAACGGCGCGAACGCAGCATTTTGTTTTGGAAATCGTTGCCGGTGTCGGATGTCACCACCGTCCTTTCAAAGGCGATCGTTCCCCTCGCGATTTTGCCGGCAATTATTTTTGTGATCATCGGTATCACCCAATTTGTCATGCTGCTCATGAGCAGCGCGGTATTGTTGCCGAGCGGATTGGCGGGAACGACCTGGGCAAATTTCAATCTGCTTCGAGAATCGGTCGTTTTATTTTACGGCCTGATCGTGATCGCCCTCTGGCATGCGCCGATTTACGGCTGGGCACTGCTGATTTCCGGGATCGCGCGGCGGGCCACATTTCTCTGGGCCGTCATGCCGCCCCTCGCGATCGCTATTTTCGAGAAGTTCACCTTCAACACGAGCTACTTCTTTACGATGTTGAAGCACCGCCTCGGCGGCGTAGGCGACACTGCATTCGACTTTCAAATGCATCGCAGCATTTCGATCGACTTCATGTCCCAACTGACTCCGGGTCGATTCCTGGCGACGCCGGGACTTTGGGTTGGATTGATCTTCGCCGCTGCGTTTGTCGTAGCTACGATTCGTTTACGGCGCTATCGCGGGCCGCTCTAAAAACGCTGAAAAGCTGAAAGCCTGAGGCCTATGCACCCTACCGTTAAAGCAGCCCGGATTGCGGGCCTGATTTATCTTTCAATGATATTCGTCGCGCCGTTCAGCATGCTCTATGTCCCGGGCAAGCTGATCGTGCACGGAAACGCTACCGCGACCGCCGAAAATGTTCTGGCTCATGAAACGATGTTTCGGTTGTCGATTTTCGGCGATCTCATCGGGCAAGTGATTTTCATTTGTCTCGGCGTGGCCTTTTACCGCTTGTTGCGGGATGTGAACAAAACGTGGGCGTTGCTTATGTTGTGTTTCGTGCTGGCATCGGCGTCAGTCTGTTTTCTCAACGTGCTCAACGACGTCGCGGCGCTGATTCTATTTCGCGGCGGTGAATTCCTCGTCGTGTTCGAAAAAACGCAACGTGACGCGCTGGCA
>DATINV010000127.1:0-6097 GCA_035473775.1 Chthoniobacterales bacterium
TCGTCCATCATCTTCACCGCATCGTCGACGCAGCTGTCCGGCGTGACTGAAAATATCTCGCGGCTCTTTTGCCCGAGAACTGCGCTGATGTTTCCGCTGACGTCCATAATTCCAAAACTCGCGGAACCTCAAAATACAACACCCGTTGCCTGCGATGCAAAAGAAATTAGCAGGCATTGAGGCCGATTGTCATTGAGTCAAAAGGCCGAATTCCCGTAGGATCGCCGCCCCGTATGAGTTGGAGCAGAGAAGAAGCGCTAACCGATCCCGCCATTCGTGAACCGTTGAAGTTCCTGTCGGAATTCCGGTTTTCTTTGCGCGATATTCCGGTTGAAATCACGATCCGGCTCTATCAGCCGGTTCACTCGGGCAGGATTGTGATTCGGCGAAGCCATGATATCGCCGTCGATGGGATCATTGCGGGAAAGGCATACAACTACGATGAGGAATCGTCGGAAGGTGAAGCTCTCCAAGCCGCGGTCTGCGATCTGGTCTCGGTCTACAACGCCGCCCGCGCGAAAGAACTTAAGCCGGACCGCTCGTGGCTGAAGGCCAACGCGGATTTCCAATAAACTTGCCGCCCGCTTAGGCGGTACGGGCAAACTTCTGATCGATCAACCGATTCAGATGATCCGCGATCATTACTTGGTCGAGACGCCGGATGACTTCGTTCAGAAATCCACCGACGATCAGGCGTTGGGCAACTTTTGGCGAAATGCCGCGTGACCGGAGATAAAACATCTCATCTTCGTTGACCTGGCCCGAAGTCGCGCCATGCGTGCAACGCACGTTGTCGGCAAGAATTTCCAGGCCCGGCATCGAGTTCGCTTCGGCATCGTCGCTCAGCAAAAGATTGCGAACTTTTTGGTAAGCGTCGGTGAAATGTGCGTGCGGCTCTACCCGAATCAGACCGCCAAACGTGCAGCGCGCGCGATCATCCAACGCGTTCTTGTAAAGAAGATCGCTCGCGGTGTGCGGGGAAATGTGATCCTGCAAGGTACGCGAATCGAATTCCTGCTCGTTTGTCGCAACCGACACCGCCAGCATGTCGCTCCTCGCGCCTTCGCCAACCAGTCGGTTCAATCCCTCGAACCGGGCATACCGCGCACCGAGATTCAGATTCAAACTCAGGGCCGATGCATCGTGATCGGCCGTGGTCGAGTTCATTTGCAGCGCAACGACCTTGTCCGCCCACTCCTGCGCGCAAACATATGTCACCTTCGCGCCGGGACCGGCGATCAAATCATTCACTCCGCAAGCGAACCCCGCCGTGTTCCGATCGCACGAACGAAAATGCTCGACCACTGTGACTTTAGCGAGCTCGTCGGTAACAAGGAGCAAGTGCGGAAAGATGGACATGTTGTCGTGGCGCAACCAATGGAAAATTTCGATAGGTTGTTCAATCTCAACGCCGCGCGGCACGAACAAAAACGTTCCGTTTGAAACCATTGCCCGATGCAGTGCTGCATATTTCGCCGAGCCCAGCGTCGCCTCGGTCGACATAAAATATTTCTGAAAAAGATCCGCGTGTTCAACCATTGCGCGCTCGAGCGGTTGAAAAATTACGCCGCGCTTCTTTAGATCCTCGGAAACGACCGTGCGCTCGACCAGTTGATCGTTAGCGAAAATCATTCGCCCGGCGAACTGATCGAGACCGGTCGAGTATTTCAGAACGTTTTTGCGATCATCTTCTGACAGAGGGCCAGGAAGATTGAATGCTTTGAGATCGAGAACATCGACATTGGAAAAACGCCACGGCTGATCCTTGCGCGTTGGCCGCCGAATCGATTCGAACTTTTGCCAGGCAACGCGCTGTTGTTCGCGAAACCAATCCGGCAAATCGTGAGACTCAATCGGGCCCGAGAGGACCGATCTCGATTGATGAGACTGTTTTTCTGCTGTTAAAGACATGTCGGTAGTAAACTTCTGTCCGCCTTCGCCAAGGCTGCGGCGCGATGGCTAATGCTGTTCAGCGTTACCCAACAGAGCCTTCCATCTCGAGCTCGATTAAACGTTTCAGCTCGACCGAATATTCCATCGGAAATTGGCGAACGAGGTCGTTCACGAATCCGTTCACGCTCAAACTCATCGCTTGCGCTTCGCTCAAGCCGCGCTGTTGCATGTAGAAAATTTGTTCGGAACTGACCTGCGACACGCTGGCTTCGTGCTGCACTGCGTTCCCAGTGCCGCGAACGGTAATCGCCGGATAGGTGTCGGTCCGCGACGTTGCATTGATTAGCAAGGCGTCGCACTCGGTGTTGTTCTTGCAATTCTTGAGGTGTTTAGGTACGTGGACGAGTCCGCGATAGGTCGCCCGGCCGGTGCCGATTGAGATCGATTTCGAAATGATATTCGAGGTCGTTTCGTCGGCAGCGTGAATCATCTTGGCGCCCGTATCCTGATGCTGCCCGTTGTTAGCCAACGCGATCGAAAGAACCTCTCCGCGCGCTTTGCGACCTTTCAACACCACGCCGGGATATTTCATGGTCAAACGCGAGCCGATGTTGCAATCGATCCACTTGATCTCGGCGTCTTCATGCGCGAGTCCGCGTTTCGTGACCAGGTTGAAAACGTTCGACGACCAGTTTTGCACGGTGATGTATTGGATTTTGGCGCCCTTGAGTGCGACCAACTCAACCACCGCGCTGTGCAACGTCGCGGTTTCGAATTTCGGAGCAGTGCAGCCTTCCATGTAAGTGACTTCACTGCCTTCATCGGCAATGATGAGCGTCCGCTCGAATTGCCCGAAGCTCTCAGCGTTGATGCGGAAATATGCCTGAAGCGGGTGCTTCACTTTCACACCCGGCGGAACGTAGATGAACGAGCCGCCACTGAACACAGCCGCGTTCAGGGCGCTGAATTTGTTGTCGGCAATCGGAATCACTTTGCCGAACCATTTCCGGAAAATTTCCGGATGCTTCTTCAATCCTTCAGTCGAGCCGACGAAGATCACGCCTTGTTCGCCGACCGCCTTCTTGATGTTTGAGTAGACCGCCTCGCTATCGAATTGCGCTTCCACGCCCGCGAGAAATTTACGTTCCTGCTCCGGAATGCCGAGGCGCTCAAACGTGCGTTTAATGTCCTCCGGAACTTCTTCCCAGCTGCGCTTGGCCCCGGATCCTTGCGCGAGGTAGTAGCGGATCTTGTCGAAATCAATCGTCTCAAGGTCTTTGCTGGCCCAGTGAGTGGGCAGCGGTTTTTCGAGAAACGTTTTTAACCCGCGTAGACGATATTCCCGGATCCAATCCGGATCTTCTTTGACGTCGGAAATATAATGAATGGTTTTTTCACTTAGGCCGCGACCCGCGTCTTTCGCGTAGTCAACCTTGTAATGAAAATCGCCGACGCTGCGATCGATATCGACGGCTTTGTTTTCGGGTTTCATTGTGGACCTTATCTAGTGACTGCCATTTCGCCGGCCGACTCGCGGGCCCAATCGTAGCCGCGTTCCTCGAGTTCAAGCGCGAGTTCTTTTCCACCGCTTCGGACAATTCGGCCCGCCACCATGACGTGAACATGATCGGGGACGATGTAATTCAAGAGGCGCTGATAGTGGGTGATCAAAAGAATTCCGAGGTTGGGTCCGCGCATAATATTAACGCCCCGGGCGACAACCTTGAGCGCATCGATATCGAGACCGCTGTCGGTCTCATCGAGGACCGCATATTTCGGTTCCAGGATTGCCATTTGCAAAATCTCGGTGCGTTTCTTTTCGCCGCCGGAAAAACCTTCATTGACCGCCCGCGATGTGAACGATCGATCCATTCCGAGCAGCTCCATTTTTTCGTAAAGCTTCGCGTAATACTCGGTGGCTTCGAGTTCTTCACCTTCCGGCAACCGCGCTTGTAAGGCTGCGCGTAAAAAATTCGCGATGGTTACGCCGGGAATTTCGCTCGGATATTGAAACGCCAGGAATAAACCCTTCCGAGCACGATCATCCGCTTCCATGGCTAAAATGTCTTCGCCATCCATTGTAATTTTGCCCTTAGTGACGTGATAATCGGGATGACCCGCCATGACCTCGGCCAGCGTACTCTTCCCCGAACCGTTGGGTCCCATGATGGCGTGGACTTCACCTCGCGGAATGGCAAGACTCAAGCCGCGAACGATCTGTTGATCGCCGATGGCGACGTGGAGATTATCGACTTGGAGTTCATTCATAAGGCGGACCAGAAATATAGGCTGATTCAGGTCGATTGCGAACGGATTTGACCGAATTTGCAGGAAGGCACTGGGCCAAACTGGCACACATCGCTCTTTATAATTTCCATTAACAGGCATCCCGATTGCTAATAAAGTGATCAGTGAACTCTGACGATAAGCCGCTTTCCAAAGACGCGGTCTCCAAAGCAACGAGCGAAATAAACAATCTCTTGCATATCATCTCCGGCACCACCGCCGAGATCGCGAACTTGCGGGAGGGAGGCGACGGGTCCGACCAATACTTGTCCATGCTCCGTTCAAGCATCGAACGGGCGGAAACGGTCGCGGGGGAGTTGGCCGAACAAGCTGGCGGCACGCATCGAAAAATGGCGATGCATCCGGAAGTCGCCTCCTTAGTGAGACAAAAAAAAGTAACCGAGATGCCGGTTCACAAACCGCAAATTCTCGTTGTCGATGACGAAGAGATGGCACTGACCTTGGTGAAGCAGCTTCTGACCGCAGCCGGATATCACGTAACAACCGCCCAGTCCGGTTTTGAGTGTCTTGATTTGTTCCGCCGCCGGCCGCATTCCTATAAAATGGTCATCATCGATTTGACCATGCCATTCATGGATGGCGAAGAAACCTTTCAAAGGCTTCGAGAAATCCGATCAGATGTGCCGGTTATGCTGTGCACCGGGTTCATTCAAAACGAGCGGCTGGAGCGCCTGATGGCGGCCGGACTCGCTGGTTTCTTGCGAAAGCCGTTCGCACCGGATGAAATCGCCGGACACGTCAAAGCGATCATGGAAAGTGTAAAGTACTCTCGCGCGAGCGGTTTGACGGACGATGCCAATCCGTTAACTGCCTGAACTCGACTGACGAAGTCGAAACCGAGCGGTTTGTTCGCCCGCGTTCATCAAAACTACGTTCGCCTCACGCCAGCTGTCTCGCGAGGCGTCGATGAAAGGCTCTTCGGCGCAGACCATGAACCCGCGTGCCATGACTCATTCCGAGTTTGTTCATTCTTCGAATCGGCAACGTCTCCGCGTCCGATGGAGAATATTTCGCACGATTGGTGCGAATCATCGAGCGACGCCGTGCCGAGCGAACGAAGATCAAAATCACCCGCAACCAGAGCTGCGATGCTTTCGCTGACGATCAGATCAGCGCTCGTCGTTTTGGTCATTTCCTGAAGTTTCCAGCTCACGTTGACGGCGTCGCCGATCAGAGTGAATTCCATCCGTTGCGGCGATCCGATATTTCCGACGACCACCTCACCGTAATTTATTGCCATCCCAACCCGGAGCGCGGGCCAGCCGCGCTGACTCCAAATCTTGTTTAGCGAACGAATCCTATCCTGCATCGAGAGGGCTGCACGAACCGAGGAAACGGCATCCGTTTGAGCGCCGCCGCTGTCCAAACTCCCCCACGACGCCATCAGTGCGTCGCCGATGAATTTGTCCAGGGTGCCACCGTTCTCAAAAACGCATTCCACCATCGCGCTGAAATACTCGTTGAGTTGCGCAACCAATGCCTCCGGCGAACTGCGCGCGGTAACGATTGAATAGGATCGGATATCGGAGAAAAGAATGGCGACCGGTTTGGTCACGCCTCCGAGCGCATCGCGATAAACATTGGGATGGTCGACCAATTCGTGAACGACATCGCGTGAAACATAGCGCTCCAGGACGCGACGAACGCGCACCTTCTCGATGCGTTCCGTCGCAAAATCGTAGATCAGTCCGAAGAGCGTCGTAACTCCAAAGACTGCAAGCGGCGAGATCATTGGCAAATCGATCGACGCGCGGTTGAAACAAAACAGCGAAACAAGAATGGCCGCGGATCCCACTAATAGAACCAGAATTAATCGGACCCATAGACTGCGAAAGAGCAACGCAATGGTGACCGCAACGAATGCAGCGAAACCGAAGGAAATGAAGTTCGCCAGCGG
>DATINV010000128.1:0-40597 GCA_035473775.1 Chthoniobacterales bacterium
GTCAGGTTTAGGTTTGTAAACATGTTCGAGAGCAAAGTGAGGAAGCGGTTGCCGACCATATGCCAGAAATAGAGAACGCGGTGTGGCCGGCCACCCATGAAACGCGACCCGAAGACGGCGTCGGCTTTACCGGTGAGGATCGGTTCGAGTAAAGTCGGATAATCGGCGGGGTTGTATTCGAGATCGGCGTCTTGCACCAAAACTATATCGCCAGTGGCGGCGGCGAATCCGGCGCGCAAGGCCGCGCCCTTTCCCGTGTTGCGCGGCTGATAGATAATTTGATTAGCCAGCGATGAGACTTTTTCCTTGAGGACTTGCTGGGTGCCATCGGTGGAGCCGTCGTCCACCACGATAATTTCCACTTCGCCGACATCGGCGCCGCGCACGACGTTTACGATCTGCTCGACCGTAGAGCGTTCGTTGAAAACCGGAATCACAACCGAAACCTTCATGCCCGGAAGAGACTAGACGGATTTCTCGATACCGGACAGCGAGAAACCGGATACCGGATAGGTAACCAGACTGCGCCGTGATCTAATCGATCTTTCGGTCTCCGCTTTGCGGTTTCCGGATTCGCCTCTACGGATTAAAGCGGAACTTCGTCCGGCCGCGCTTAGCATTCGCCTTCATTTTACGGCGGTGCTTTTGCGAAGGGGTCTCAAAGGCGCGCAAACGGCGCACTTCCTCGAGAATACCCTCGGCGTCGAGCTTGTTCTTCAGCCGCTTTAAAGCGCGATCAACTGGCTCACCTTTACGAACGAGTACTTCTGGCATCAATAATCAACTCCTGGATCTGCAAATTTTGTGCCCATTTGGGCGCGCCGACCTTAAGCGGGGTCTCGATATCCGTCAAATGCTGCCGAATTGGCCCTAACGGGCAATCGGATTGGCGCTGGTCGCAGCCTGGGTGACCTCGCGACGGAGCGAGGCCGAATCCTTTCCACGCGCGCGCGTCCACCACAGCACAATCGGCGAGGCAATAAAGATCGAGGAGTAAGTGCCGACGATAACCCCAACCAGGAAGGAGAATGCGAAATCGTTGAGCACCGGTCCGCCGAAGAAATACAGTGCCAACACGGTAAGCAAAACCGTGCCGCCAGTCAGAATCGTTCGCGACAGCGTGTCGTTGATCGAGTGGTTCATCACCTGGGCCACGGAACCCGACAGGCGATCGCGGAGACCGCTCCGGATTCGGTCAAACACCACGATCTTATCGTTAATCGAATAGCCGGCGATGGTAAGAACAGCCGCCACCATGATAAGGGACAATTCGCGTCCGCTGAGCGAGAAAATCCCAAGAGTAATTATGAGATCGTGCGCGAGCGCGGCGAGTGATCCGACGGCGAACGAAGTGCCGAATCGCATGCTCACGTAGATAAAAATGCCGATCAGACCGAGGGTCAAAGCCAGCGCGCTCTTGCTAGCCAGTTCTTTTCCAACCAGCGCACCGACGTGGTCTGTCTGTTCGAATTTTAAACCGGCATTCGGAAGCGCTTCCTGTAACCGCGCCTTAATCTTGTCCGCGTTCCCAGCATCGGACCGAATACTGATCAAATCCCGATTCGCGACCCGCTCAGATTGGATCACGCTGTTTTGAAGTCCGGTGTTGGCCAGGGTGGAGCGAACTTCGTCCGGAGTCAGCTTTTGACTCGCGGAGAGGACCATCAAGTCGCCGCCGCGAAAATCGGCGCCGAGGTTTCGTTGACCGCGGACGAATAGAGCGGCGATGCAAACCACTACCGCGATTCCCGAGACTACCATGAATTTCTTTGCGTTTCCGAGAAAGTCGAAATCCTTCGAACGAATAAGGTGAAGCATCGACACCTTTTTCAGCACATTGGCCGCGAACGCCCACGAAAAACAAGTGTAGGTCACGAGCAGCGATGAAAACATTGAGGCAACGATGCCTATGGTCAGGGTCAGGGCGAAACCCTTGACCGGACCGCTGGCGAGCCAGAACAAAATCACCGCGGTAAGAAATTGGGTGACGTGCGCATCGAAAATGGCGCTAAAAGCTTTTTGATACGAAGTGTCGATCGCCGTCCGAAGCGTCTTCCCCTGTTTAATTTCGTCACGGAGGCGTTCATAGATAAGAACGTTGGCGTCGACCGCGATGCCCAAGCTTAGAATTAATCCGGCGATACCCGGAAGGGTCAGCACGCTATTGAACATGCCGAGCGCGCCAACGACCATGACGCAGTTGATCGCCAAGGCAATGTCGGCAATGAGCCCGACTAGCCGGTAATAAATGATCATGAAGACCACGACCAAGGCGAACCCGGCGATACCCGAATAGATCCCGCTCTTAATAGAATCACTGCCCAGACTCGCCGACACCTGGCGTTCCTCCTCGATCTTCACTGGGGTTTGCAACGGATTCTCCAGCACGCTGGCCAGGCCGCGCGCTTCCGTCTCATCAAACCTGCCACTGATGATTGCATCGCCCCCATAAATCGCGTCTCGGATGACAGGCGCCGATTGGATCACCCCATCAAGGACGATCGCGAAACGATGCCCTTTGTGGGCCGCGGTGATTTCACCAAACTTTTTCGCGCCTTCGCCGTCGAACTTCAGCTGCACCGTCCAGCCCTCGTTTCCGTAGTAGGCGTGTGATTCTCGGACGCGATCGCCGCCGAGGTCAGATTTCTTCTTAACCAATAACCGTTCCTCGCGCGGTTTTTCGTTTCCTTCGGCGCGCATCGTGTACTTTTCGATGCGGTACTCCGGCGGAATCACTTCCTTGCCCTCATCAATCGCGCCCAGCCGCTCGCCGTTGTCCGGAAAAACAAGACGAAACTCGAGCTTGGCCACCCTCGAAAGTTGATCGCGCGCTTCCTGGATTTTTCCGGCGTCGAGACCGGGAATCTGCACCAAAATTCGATCAGTTCCCTGCGGCGTAATAATCGGCTCGCTGACGCCGAACTGGTCGACGCGTTTCCGGATCGCCTCGATCGCCTGGTCGACCATCGACTTGGTAATCGCGCGCTTGCTTCCGTCAGGACCGGCCGCCGGTTCCAAACGGATCAAGAATGAAGTCCCGCCCTGCAAATCGAGACCGAGATGGATTTTACCGGGCTGAATGACCGTTCCGTCCGGACGCTTTTGGTCAAATGGGGGATAGGTCGAAGCGAGACAAAACGCAGTGATCGCGATTGTCAGGACAGTTCCGAGGTAACGGCGGATTTTTTCGCTGTCGGTTGCAAAATACCAGCCGAACAGGATCAGCAAGCCGATACCGGCGAAAAATGTGGCGGCGGGACTCATCGCAGAAGTTGAGGGGTTGAGTTGTTGAGCGGTTGAGACATCACATTGGTTTCTCGTTTCATCTTCATCTCAACTCCTCAACGTCTCAACTGCTCAACTCGCTAGCACATTCGTGACTGCCGACTTCTCCACTTCGATCTTCACATTATCCGCCACCTTCAACATTACGGTTGTATCCTTCACATTCGCGATCAATCCGTGAATTCCGGCGTTGGTTACCACTTTGTCGCCCGTTTTCAGCGCGGCAACTAATCGCTGCTGGTCTTGCTGCCGCTTCTTTTGCGGCCGGAACAGCAGGAAGTACATAATAATAAAGATGAAAATGAACGGCACGAACGAAATGAGGCCGCCGCCAGGACTCGAAGCGGGAGCAGATGCCGTCGGTTGAGCTTGAGCTAGAATCGGAATTAGGGTCGACATCGGAAGATTTGAGGAGGCCGGACTTTAATGCTGAACGTCCCGGCTGCAATTAATATTGGAGGGACAAGCCCTCCATTAAGCTTCGGGATAGACATCCCGTATTTTGTAATTCGACACAAACCCGTTCCGAAATTGGTCGAATGTGCCCTGGTCGATCCTTTCGCGCGCCTGTCGCATCAACTCTAAATAGAAATGCAGGTTGTGTATGGTGATCAGTCGCAGTCCAAGAATTTCCTCTGCCTTAATTAGATGACGAATGTAACCGCGCGCGGATCCGCGACAGCTTGAGCAGTCGCACCCTTCTTCGATCGGGCGTTTATCCATTGCAAACTCCGCGTTTTTTAGATTCAGGGTGCCGGCCGCGGTGAATGCGGTTCCGTTGCGCGCGAGACGTGTGGGCAAAACGCAATCAAACATGTCCATCCCGCGCCCGATCATCTCCAGCAACTGGGGCGGTGTCCCAAGTCCCATCGCGTAGCGCGGTTTGTTCGTGGGTAAGCTCGGCTCGCTCGATTCGACTGCTTTCATCATTTCCTCTTCCGGTTCTCCAACGCTGACACCGCCAATCGCGTAGCCGTCAAAGTCGATGTCGACGAGTGCTTGGGCCGACTGCTTTCACAAGTCTTCAAATGTTGCTCCCTGCACAATGCCGAAGAGAAGTTGATCGCTGATAGTTGAGGGTTGAGAGTTTTCCGCCGCTTCCCTTCGACGTCCGGCGTTCGACGTTGAGCGTTCGGCGTTTTCTGTTTGCCATTTCTTGCATCTCTTCGCCCATTGCGTCGTCAGCTCTAGGCTCTTCGCCGCGTAGTCGTACTCGCATGGCCACGGCGGACATTCGTCCAGGACCATTGCGATATCGCTCCCGAGCGCCGTTTGAATTTCCATCGCGATTTCCGGTGAAATGAACGCCGGCGTGCCATCGACGTGATTTTGAAACTGAACGCCGTCTTGTGTAATCTTGCGCAACTTCGCTAGCGAAAAAATCTGGTAGCCGCCGCTGTCGGTCAGGATCGGTCCGTCCCAGTTCATGAACTCATGCAGTCCGCCGAAATGTTTGATCACATCGATCCCCGGCCGGACAAACAGGTGATACGTGTTTCCGAGAATGATTTGCGCGCTTAGTTCCTTGAGTTCGCGCGGACTCACCCCTTTCACCGAGCCCTGGGTCCCGACCGGCATGAAAGTCGGCGTTTCGATTACCCCGTGAGCAGTCAGAAGCCGCCCATGACGTGCTTTTGATTGTCCATCTTGAGCCAAAAGTTGGAACGGTTTATCCATCCGCGCAGAGACTCCGCGCAATCGCGGCGCAAAACAAATTCGGACGCAAAATATTCTTTGCGGGCCGGGATTTTCTCCTCTATAGTCGCGGCTCACCGCATCAGGCGCGTGACAGTGTGTTAACGCGTTTTGAGCGGGTTTTTTTGTCGCCCGGATTTCGACCCCGTTTGGGCGGCGCATTGTTTGGAAGAAAATGCCTACGATTAATCAGTTAATTCGGAAAGGACGCCGGAAGGTGTCGGTGAAATCAAAGTCACCGGCCCTGGCCAATTGTCCTCAGCGTCGCGGCGTGTGTGTCCAGGTAATGACGCGCACCCCGAAAAAGCCGAATTCCGCCCTTCGTAAAGTAGCCAAGGTCCGCTTGACGAATGGCCAGGAAGTGATTGCCTACATCCCAGGCGAGGGGCACAATTTGCAGGAGCACTCGATCGTGCTCGTGCGCGGGGGACGCGTGAAAGATTTGCCGGGCGTGCGCTATCACATTGTGCGCGGTTCGCTCGACAGTCTCGGCGTCGATGGACGACGTCGGAGTCGCTCCAAATATGGAGCGAAGCGCCCCAAAGGTGGCGCAGCCGGTGGAGGCGGCGCAGCCAAGGCAGCGCCGGCAGCGGAGAAGAAGTAAATTTTGAAGAACAAAATCGACAATGTCGCGACGGAAAAGAGTTTACAAAAAGGAAGAGCGCGTCGATTCCCGCTACGGGAGTCCGGCGGTCGCGCGGCTCATCAGCACGGTGATGAATCGCGGCAAGAAGTCGCTCGCCGAGCGCATTGTCTACACCGCGATTGAGAAATCGCGCGAAGGATCGGATTCAGTCGATCCGCTCGAGGTCGTCAACAAGGCGATCGAAAATGTTCGTCCACGGCTCGAAGTAAAATCGCGTCGGGTCGGCGGCGCCACGTATCAAGTGCCGATGGAAGTGACTCCGGCACGTCAGATTTCTTTAGCCACGCGTTGGATCGTGATGTACGCCGACACCCGCAAAGGGATGCCGATGGCCGAAGCCTTAGCCGCTGAAATCAAAGACGCCGCCGCGGGTCAAGGCAACGCGATCAAGAAACGCGAAGACACTCACAAAATGGCGCAAGCGAATCGCGCGTTTGCGCACTTCCGCTGGTAATTTTATGGCGACCGCGACCGCAGAAAAGAAACCAGCCGCAGCAAAGGGTCCGAATTCGCCGAATCGCAAATTCCCACTCGAGCGGACGCGTAACATTGGAATTGCGGCGCACATCGACGCCGGCAAGACCACGATCACCGAACGCGTGCTGTTCTACACCGGCATGATCCACAAGATGGGCGAAGTGCACGAAGGCACGACTGTCACCGACTGGATGGAACAGGAGCGCGAGCGTGGAATTACGATCACCTCCGCGGCCACGACTTGCAGCTGGTCGCAAAAGAAAGAAGAAGGCGTTTACAAAATTTTCGAAGGCATCAAACAACGCATCAACATTATCGACACCCCGGGTCACGTGGATTTCACGGCGGAAGTTGAGCGTTCTTTACGCGTTCTAGACGGCGCCATCGCTGTTTTCGACGGCGTGGCCGGGGTGCAGCCGCAATCCGAGACAGTTTGGCGGCAAGCGACGAAATACAACGTTCCGAGGCTCGCGTTCATCAACAAGATGGACCGCGTCGGCGCCGATTTCGCGATGTCGGTGGACAGCATTCACAAGAAACTGGGCGCGAATGCATGGCCGGTCTTGTTGCCGCTGGGCAGAGAAGATCAACTTCGCGGCCAGCTCGACGTTATTAATAAGAAAGCAATCATTTATTCCGATAGCGACCAGATGGGATCGACCTATGAGGTCGCCGACATTCCTCCGGAGCATGCCCAAGCTGTGGAAAAAGCTTACAAAGATCTCGTCGAGCAGATTTCTAATATTGACGACGAAATCGCGGAAGTGGTTCTGGAAGAGAAGCCGGTTACGCCCGAGCTTTTGAAAGCGGCGATTCGACGGCAAACCATTGCGAACAAATTCGTGCCCGTAATCGGCGGCTCGGCGTTGAAAAATATTGGAGTGCAATACCTGGTCGATACCGTCGTCGATTATTTGCCGAGCCCATTGGATATTCCGGCGGCCAAAGGAATGGAGCCAGATACGCATGAACCGATGGAAGCGCCGACGGACGACAACGCTACGTTTTGTTCGCTGGCGTTCAAATTGTGGAGCGATCCATTCGTCGGAAAGCTCGTTTTCTTCCGCGTTTACTCCGGCACGCTGAGCAAAGGCGACAATGTTTACAATCCGCGCACGAACAAGCGCGAACGGATATCGCGTTTGATTCAAATCCAGGCCGACAAACGCGAGGACATCGAGACTTGTTACTCCGGCGATATCGCCGCCATCGTCGGCATTAAGAATATCACGACCGGCGACACGCTTTGTGACGAGGACCATCCGATCCTGCTCGAGCCGCCATCGTTTCCCGACCCGGTTATTTCAATGGCGATCGAGCCGAAGACCAAGGTCGACCAGGAAAAAATGGGCATCGCTCTGCAGCGCTTGTCCGAAGAAGATCCGACTTTCAAGGTTTACACCCACGAAGACACCGGGCAGACGATCATCGCCGGGATGGGCGAGTTACATTTGGAAATTATTCGCGACCGGATGTTCCGCGAATTCAAAGTGGACGCGAATGCGGGCAAACCCCAGATCGCGTATCGTGAAACGATCACGGCCAACGCTCACGGCGTTGGCAAGTTGATCAAACAGTCTGGTGGCCGTGGTCAGTACGGCCACGTCGAAGTCGATCTTCGCCCGGCCGAGCGCAGTAAAGGTTTGGTTTTGGAGAATAAGATTGTCGGCGGAATCATTCCTCGCGAGTACATCCCGGCCTGTAAGAAAGGCATCGAGGAAGCGATGCTTGATGGCGTTCTCGGAGGTTATCCGGTCGTCGATGTTGAATGCGACATCGTGTTCGGAAGTTTCCATGAAGTCGATTCGAACGAGCTTGCGTTCAAGATGGCGGCGATTTTCGCAATGAAGGATGGCTTTCGGGCAGGGAAACCGATTTTGCTCGAACCGATCATGAAGGTCGAAAACATCACCCCGGAAGAATATCAGGGCGATATATGCGGCGACTTAAGCCGTCGGCGGGGCAGCATCCAAAGCATCGAATCGCGAGGCAATCTTGCCATCGTTCATGCGCTCGTGCCCTTGGCCGAACTTTTCGGATACGCGACGGCAATCCGATCATTATCGAAGGGTCGCTCGAGTTATTCGATGGAGCCCTCGCACTTTGAACAAGTACCGGCGAACCTCGTGGCCGCCATTCTCGATCAGAAGGAGAAGAAATAATGGCGAACGGACAAAAAATTCGGATTCGCCTGAAGGCTTTCGATCATCGAATGCTCGATCAGTCCGCGGTCGAGATCGTTGAAACTGCGAAACGCACTGGCGCGCGCGTGGCCGGACCGATTCCGCTGCCCACTTTGATCGAAAAGTTTACGGTGAATCGTTCTCCACACGTCGACAAAAAGTCGATGGAACAATTTGAAATCCGCACGCACAAACGGTTGCTCGACATTATCGAACCAACCGCAAAGACGGTGGACGAGTTGAAGAAACTGAACCTGCCCGCGGGCGTTGATATCACCATTAAGATTTAGCTGCTTGAGAATTTTTTCACGTCGCCAACATGAGCATCGGTTTACTAGGACAAAAAATCGGCATGACCAGCGTCTACGACGCCAATGGTCGGCTCCATCCTGTGACCGTGATCGCGGCGGGCGATAACGTTCTTGTTCGTCGCCTAACGAACGAGAGTGACGGTTATTCGGCGGTGCAGGTCGGGTTCGCCGTGCAAAAGGAATCGCGTGTGAGCAAAGCCGAGCTCGGCCATTTCAAGAAAGCCAGCCTCGCTCCGCAAAAATTTGTGCGCGAATTTCGATTGAAGGCGGATCTGGCCGACGGTGAAGTGAATTTGAGCGTCACGCAGTTTCAGCCCGGCGATTTCGTGGACGTGATCGGTCGCTCGAAAGGCAAAGGCTTTCAGGGCGTAATGAAGAAGCATAATTTCGCCGGACAAGGCGCGGCGCACGGTTCCAAGACGCATCGTCGGAACGGCGCGATTGGAAATCGTTCCACGCCGGGACGTATTTGGAAAAACATGGGTATGCCAGGTCACCTAGGCGATGAACGCGTTACCGTTCAGAATCTGAGGGTCATGCAGGTGCGCGAAGCCGATAAAGTGATTTTAATCAGTGGCGCGGTACCAGGCTGCAACGGCAGCTACGTGGTAGTCAGGCCGGCGATAAAGAATCCGGGTGAGCTGCTTGCCGTGCACGAGGCACACGCAAAGGCTGATGCGGCTGCGCACGCCAAGAAACCGAAGAAAGCAGGGGAGTTGGCCGAGGAAAAGAAGGCTCAAGCTAAGGAAGCCTCGAGGAAATGAGCGCGAAAGTCTTAACTAAAGCCGCAGCTAAGGAAGCCAAGATCGAGATCATCGAAGATGGTCGCGGCTCGCAAGCGGTTCATGAGGTTGTGACTGCGATGCGGGCGGCGCGCCGATCCGGATCAGCCAGCACAAAAACCAAGGCGACGGTCGACTTGTCGGGTGCAAAGCCATGGCGGCAAAAAGGAACGGGCCGCGCGCGGGCGGGTTATGCTTCGTCCCCGGTTTGGCGTGGTGGTGGCGTTGTTTTCGGGCCGCATCCTCGCGATTATTCCAAGAAAGTTTCGAAATCAGTGCGGCGTCTCGCCCTTCACAAAGTGTTGAGCGAGCGAATCAAAGCCGGCGACGTTCTCACGATCGATAAATTCGCAGTTTCGGAAATTAAAACGAAGTCGTTTGTCGATCTGGTCCGCAAACAAACCGATGCGGAGAAAGTTCTGATCGTTTCGGATTCCTTTGATGACAAGACCTACAAGTCGGCCCGTAACGTGAAGCCGGTAAGACTGGCGACGGCTGCGGACGTAAACACCGAGCAGTTGCTGGCGTTCCAGAAGATTTTGGTGACCTCGAAAGCACTCGAGAAACTGGCGGAGAGATTGCAATGAGGGAGTCCCACGAAATTATCGAGACCGCGTCGCTGACCGAGAAGTCGACGCTGCTAAGCGAAAAGCAGAACAAGTACGTTTTTCGGGTCAGCCCGCGCGCGAACAAGATTCAAATCAAAGATGCGGTGGAGCGTTTGTTCCAAAAGAAGGTAATCGACGTGAATACGTGCAACTACACCGGCAAACAAAAGCGCGTCCGCGGACCGCTCGGTCGCCGAGCACATTGGAAAAAAGCGATCGTGACGCTGGCTGAAGGCGAGAAGATCGAACTGGTGTAATTTTATGGCGCTCAAAAGTTACCGCCCACTCACACCGGTCCAGCGCTTCAAACAGACGCCGGCCTTCGATGAGATTACGAAATGGAAGCCGGCGAAGAGTTTATTGGAACCGAAGAGGAAAAGCGGCGGCCGTAACAATTACGGCCGGCTGACATCGCGCCACATTGGCGGCGGACACAAGCAGCATTATCGCAAAGTCGATTTCAGACGCCGCAAGCATGGCATCGCCGCGGAAGTACTCGGAATCGAATACGATCCAAACCGTTCGGCGCGGATTGCTCTTATTAAGTACACCGACGGCGAGCTGAGTTATATCCTGGCACCGAGCGGACTGAAGGTTGGCGCGAGAGTAATGGCCGGAAACGATGCGGCGCCGGAACTGGGCAATTCCTTGCCGCTTCGCGCAATTCCGCTCGGGACAAGTATTCATAATATTGAGCTCAGTCCGGGTCGCGGTGGACAAGTTGCCCGCAGCGCCGGTCAACAGGCGATCTTGAACAACCTCGAAGGCGGTTACGCCCTCGTGAAAATGCCGTCGGGCGAAGTGCGCCGGATTCACGAGAATTGTTTCGCGACTATCGGCCAGGTTGGAAATGTCGATCACATGAACGTAGCCAGCGGTAAAGCCGGTCGCACGCGCTGGCAGGGGCGCCGGCCGCACGTTCGCGGCATGGTGATGAACCCGATCGATCACCCGATGGGCGGTGGTCAGGGTAAATCCAAGGGTGGTGGCGGACGTCATCATCCGGTGAGCCCGTGGGGACAGCTGGCTAAAGGATTTAAGACCCGGGCGAAACGCAAGCCGAGCGACCGGTTCATCCTGGAGCGGCGCCGCGGGAAGAAGAAAATTTGATTTTTATGGGAAGATCACTAAAGAAAGGACCCTTCGTCGAAGCGCATCTTCTCGAGAAGATCGACAAGATGAATGCCTCGGGCGCCAAAAAGGCGATCAAAACCTGGTCGCGCCGCTCGATGGTGACGCCGGATTTTGTCGGCCACACATTTTTGGTACACAACGGAAAGATATTTAATTCCGTTTTCGTTACCGAGAATATGGTCGGCCACAAACTCGGTGAATTTTCGGCCACGCGAATCTTTAAGAAACATGGTTCGCATACGGCGAAGGTTGCTAAGTAATTTTAGATTGAAGAGTGCAGATGGCAGATTGATGCGGTCGCGGCGAAAGCGGCGGCGGCTGACATTTGCAATTTTAAGTCTGCAGTTTGCAATCGGGTTTTGCGCGCAAGCGCAAAAGGATAGTTCTTTGACAGAATCCAAAATCGAAAATGCGGAACCCCGCCAGGGCGGGGTGACCGCGGAGTCGCTCCTTCGCCAGAACGAAGAATTGCGCAAGCAATTGTCAATCCAGCAGGAATCGCTCAAGACTTTGACGGCGAGCCTGGCGGAATCGAACGCGGAAGCGGAAGTATTCCGACGCAAGTTCGCGGATTTGGAATCGCGAATGGACGCGTTGGGATTGGCCTCGGCGAGTAAAGATCGGGCGAAGCTCGAGCAACGGTTACTCGCGGCGGTGAGCGACTTGCGAATCACTCAGAAAGAGCGCGCTGAATTGCGCGACCAACTGCTTGGTTTGAACGAATCGCTTTTGCGGTATTTGAAAACGTCGCAAGGCGGCGATGCCCAAGCGCGAGCGGATGTTGAAACGCAGTTGCGCAAAACAAATGAGCTCGTGGGAAGATCGACAGCTGATAAGGTTAACGAGCCGCAACCCGGCTTGATGGATGCGAGCGTGCTCAGCGTGAAGGACGAATGGTCGTTTGTGGTTGCAAATATTGGCGAGCAGCAAGGTGTGAAGATTGGAATGCCGCTCCGAGTGATGCGTGGCGATCAAAAGATCGCGACGCTGCGGGTGGTCGATGTGCGCCAGCGGATTTCCGGCGCAGTGATTGAGGATTCTGGGAAGGAAAAAATTAAAGTGGGCGATCGGCTCCAAGTCGACGCGTCCAAAGTGAGTTTAAAATAATGGAAGTTAGATCAATATATAAGTACGCGCGGATTTCGCCGTTCAAGGTGCGGGAAGTCACGCGAGAGATCCAGGGTCTGCCGGTTTCGGCGGCACTGGATATCCTCGCTTTCACCCCGAAAAAGGCCGCGTTCTTGATCAACAAAACGCTCAAGAGCGCGATCGCCAACGCTGAAAACAACGCGAACTTGAAAGCAGACGGCTTGATTGTGAAGGAAGCCGTTGTCGGCGAAGGCCCAACTTTCAAACGAATGATGACCCGCGCCCGCGGAAGCGGCTCCCAGGTTTTAAAGCGGACTGCTCACATTCGGATCGTTTTGACGGACGAAAAACCGGAAAAGAAACATCCGACGGCCGAGAAAACTCAAGAGAAGGCGGCCGCGGCTGAAAAGAAGCCGAAGAAAACGAAGAAGACCGCGAAAGCGGAAAAGAAGTAATTTTATGGGACAAAAGGTTAATCCAATTGGATTCAGACTTGGCGTAAACCGCGATTGGCGTTCGCGTTGGTACGCTTCTCCCCAGGAGCTCCCCGCCTTTTTGCACAGCGACCTGGAGATTCGCGCTTACGTGAAGAAGAAACTTCAGTTTGCAGCGGTTGCGAAAATCGTGATCGAGCGGGCCTGGAATTCAATCCGGGTGACGATCCACACCGCCCGTCCCGGGATTGTGATCGGCCGCAAGGGCGCCGAGATCGAAAAAATGACTGAAGAGATTTCGAAGATGGCCCAGGGCAAGCAGATCAAGATCGACATCCAAGAGATCAAGACGCCCGAGCTCGACGCACAGCTCGTCGCGGAAAACGTCTCGTTGCAGATCGAGCGGCGAATTGCTTATCGCCGCGCGATGAAGAAAGCGGTGCAGACCGCGATGGACTTCGGCGCGGAGGGAATCAAGCTTCGCTCTTCCGGACGATTGAACGGGGCGGAGATTTCACGCTCGGAGTGGTACCGCGAAGGAAAGATTCCGCTGCACACGCTTCGCACTCCGATTGATTATGGATTTGCCGAGGCAAATACGGTCTACGGAAAGATCGGCGTGAAATGCTGGATTTGTAAGAAGGAAGAAGCTCAGCCGGAGCAGCGCCAGGAGATCCCGCCCCCTCCGCCACCGCCAGTCGCTCCGGAACCAGCTGAAGCGTAGGAAATTCGTATGCCGTTGATGCCCAAACGAGTGAAGTATCGCAAGTCCCAGCGGGGAAGCCGCAAGGGGACTGCTTCGCGCAATCTCCGGATCAACTTCGGCGAGTTCGGTCTGCAAACGCTCGAGCGGGCGTGGATTACCAATATCCAAATCGAAGCCGCGCGGGTTGCTTTGACGCGCAACATGAAGCGTAAAGGCAAACTCTGGATCCGGATTTTCCCTGACAAATCAGTGACCGCTCGGCCGCCGGAGACGCGAATGGGTAAGGGAAAAGGTCAGCCGGAATTTTGGGTCGCGACAGTGAAACCCGGCAACATTTTATTTGAGCTTGATGGTTTGACCGAATCGGTTGCGCGGGAATCGCTGCGGCTGGCGGCCGACAAATTGCCGGTGCGCACGAAATTTATCAGCCGACACCACGTGGCTGCTGCCTAACTAACATGAAGATCAAAGAAATAGTTGAAATGAGCACGGATGAGTTGATGACGAAGCGTCGCGATCTTCGTCAGGAACGGTTGCATCTGCGCTTGCAGCAGCAAAGTGGCCAGCTCGAACAACCGAGCCGACTGCGCTTGATTCGTCGCGATGTAGCGCGGATTGAGACGATCCTCTCGAACCGGGCACACCAGCCGCAGACAATTCCGGCCGAAGAAACAAAAACGAAAAAGAAGAAGTAAATATGGCCGAACCAGCGACCCAACCAACCACCCAGCCGCCTCCGTTGCCGGCGAAATACTCTCGCGCCGCGCGAAAGACACGCGTGGGTGAAGTGATTTCCGATCGGATGAACAAAACGATTGTGGTGCAAACAACCACCCGCGTGCCGCACCCGAAGTTTGGCAAGATCGTGAAGCAGATCCGCCGCTTCTACGCGCATGACGAAGAAAACAAGGCGAAGACGGGCGACACGGTTCGGATCATGGAGACGCGGCCGCTAAGCAAATTGAAACGCTGGCGATTGGTGGAGGTCCTCCAGAAGTAATTTTTATGGTGCAGATTCGATCCAGACTTGAAGTGGCGGACAATACCGGCGCGCGGATGGCGACAATGATCGGCGTGATCGGCAAAGCCACTCTTTACGCCGGGATCGGCGACGTGATCACTGCAAACGTGAAGGAAGCGAGCGCGACGGGCACAGTAAAAAAGGGCGAAGTAGTGCGCGCGGTTTTGGTTCGCACCCGGCAGCCGATTCGCCGCGATGACGGTTCGTGTCTGCGGTTCGACAACAACGCGATCGTTATTATCGACAAAGATTTGAACCCGCGTGGCACACGCATCTTCGGGCCGGTCGCACGCGAACTGCGCGAGCGCAATTTCATGAAAATCGTATCGCTCGCGCCGGAGGTGTTATGAGCCGGTTCAAATTTCACGTCAAGAAAGGCGACAACGTCGAGGTGATTTCCGGGAACTTCAGAGGCTCTTCTGGAAAAGTCCTTGAGGTTCGCGCGAGTAAGCAACAGGTCTTGGTCGAAGGCGTGCGTATTATTAAGAAGCACCTGCGTAAATCGGAGGACAATCCGCAGGGGAAAATCGCCGAGCGCGAAGGCCCGATTCACATCTCGAATGTGAAGTTGCTTGAAACCGAAAAGACTCAAAAAACCAAAACGAAGCCAAAGAAAACGGCTGAGAAGAAGGCGGCGTAATGGAAAACGAATTTTATCGTCATTATAAAGATCGGGTGGTTCCCGCATTGCGCGAACGGCACAAGTACAAGAACGTCCACCAAATTCCGCGGATCGAGAAAGTGGTCGTTAATACTTCGATCGGTTCGCAGACGGATGTGAAACAGGCCCTCGACGAAGCGAAGGCCGAATTGGCTTTGATTACCGGCCAACAGCCAGCCGAGACGCGCTCGAAGAAAAGCATCGCGAATTTCAAATTGCGCAAGGACCAATTGATCGGCGCCAAGGTCACGTTGCGAGGTGATCGCATGTACGAATTTTTGGAGCGTTTGATCAAGGCCGCCCTCCCGCGCATTCGTGATTTTCGTGGGGTTCCGCCGCGTTCCTTCGACGGTCACGGCAACTATACGCTCGGCGTGCCCGATCAGACGATTTTTCCCGAGGTCGAGCTCGATAAAATCAAGCGCAACATCGGTTTTGATGTTACCATTGTCACTTCCGCGCAGACGGACGAAGAAGCCAAGTCGCTCTTGAGCGAAATGGGGATGCCGTTCGCTGACCGCGCGAAGAAACCGGCTGCACAAGCCGCCTGAATTTCATGAGTACTGTTACAGATCCACTTGCAGATTTGCTCGCCCGGGTGCGCAATGGCGCGCGCGCGCAGAAGATGGAAATCTTTGTCCCGTACTCCAAGCTGAAAGCCGAGGTCATTCGGATTTTGAAGAACGAAGGCTACATCAGCGATTACGAAGTCGATACCAAAGCGGCCCATCCGCGGATCAGGATCACCAACAAACTGGTCGATCACACTTGTGCGATCACCGGATTGAAACGCGTCAGTCGTCCTGGCTTGCGGCGTTATGTGGGGGCCGATGAGATTCCGCGAGTCCTCGGTGGAATGGGGACCTCGATTTTATCTACATCCCGCGGGGTAATGTCGGGCCGGGAGGCGAAGAAACAAAAAGTGGGCGGCGAATTGCTCGCCTACATTTGGTAATTTTATGTCGCGAATTGGAAATAAGCCGGTCGACATACCTGACAAAGTGAAAGTCAACATCGCCAACGACGGCGCTGTTTCGGTGGAAGGACCGAAGGGCAAACTAAGCTGGAAGTTGCCGCGGCAGATTACAGCCAGCGTGAAAGACAATCACGTTTCGCTCGCGCGCGGTGCTGAAACTCGCAGCGTAAAGGCGTTGCACGGTCTTTCCCGCGCTCTAGTCCACAACATGGTCGTCGGGGTGAGTGAAGGATTTACCAAAAACCTCGAGATTGAAGGCGTTGGTTTCAAAGCCGCCGTCCAGGGACAGAATTTGAATCTCAGTCTCGGTTTTTCGCACCCGATTTTGTTTCCGATCCCGCAAGACATTAAAATTACTGTCACCGACAACACGAAGCTTTCCATCCAGGGCCCGGACAAGAAAGTGGTTGGCCAGGTCGCTGCCGACATCCGCCGTTATTACCCACCGGAACCGTACAAGGGCAAAGGCGTTCGTTATGCCGGCGAACAAATTCGCCGCAAAGAAGGCAAGACAGTCCAATAATTTATGGCGGCGTTTAATCGAAAGGCAGCCCGGCAACGCTTGCATCAGCGGATCCGAAAGAAAGTCTCGGGGACAGCAGCGCGTCCGCGATTGTCAGTCTATTTTTCAGGCAAGCACGTTTACGCCCAGGTCATTGATGATGACGCCGGCAAGACGTTGATCGCAGCGTCGACCGCGGAGAAATCCGTGCTCGGCAAAAACAAAGCCGCCGCGAATCGCGTTAGTGCTGAGGTTGTCGGCAAAACGATTGCCGAACGCGCGCGCGGCAAAAAAATCGAGAACGTTGTTTTCGATCGGGGCGGGTTTCAGTATCAAGGTAAAGTAAAAGCCCTCGCGGACGCGGCGCGCGAAGGCGGACTAAAGTTTTAATTCCATGGCTCAAGGACCTCCACATAGAAGACAAGATCGCAACCCGGACAAAGCGCCGGCCCAGAAGGGCGACACGACCGAGAAAGTCGTGTTCATCAATCGTTGCGCCAAAGTTGTAAAAGGCGGGCGGCGTTTCAGCTTCAGCGCATTGATCGTTGCCGGCGATCACGATGGCTCGGTTGGCGTTGGATTTGGTAAAGCGAACGAAGTTTCGGAAGCGATTCGCAAAGCGTCCGACGCCGCGAAGAAATCGATGGAGAAAGTTTCCCTCCACGAAAATACGATCCCGCATGAAACAATCGGCGAATTCGGTGGCGGTCGCGTTTTATTGCGACCAGCTTCGCCCGGAACCGGCGTGATCGCTGGCGGTGGTGTGCGCGCGGTTGTCGAAGCGGCTGGAATTCGCGATGTGCTGGCGAAGTCGCTGGGATCGAGCAATCACGCAAATGTGGTGAAGGCGACGATCGCGGCCCTGAAATCTTTGCGTCGCAAGGATGAGATTTTTAAAGTTCGCGGCATCAAAGGCGGCGACGGAAAAGCGGCCGCCACGGCAGTTCAGTCCCAATCCTAATGCGCCTTCACAATTTACGTCCACGTCCGGGTGCCCGCCATCGCGTGAAGCGTCTTGGTTGCGGCGAGAGCTCTGGTCACGGCAAAACGAGCGGCAAAGGCCACAAAGGCCAGAAAGCACGCTCGGGTGGCAGCCTTCGTCTCGGCTTTGAAGGCGGCCAAATGCCATTGATTCGGCGTTTGCCCAAGCGCGGGTTCAATAACACCGCGTTCCATAAAGAATACGCGATCGTTAATTTGATCGACCTAAATGAGTTCAAGGCGGGCACGGTTGTTAACGAACAATTACTTCGCGAATCCAAGCTCATTCGAGGCGATGTCGTAGGAATCAAGGTTCTGGGCGATGGCGAACTAAAGCACGCGCTGAAAATCGAGGCCGACAAAGTGAGCGAATCGGCCAAGGCCAAAATCGAGAAGGCCGGAGGCACAATCACCATGCGCGATCGAACCGCGGAAAAATCTTCGGCGACATCTCAGGATGGCGATCAAGCGGTGAAAGACGAAACGGCGCCGAAGAAAAAATCTGCGTCCGCCTCCAAGACGAAGAAAAAAACTTCCCGGAAATAACCGATGGTTTCGGCATTTCTCAACACGCTCAAAATTCCTGAGCTGCGGCGCCGGATTCTTTTCACTCTCGCCGTCGTCGTGGTGATACGACTGGGCGCGGCAATCACCACCCCGGGAGTCAATCAGGCGGTTCTGCAGGAATGGTTTCGCAGCGCGCTGACGGATAAAGCTGGCGGAAACCTGGCCGCATTGCTGAATCTGTTCAGCGGCGGAGCACTGGAGAACTGCGCGATCTTTTCCCTCGGTATCATGCCTTACATCAGTGCATCGATCATGATGCAGTTGCTGTCGGCGGTGATTCCGCAACTCGGGAGACTTGCTCGCGAAGACGGAGGCAGACAGAAGATCATGCAATACACCCGGTTGATGACCGTGGGTCTTTGCATTTTTCAGGGCTATCTGCTCGCGATTTCGTTCCAGCATCCGGAAGCGTATCGGGTCGCGTTGCCAGGAATTCCGGAAACGATCGCACGTTTGGGTATTCCGTTGGTCGACGATCAGGGATGGGTATTTCGGGTCGTTACCGTAATCTCGCTTACTACCGGCACGTTGATGCTGATGTGGCTCGGGGATCAGATCACGGAGCGTGGAATCGGTAACGGAATCTCGCTGGTCATTACCATCGGCATCGTTGCACGCTTGCCTGCGGCGTTAGCGCAAGCCTGGAAAACTTTTGTGCCTTCCTCGACAACCGGCACGAGTCAGGTTAATCCGGCAATCCTGGTCTTAATGGTTGCATTTTTGTTTTTGGTTATCGCCAGTGTGATCGCGATTACGCAGGCGGTGCGAAAAATAACCGTGCAATACGCCAAGCGCGTGGTTGGCCGGAAACAATACGGCGGCAACACGCAGTACATGCCGTTGAAGGTCAATTATCCCGGCGTAATGCCGATTATTTTCGCGTGGGCGCTGTTGTTGTTCCCGAACCAAATCGTGAGCTGGGCATTTCCAAACAGTCCAACGGCGCGCCAGATTTCGGAGATGCTCTCTACCGGCTGGCTCCATTACGCCGTGCTGGCGGCGATGATTTTCTTCTTCAGCTATTTCTGGGTAGCTACTCAATTTCAACCATCGCAGATCGCGGACGACCTGAAAAAGTACGGTGGCTACATTCCTGGCGTGCGTCCGGGTAAACCAACCGCCGATTTTCTCGATTTCACCATGACCCGGCTGACTTTCGCCGGTGCGATTTTCCTAACCCTGATTGCGGTGCTCCCGAGTTTATTGAGTCAAGGGCTTCATGTGCCTCAGGTGACCGCGCAGTTTTTCGGCGGCACCAGCTTGCTCATCATCGTCGGCGTTATTCTCGACACGATGCGCCAGGTCGAAACACATTTGATCCAACGGCATTACGATGGGTTCCTGCGCAAAGGTCGCGTTCGCGGTGGATTCACCGGTCGATCGGCCTATGTTCGCGGCGAGGCTGCGGCGCAACGGACCCTGATGTGGCTGTATGTTGGCATCGCCATCATCGTGATTGGCGGAGTTGCAGCATTTTTGGCGTCGAAGTGAAGCGACGACTCGTCTTATTGGGCGCACCCGGTTCCGGCAAAGGAACGCAGGCGGAAATGATTACCCGCCATTTCGGAATTCCGGTCACATCGCCTGGCGCGATCTTGCGTCGCGAAAAAGATCTCGAGACCCCGCTCGGCTTGGAAACGGCGGAACTTTTGCAACGCGGCGACTTGGTTCAGGACAAGATCATCGTGAAGCTGATCGAAGATTGGCTGCATTTGCACGGAGGCTACGGGTTTGTGTTCGACGGTTTTCCGAGAACGCTTCCTCAAGCCGAAAGCCTTGCCACCATTTTGATAGGGCTGCACAGCTCGCTCGATGCTGCAATCTGGCTCGACGTTTCAGAAGATACTGTGCGTTCTCGAATTTTCGGTCGTCTTCAATGCCGAACCTGCGGCTTCACGACCAGCGTCGACAGCGCGCAGTTTGCCAACCGGCCGATCTGTCCTTATTGCGAAGGCCGACTTGAACGCCGGAGTGATGACGACCTCGGCGTGCTGCAACAGCGTCTCCGCGAATACAACACCAAGACGCAGCCGCTGGCGGATTTTTACGGGAAGATTTCGATTCTCCGAAAAATTGATGGCAACCGCGACCGAGACGCGGTGTTTGGGGAAATATCACGGATCATCGAAGATAAAGTGTCGGCATGATTCCAATCAAGAACGCCAAAGAAATTGAGAAGATGCGGCAATCGTGCCGGACCGCGAGCGAGATTCTCGATCGCGTGAGCGAGCTGATTCGACCGGGCGTAAGTACGAAGGAAGTGGATGAAGCCGCCGCCGATTTCATGAACGACGCGAAAGTGAAGAGCGCGTTCCTCGGTTATCGACTCGGCCATCGCGTTTTTCCGGGAAACATTTGCATATCGCTCAATGACGAGGTCGTGCACGGAATCGGCAGCCAACGGCGGATTCAGTACGGCGACATTGTTAAACTCGACATTGGCGTGATCCAGGATGGCTGGGTGGGGGACACTGCCCAAACGATTCCGGTAGGGGTGGTGGACGAGCGGACGGACCAATTGCTCCGAGTGACCGAAAAAGCGTTGGAACGCGCAATCAATGTTGCCGATGAAGGGGCTCGGCTCGGGGACATCTGCGCGGAGATCGAGGATGAGGCATCGCAAAATCGTTTCTCGGTCGTGCGCGAGTTTGTTGGTCACGGGGTTGGCCGGAAATTGCATGAAGAGCCCCAGATTCCCAATTACGGCCGGCGAGGAAGCGGTCCGAAATTGAGGGCCGGCATGACTCTGGCGATCGAGCCGATGATCAACATTGGGGGTCCCGATGTCCGCCTGCTCGAAGACGGCTGGACGGTACGAACAGCTGACAGCACCCGATCCGCCCATTTCGAACATACGGTCCTGATTTCCAAAGACGGGCCGGAAATCCTAACATGGCGGGGAAAGACGCAATTGAAGTAGAAGGCACTGTCGTTGAGCTGCTTCCGAATACCATGTTTCGGGTCCGGTTGTTCTGGCCCATATTTCCGGGAAAATGCGGCTCCATTTCATTCGTATCTTGCCCGGCGACAAAGTTATGCTAGAGGTATCTCCCTACGATTTGTCGAAGGGGCGGATCACCTTCCGTCAGAAGTGACAACGCGGATATGGCTCCGCGTTTTTTGTTTCGACCAAAATGAAAGTACGACCCTCAGTTAGAAGACTTTGTGAAGCTTGCAAAATTGTGAAGCGCAAGAATGTGGTACGCGTGATTTGCAAAAATCCGCGTCACAAACAGCGCCAAGGTTAGGTTATTTAACGATTACAAATGCCACGATTACTCGGAGTTGAAATTCCAGCGGACAAACGCATCGAAGCGTCGCTGACCTATATTTACGGGATCGGATTTACGACTTCCCGTCGGATTCTCGAGCAGACGAATATCGATCCGAACCTTCGCGCGAAGGATCTCACGCCGCAGCAGATCAACGAGATCATTCATGCGATCAGCAACAACAAGATCAAGATCGAGGGCGATCTTCGTCGTGACATTCAGGGAAACTTGAAGCGGCTACAGGCAATCAATTGTTATCGCGGTCAACGTCATCGCCGCGGTTTGCCGGTGCGCGGTCAGCGGACGTCGACCAACGCGCGCACCCGCAAAGGCCCACGCAAGACCGTAGGCGTGATCCGCAATCCGGATGCTAAAGCAGGAAAAGTGTAATCATGGCTGAATCGAAGAAACCAGCGAAAGCGAAAGACGAGAAGCCGAAGGCGGAAAAAGAAGAAAAGAAACCGGAGGCCAAAACGGCTGCGCCGGAAGCTGCGAAACCGCAAGCTGCTGCCGAAGAAGCCAAGCCGAAGAAGCAGCATCCCGCAAAAGGAAAGAAAGAAGAAGGGGCTGCTCCAGCCGCGGAAAATCTTTCGCTCGACGCGGATTCAATTGAAGCGCCGAAGATCGTTAAGGCCAAAGGCGCCAAAAATATTCACAGCGGCATCGCGCACGTTTACGCCACCTTCAACAACACCATCTGCACCATCACCGATTTAAACGGCAACGTGATTGGTTGGTCGAGCGCCGGCAAAGTCGGATTCAAGGGTTCACGCAAGAGCACAGCCTACGCGGCTCAACTCGTTGCCCAAGACGCCGCGCGCCAGGCTATGGGCCACGGACTTAAAGAAGTCCAGGTTCTGGTCAAAGGCCCAGGCGCAGGCCGCGAATCAGCCGTGCGCGCACTGCAAGCGATCGGGCTTGATCTCACTCTGATCCGTGACGTCACGCCGGTCCCACACAACGGTTGCCGGCCCCCGAAGCAACGCCGCGTTTAGCATCCTTTCCTACTTCTTAATTTTTACATTTTAATTTTCTTCAAATGGGCAGATATACCGGACCGAAAACCAGAGTCAGCCGCCGTTACGGCGTGCAGATTTTTGGACCATCAAAATCACTCGAGCGAAAAAATTATCCGCCGGGGATGCATGGGCCGAAGGGTTCGCGACGGAAACAGTCTGAATACGCGATTGCGCTCGGCGAGAAACAGAAGCTTCGTTATCAATACGGACTGCTCGAACGGCAGTTCCGCCGCATTTTCCAACACGCCCTTCGCAAACGTGGCGTGACCGGTGAGACCCTGCTCCAACTCCTTGAAACGCGACTCGACAACGTAATTTTCCGGCTCGGCTTCGCTAACACGCGTAATGCGGCGCGTCAGCTGGTTTCACACGGACACGTCCAGGTCAATGGCCGCGGCGTCAACGTTGCTTCTTACAACGTGAAAGCGGGCGACGAAATCGCGGTCAAGGACAAGCCGAAATCGCGCCAGCTCGCGGTGCGCAATCTCGAGCTTACTCAGATTGTCCCGGTCCCGGATTGGCTGACCGTCGATCGCGATGGCCTCAAGGGCAAAGTCGCCCACATTCCGTCGCGTGAAGAAATGCAACCGATCGTCAACGAACAGTTGATCGTCGAGTTATACTCGCGCTAAGCAAAATCGCGGCGGCGCGTCGGGGACCGCAGTGCATGTTCGGGCGACGCTTATTTCTCCTTCCGACCGTTCTCGCGCTTGTCGGCTGCATTGCCGAGCCCGATTACGAGCTGTCGCACTCTCGAATCGTGGTAACGAATACTCACAAAGGTTCATTCGAACACGCTCGCGAAGCGCTTGCCGAATTTGCCGCAAAGTACGATTACTCAGTCTCGGACGATCGATGGGGGCTTAGTTATCATGCTGTCTCCGGCGTATTTCGGCGCATTGTGCCAAATTCGAGCCAACGACCTTGGATTATTAATGTGTTCCTTCGTGCTGATAGCGTTGTGGTCGAGTACCACGGACATGCGGATATTCCCGCAAACTCAAACCCCGTGATAAAGGATCTAAAGCAGCTACTCTTGCGGTATGCGAAAGGGGAGCGCATTAGTTACAAATTCACTCCTGGACACTGGACAATCATCGGCGCTGGTGACTAGCGTCGGACACGCCGCTCTCCAAATGTTCGAGGGCTTTGTCGTAGCTCTTGCGCTGGAGAAAGTGGGTCAGCTGCGGATCGATTGGTTTCGGCAACGTCGCGGCGAGATCGTCGATCTTTTCTGAAACGGCGCGAAGCCGCGCCAAGTGTTTTTCCGGCTCGCGGCGACTGTTCTCGTCGCTGATAATGGCGAGACGTTCGCGAAGCGCGGCGGCTAGATCAAACCCGGCGTTTTGCATAAATGAGAGTTTACCACCCGCTTGCGACGCCCGCTAGAGGACGCGGAGGGCACAGAGAGAGACTGGGTTCCTGCTTTCCTGATTCAATTCTGTTTCTGGGCTTGCCTTTAGAAATCCTCCGTGACCTCTGCGTTCTCTGCGGTTAAAAGAGGGCGTGCCGGCTGAACCAAAACGGTTCCTCATGGTGGACGACGACGTCGCGCTTTTGCGCGTCGTGCGCGAAGCATTACTGGCGACGTTGAATTGCGAGGTCGATACCTCTCCCAGGCCGGAATATGCGTTCGAACTGGCGCTTAAGAAAACATACGACTTGTTCTTGTTCGATTTTCAAATGCCGATGATCGACGGCTCGATGTTGTTCTTCCTGATCGGCAAGGTTTACCAAAATGTTGAGCCGATCAAAGATTTGCCGCCGTTGATTCTGGTTTCGGGCCAGGCCGACGAAAAACGAGCCCAGGAATTATTGAAGGAGCCGGGTGTCGCCGGATTAATCGCAAAGCCGTTCGCGATCAATCGGCTGTTGGAAAAGATCAAAGAGTGTTTGCCGGGCGCGGAATTCTCCATGCCATTCTAGACGCCTTGTCCTCGAGCGTCGCATAGCGACGCGGTTACATCAGTGACGGACTTCGGAGAGAAGCTGCCGCTTGGCTTCGAGCCAATCCGAGTTCGCATCGCCCGCAAGATCGAATCGACGTCGCCGCTCGGAAATGAAATAGGCGCGCATCTGGATTTGTTCGTCGGTCGGATTGAACGCCTTTGCTACAGCCGGTGCTACCTTCGGTTCGATTTTCTCAGCGACGCGTTTCTTGGTCGGCGCGGTCTTTTTCACCTTAACCGTCGCAGATTTTCCAGGCGCTCTAGCCTTGCGAATTTTATCCGAGCCTGCCGCATCAGTCTTACTCTTCCTAGCCACAATCAAATTCCTCCTGAGGTACGATTTAGCGTGCTCAGACGGAGTTGCAACCGGGATGCATGTTTATCTGTGCAAATTTCCCCGGAAGTTCATAATCTAGGCCATGCGACACTTCGTGTTTCGCTGGTTCGTCACCGCCTTCGCCGTCTTTGTGGCAGCGAATATCGTTGGATTTGGATATACCGGAATCGGCTGCCTGCTGGGCGCGTCGCTCTTGTTGGGAATCATCAACGCTTTTGTCCGCCCGATTCTGCTTTTTCTTAGTATTCCATTCATCCTCGTAACGCTGGGTTTTTTTATTTTGATCATTAACGCGCTGATGCTGAAGTTCGTCAGCGAGATTGTCCCTTGTTTCCAAGTGCACGGTTTCTGGCGAGCAATATTCGGGGCGATCATCGTCTCGTTTGTGAGCTGGTTGCTCAGCGCCTTTTTCCGCGGGAGCGACGGCCGCGTCCACGTCCTGACGCACCATACGCAGATCAAGCAGGTTAAGGGTCGGGTAGTCGAGCCGGGCGAGTAACGTCGAATGTTTGGCGAAGAGTTAAAATCGAGGGATCGCTTGTTCGTAAAGATCTGCGGGATCACGAACGAGTCAGATGCGTCTGCCTCTATTGAAGCAGGGGCCGACGCGCTTGGCTTCAACGTTGTTCCGCGAAGCACACGTTGCATCGACCTTGACGCTGCTGCGGCGTGGATCGGTAAATTACCGAAGGACGTTTGGAAAGTTGCGGTAACGGCGGATCCAAACTGGGAAGACGCGTGTCGAATTGGCCAACTTCCATTCATTGATGCGTTGCAATTGCATGGGAATGAGTCACGCGACTTCTGTCGGCGATTGCGCGACGCCGGAATTGCCTTCGCCAAAGCGGTTCCGGTGACGGGTTCAAAATCACTGGCAGATCTCCCGGATTATTTCACGGATACGATGATTTTGGATTCGAGCACGAGGGGCGCGTTTGGCGGAACGGGTAAGACATTTCCCTGGAAATTCGCGCCCGAATTCGTGCGGCACCACCCCAAACTGAACGTGATTCTGGCCGGCGGCTTGAACCCGCAAAACGTTGCGGAAGCGGTCGCTGCCGTTGGTCCTCGTGGGGTTGACGTTACCACCGGGGTTGAGAAAACAGCCGGCGAAAAGGATCACGAGTTGATCGAAGCCTTCATTCAGGCGGCGCGGCGCGCGGCCAAGTAGAAGACGGCAGAGTTCCGGATTGATCAGGCTCAGCCGGAGGAAGGTCGCGGAAAGTTTCGAAGGGCTGGTCTGCTTCCTGCTTTTTACCGGCCAGCACTTATCCAACTTCCACTTAATATGGCTACTTCATTCAAGCAACGGGGATTCTTCGCAGCGGCGGCGTTTCTGACCGTGCTCTCCCTGTCCCAGGCGCAAACAAGTCCGGCTCCAGCTCCGGCTGCTGCAGTCCCAGCGCCCGATCAATCCAAGCCCGCTGATCAATCTTCGATGCTAGTCGTGCAGGCTCCGGTCCAAGCGGCCAGCCCAGCGGCTAAGGCAGCCGCGGCCACAACGGCGCAATCGCCAGTCTTAACCGAAGCGGATGCGAGTATTGAAAGTGGCGGTGTTGGTGTTCGTGAATTTCAAGGGGACGACGTCGGCCAAGTGCTCCGACTGCTCGCCCGTCAGGCTAAAGTCAACATGGTGGTAAGCGATTCTGTGACCGGAACCGTGACCATGCGGTTGGAAGATGTGACCGCGCTTCAGGCTATTTCGATCATCGTGAAAGCCAAAGGGCTCTTCATGGATAAAATTGAAAACGTCTATTATATCAAGACGGCTGCGGAAAAAACGGCTGAACCGACCGAAAGCGATAGCTATCAATTCAGCTATGCGCGCGCGAAAGACGTCTCCCCATTGATCGCATCGCAATTGCAAAGCAAGAGCGCACCACAAATCGATGAGCGAACGAACACACTCTTCTTTGCCGAGACTCGCAGCAATATGGACAATATCCGAAAGGTCCTGTTGCAGATCGATAAGCCGACCCGACAGGTCATGATCGAAGCGCGGTTGGTGGAAGTGAGCGCCGATCCAGTGCAAGCCTACGGAATAAATTGGGCAGGCACAGTCGGGAGTTTCTCAGCTCCGAAAACGTACAGTTATGGTGGATACAATAACACTACCGCTCAGTCCGGGGGGAATATCCCAACAAATGGTTTAGCGCTCGGTAACGCGAATAGCTCGAACTTCTTCGGTAGTTTCTCTCAGCTCGCACAAATTCCACAAAGCATGTTCGCAATTTTGTCTGTTCCGCAGATGTCCGCCACGGTGCAGGCTCTGAATGAAGACACCGATGCCGAATTTTTGGCAAACCCGCGTGTAGTTACCGCAGACAACCAACAAGCAAAGATCGAAATTCTTCGTAACCAACCGGTTCCGCAGCTGAACTTCAACGAACAAACTGCGACTGCGGTGTTCGGCGGCTTTCAAGACAAAACGTTCGGAAACACGCTCGTCGTTCGTCCGTCAATCAATAAAGACAATTTCATTACTTTGCAGGTGAAGCCTGAGATCAGCAACAAAGTGCAAGATTTCCATTTCACGTTTAATGGCGCCGATGTAACCAGTCCGATCATCGATAAGCGAACGCTCGATTCGAGCGTCCTAATTAAGAGCGGAGACACGCTTGCTGTCGGAGGCTTAATTTCCGATCAAACCAGTAAATCGAAAACCAAGGTGCCGCTCCTCGGTGATATTCCAGGGATTGGCTATGCGTTTCAGAGCCACGGCAATGAGCGTCACAAACGTAATCTGCTGATCTTTGTGACCCCAACGATTATCGATCAACGGTACGGCACCGGTTTGGAAGACCAGGTAGCTGGCTTGCATCACGTGGGTGAAGAATATGCCGATCCAAACGGATGGCGGAATAATGCCAAAGGTGCAGTCCGTTTAGTGCCGACATCGCACCGTCAGCTCGCGGCCGATTATGCGAAGCCGGGTGAGCCGCCAGCCCCGGAAGAAGCGACCCAGGTCCAGTTCAAGAGCGACGTTAAAGATCGCGACCAATAAATTTAGCGAATGTGGGGTTGAGAGGGGGCGGGTGCCCGCGCAGGGGCCCGCCCTCTTTGTTTAGCAGCGCGATTGCGGTCGACACGAATCACAAATCCACTGCTGACTTTGCCCGTCCGCAACGGCCGTTGGGATCTTAACTGAATGCCCGACGGTAAGCAGATATCTGGCACATCTACTGCTGAATTGGATTTGATCTATGAATCTATTCCTCCGCGCCAGCGCACTGGCTGCATTCACCTTTCTTGTTGGTCTACAGGTTACCGATGGATTGCCCGCAGGCGCAGGTGATGTCGCCGTCGACATTGCCTTCTACAATAGTCGCGTCGATTGTACGTCTCAGTCAGTTGCCCTAAACGGAGTGTCATTCCCGGCTATCTACGCGGTGACGAGCCCGCGGACGAAGGTAGATCCAACCGACGTGGTTTACGCCAATCCGCATAATGCGATTTCCGCGCTGTTTAATGCGACCCAAGTACAGGGCAAAATTGTCCTGATCGACAGGGGTCCGATAGAGTATGACGTCCAGGCGGCGAATGCAGTGGCTGCGGGAGCGGCTGGTATCATCGTCGTAAACAACGTGGGAGATCCCTCGGTTCCGAGCATGCAACAAACCACCGTTGGCACCGGTGTTCCTGACGTGATGATTTCCCAAAATGCGGGCGACGCTCTTAAGGCAGGGGCCCAATTTGGTCCTGACGGAGTTGCCACTGTCTCCACCCAACTCTCGATCGTGGCAAATACCGAGGCGGATAGGCTACTAAAATTAAACGCTCAGAATGGCACCATTTCGTGGTCCGTGGTAGTCCCAAACGATGGTTCATTGGCGGTCGATCCGGGCGACTTCAGTGTCTACACGGCACGGGGCGGGCACAATTATGAAACCGACGGTTTTATCTACAAGATCGACAACACTGGCGTTCCAGTCTGGGACATTAACTCTCCGCCAACAATTTCGCTAAACAGCTACTGCGATTTCTTCTATGTGACTAATGTCGCGGTCGACGCCTTCAGTAGCAATCCAGGAGTAGTTTGGAGCGAGAATGGTTGTTTCGGCGCGCTCTCTAAAACTGACCGCGCGACCGGAGCGCAGCAATGGAGCCTTTTGACTTACGATATTGGCAAGCCTTCGATCGATCCGACTACGGGCCAAATCTATGCGATAACCAACGCCGGCAATGCTTATGATGCCGAAACCATCTACAGCATCACGGCCGGTGGCCTTTTGAGTTACGCGTCGTCATGCGAAGGGTTCACCGATTTTAATCCGGCCGACGGTCATTTGTATAGGGGCGGCGATGCCAGTGCGCGGGGCTGTGGAACTACGCTTTCGCAACTGGACACGACCAACCTCGGTCTAGCGACTTGGACCTTGGATTTATCCGGCACTGTCAGCAGTGTCGACGGCTTGGCTGTGCAACCGTGGCAGGGTGGCTACGTGTACGCGGCAAGCGTTACTTCCTCGAAAATTGTGGTTGTTGATCCGGTGACACAGACGGTGGTGACTTCTTTTAGTACCGCATTCCCTCCGAAATACATTGCGGTAGATCCGGCCGGCGGAAGCATCTACGTAGCGGACGATGTGCATCCAACAGTAATCGCCTACGGTCCAACCGGGGCGCTCTTGTGGATCAATCCTAACCTCGGCGGAACGGTAACGAATCTTGCAACGGCCAGAGGGCTTGCGGGGCAGCCGCCGGTACCAGTCGCAACTGCCGCTACGACCGCCGCGACCAGTGTCGGTTCTTCCAGTGCCACTCTCAATGGAACCGTCAATCCAAACGGTGCAAGCACGACGGTCTTTTTCCAGTACGGAACCACCACGACTTACGGTTCGCAGACTGCGAATCAAGTGTTCACTGGAAATTCAGTGCAAAACGCAACCGCAAACGTTGGAAGCCTGATCGGAGGTACCATGTACCATTATCGGATCGTCGCTAAAAATGCGGGCGGAACAACTACTGGAAGCGATCTCACGTTTACAACCGCTGCGGCCACTCCTACGCCTACGCCTACTCCAACGGCTACACCTACCCCTACGCCGCCATGTAAGGCGCCCACGGTAAAAGTTGTGACGACGGGCACATCAGTTCATAAAGGCAAAACTGTAACCATAACCTTCACGGCTAAGAACCCATGTCCGAACACGGTCGCTCACTTCAGCGTCGTAACTAACGCGGTATCAGGGGTGGACTTCACTCTAACCGACCAATTGGGGCAGGATGCCACTACCACCGGTCAAACCACCGGTCCGCTCACATTGTATAGCATCTACACTTCACGCCGGAAAACGTTACCGATTAGCGTTCTTCTGACGCCTGATCCCTCTTACTACCGAGGCAATACAAAAGTTACTGTCCGGCTTCTGCCTAATTAGCGGTTTGCTCGGCGCTATTTTTCCAGGTACGATTTTAATCGCTCGCGCAACTCGGTTCGCGCGCGGAAGAGCAAGCTCTTCACCGCTGGCAACGATAACTCCAGAATGTCTGCGATTTCCTCGTAGCTGAGATCTTCGTAACGTCGCAACACCAGGGCCATGCGCTGAGTTTCGGGCAACTGGGTAATGGCGCTTTCGATGGCCTGCTGTAATTCGGTCTGGAGCAGAGTTGCGTCCGGCGTTTCCATAGTTTCGTCTTTTAATGGCAACTCCTCGGCTTCGGGATCGATTTGCACCGGCACATGCGGATGACGTTTCGCTCGACGCATCTCGTTGAAGACCAGATTACGGGTAATTTTTAACAGCCAGGTGGTAAACTTCGCCCGGGCGACGTAGCGTCCGGCGCTCCGCCAGACGCGGATGAAGACCTGTTGAGTAATATCCTCAACGTCAGAATTGCTCCCGAGCATTCGTGCAACTGTCCCGGCGACCAGGCTCTGATGCCGCTCAATCAGCGATTCGAACGCCTCGGTGTCCCCGTCCGCGACCAGGCGCATCAGGCGGATATCTTCCGCGTCATCTCCGGACTGCGCGGGTGCTTCTGAATCGGCCATTGCTAAACAGACGTGTATCGATGGGCGGCGATTCGAATGTTATCGGGTCCGCCAGCCTGGCCACACTTTCCCCGTCAGACGCGGCCCAGTGCTTTTTGTTGCAACTCGCAGGGTGCCTGTGCATGGTAAAGCCATCAATTTTAGCATCGGCTCCGGATGAATTACTCACTTATTCCCAAGGAACTTAGGCCGATCGCGGAGAAAATCGAGGCGGGCACTCGCATTTCAGAAAGCGACGCTTTGACTCTTTATCGCTCGACTGATCTCAACGCACTCGGCCTTATGGCTAACGTCGTTCGCGAGCGGAAAAACGGCAATTTTGCGAGCTACATTCACAATCGTTACATCAATTATTCGAACATTTGCATCCTATCGTGCCAGTTCTGCGCGTTTGCAGCCAAAAAGCGTGATGCCCACGCATTCGAGCATGCGCCCAGTGAGATCGTTCAAGCCGTTGCCGACGCCCTTCCGTTGGGAATTACCGAAGTGCACATGGTGGGTGGTTTGCATCCGAGTCTGAAAAAAGATTGGTATCTGGAACTCTTGGACGGTCTCGGTGCACTCGATCCTCAATTGCATATCAAGGCGTTCACCGCGATCGAGGTCCGCCATCTCGCTGACCGGATTTTTAAAATGTCGATCGCGGACACTCTCGAGCTATTGCGCAAGCATGGACTCGGTTCGATCACCGGCGGCGGCGCGGAAATTTTCGATGCCAATGTGCGCGACCGAATTTGCCGCGGCAAAGAAACGGCCGAGGAGTGGCTCGAAGTTCACCGGGTTTGGCATGGAATGGGCGGCCGCAGCACCTGCACCATGCTTTACGGCCACATCGAAACGCTCGAGCAGCGGGTCGACCATTTACGGCAACTTCGCCAGCTCCAGGATGAAACCGGTGGCTTCAGCGGCTTCGTTCCGTTTGCCTTTGAGCCCCAGACCACCGTCCTGGCTCACATCAAGCGGGCGTCGGCGATCGAGCAATTGCGCAATCTCGCGGTTAGCCGCAGTTATCTCGATAACATCGATCATCTGACTGCATATTGGGTCAGCACCGGTCTTCCATTGGCCCAAATCTCCCTCAGTTATGGCGCCGATGATCTGCACGGCACAATCATGGAGGAAAAAATATTCCACATGGCCGGCGCCACGACCCCGCAACAGCAGACAATCGCCGCCCTCGAGCATGCGATTCGCGAAGCCGGCCGAGTTCCGGTTCAACGCGACAGCTATTATCGCCATCTGACGAACGGGAAAAGCGGATCGACGGCTCACCCGCGTTCAGAAGCTGAGCTAGCCTGCGCCTAAGAAGAGCGACCGGTGCCAGTCAACAGTGATCAGCCATTTGAAATTTCTCGTCATTGATCGCAAGTCGCTTTGAATTCTCTCCGCATCGGCTGCGTTAAATATCTCAACGCCCGGCCACTTATTCATGGTTGGAAGGGAGAAGTCATTCTTGACCATCCGTCTACCCTTTGTGCGCAGCTCGCGCGCGGTGACCTGGACGTTGCTCTCGTTTCCAGCTTTGAGTTTCTGCGGAATCCAATCTACCGGATTGTCGATGGTGTCTCCATCGCTTCGGACGGCCCGGTTTACAGCGTGGTTGTCGCTCACCGCGGCGAATTTGGTGACCTGAAAGAAATCGCGCTCGATCCGGCTTCGCAGACATCCGGCAATTTACTTCGCTGTTTGCTTGAAGAATTGAATTTGAACCCGCGAGTGACGTCGACCGGATCTATGGAGTCAGCGCAACTCTTGATCGGGGATCAGGCGATTCGCTTTCGGCAGCGACACGCTACGGACTTCGAATTTTGGGACCTCGGCGAGCAATGGAAGAAATTACGTCGGCTTCCATTCGTTTACGCGCTTTGGCTGGTGAGGCCCGAAGTTGACGATGCCAAATCAATCGCGGATCGCCTGCGCACGTTATGTGATGCGAATCTGAACAACTTGGACCGGCTGATCGGCTCCCAAAACGAGTTCTCCCCCGAATTTTGTCGCCGCTACTACCGCGAGCAACTCCGATTCAGTTTTGGGGAGGAGGAAAAGCAAGGCCTGCGCGACTTCGCGGATTTATGTCAAAAGCACGATCTGGTGCCAAAACGCGACGTCGTGCTCGATCTCGTCTAGCTAGCGATACCGCGCTAGGGCCTGGTCTGTTTCGGCGCGCTCATGTTGGGGCCGGTATCGCCGCCCGGAGGCGTCCATTGGCCAACGATGTCGGCGCCGAAGATCCAGTCATCGTAAAGCGTTCCGTTCACGGAAATGACTTTCTCGTAGTATTTCCGCAGAAGAATTTGTTGCTTTGCAAACTCGCTCTCCCTGCGCGCCCGTGTCAATCGAAGCACCGCATCTGGATCCTTCAAAAGGCGAAGTCGATAGGCTCCGTCGATCAAGACCACTTTGCCGGTGAAGACTTCGGTCTTGCGTTCAAGCTTGGCTGACTCCTTCTGAGGAGGCCCACTTGGTTGCTCCAACATTTTTTTGGAAAGGGCACACCCGGACAACGCGAGAAGACTGCTGCAAAGGAAAGCCGACACTATTTTCACGGACTCTTGTCTATGTGAGCGAACGCCCCGGAGTCAACTGATTATGACAACATCGCCGTCTGAGTTGTCAGAAAATGTCCGGCGGATAAAATAATCGGTGCAGAGTCGCTGGATCATGATTCCCCCAGAGGAACTTAAAGGCAGCCCGGTTTCGTGGAGCGAAATTTGTGGCTGCGAATGCATCGCGCGTCTGCTATCGCGAAAGGGTTTTTCCAGCTCGGATGAGGTGCAAGCGTTCTTGCGGCCGCGGCTCAAGACATTGAGCGATCCATTCCGGCTCCCGGACATGGCAAAAGCAGTGGGGCGTATCTTTTCCGGTCTCGATCAAGGTGAGCGCGTCGTTCTGTTCGGTGATTACGACGTCGATGGAGTTACCTCGCTGGCCTTACTGGCTGAGACACTACTAGCCTACGGCGCAAAGCCCGATTTGTTTTTGCCGATGCGGATGGAAGAAGGGTATGGGCTGAGTCGCGAGAGTGTGGAACGTTGTGTCGATCAGCATCATCCCCAGCTTCTCATCGCCCTCGACTGTGGAACCTCGTCCGCGGCGGAAATTGCTGATCTTCGACGACGTGGCGTCGAGGTGATCGTCGTCGACCATCACGAACCGAAATCAAAGCTTCCCGATTGTGCTGCGATTGTGAATCCCAAAATCGTTCCGGATTCGCCGTTTCATTATCTCTGCACGGTTGGAATCGTTTTTAAACTCTGTCACGCCCTTTTGAAAACGCGACCGATCGAATTCGATCTCAAATCAAAACTGGATCTCGTCGCGCTCGGCACGGTCGCCGACATTGTTCCGCTTTGCGGTGAAAATCGAACATTGGTGCAGCGCGGCGCAATTGAAATTGCGCGATCAAATCGACCAGGTTTGAGGAAATTGATCGAACTCAGCGGGGTGAAGCCGCCCATCCTTACCGAAGACATCGGTTACCGACTTGGACCGAGATTGAACGCCGCCGGACGATTAAGTACCGCGGAGAAATCGCTTCGACTTCTTTTGACGCAAGATGAAGCCGAATCGAATGAGCTGGCCGAGTTCTTGGACAAACAAAACCGCGAGCGTCAGGGAGTGGAGAAGCAAATTTTCGCGGCAGTGGAAGAAAAGATCGCAAGGGAATTTAATCCTTCACGCGATGCTGCCATCGTGGTGTGGGAACGCGGATGGCATCCCGGGGTCCTGGGCATTGTTGCGTCGCGGATTGCCCACAAATATCATCGGCCTGCAATCGTAATTGCTCTGGACGAGAAGGGGCTTGGGAAAGGAAGCGGCCGCAGCATTGCAGGCCTGAATTTGGTCCAGGCGTTGACTCGCTGCGCGCAAAAGCTCGAAAAATACGGCGGGCACGAAATGGCGGCCGGGCTGACCGTCCACGAAACAGATATCGATCTTTTCGCGCAGGAGTTTCGTCGGGTCGCGCGTGAACTTTTGTCCGATGACGATCTGCAGCCGAGACTTCGTCTCGATCACGAAATCACTTTTGCGGAACTCAATTTTGATTTTCTCGGTTGGCACGAAATGCTTCAGCCGTTTGGCAATGGCAATCCACAACCGCTCTTTTTTGCGCGTGGAGTAGATTCACCGGTTGCGCCGCGCGTTGTCGGCGAGAATCATCTTGCCTTGGTTTTGCGACAGAAAACTTATCAGCGCCGGGCGATTTTTTTCGGCGCAGCCCTCGACGCTTTGCCGCCGCAACCCTGGGACGTTGCTTTTCGCATCCGGCAAGACGAATACGCAGGCGAAACACGTTTGGAAATGCGAGTGGAAGCAGTGCGCGAATCTGCGCCGACGACCTGATGGAAATCTCTCAACCGCTGGAAGAACTCGATTGGATTCCGCGTCCGAAGATCCTGGCGCTACGGCGGCTCGGCATCACAACCGCAGAAAATTTACTGACCCACTTCCCGAGACGACACGAAGATCGACATCAATTTCCTCAATTTCCGCGCGAGGAAAGCAATACGCCGATATGCCTCTCGGGCGAAGTCACCAAGACATCGTTGCGGCGATTTGGCGGTTGGAAAAAGATTTTCGAGGCGACATTGGAAGAGCCAAACTCCAACGCCCTTAGCCAACCGCTGATCTGCCGCTGGTTCAACCTCCATTACGTCCAGAAAATGATCGCGACGGGCCAGCAGCTCGTTGTTTTCGGCAAACCGCGCCTTCGCGGAAAGCGAATTTGCATGGAGCACCCCGAGTTCGAAGTGATTGAGAATGATGAAGAGCGCTCGATCCATTTGCGGCGGATCACGCCGATTTATCCAGCGACCGAAGGGCTTTCTCAGCGCCTCCTGCGTGGCATGATCTACCGGCTTTTGCAGGAACTGGACACCGATCCAATCGAGCCGCTCCTCCCCGAAAAACTAAAGAATGGGGACCGTGGAGAAGCCATTCGCGCGATCCATTTCCCCGAAACCTGGAAATCTCGCGACGCGGCACGCGAACATCTCGTGTTGTCGGAGTTTTTCGCCATGCAAATGCTGATTGCCTCCCGGCGTAACGAATCGCATTCGCGGACGAGTGCCGTCCACAGCGGCGCAGGGAAGTTGCTCGAGAAATTTCTGCGGTCGCTTCCATTCGAGCTGACTACCGCGCAAAGGAAAGTGATGGACGAGATCAGGCGCGACTTAGCCGCAAAACATCCAATGAACCGTTTGCTGCAGGGCGACGTCGGTTCGGGAAAAACAGTAGTCGCGATCGCTGCGATCCTTCTCGCAGTCGAGGCCGGGTATCAGGCGGCCTTTATGGCGCCGACTCAAATTTTGGCGGAACAACATTATGCTGTCCTGCGTCGCTGGCTCGAACCGCTGGGGGTGAAGTTGGCTATCCGCACCGCTTCTCGACGGGAGGAAACCGGTCCACTACCGTTATTTGAACACGCGGAAAATCCGGGTGGCGCGCGCGTCTCGCGTGTTGGCGACGGTGTCCCGGCGTCGCGAACTTATGCTGAACATCCTGATATTGGAATGTCCCGTTATTCGCGGCGGCGATTACCGCATTTCGAGCACCCGTGGGCAATATATGGAGTAACACTTGTTACGAAGTCACGTCGCACGCTGTCACCGTCTGCGCGAACGCTCGTCATTGATGCACTGCGTCATTTTCATGGTCAGCGCTACGAATTGATTGCCGCCTGTGTTATGCCCGACCATGTGCATTTCCTTATTCAACCGTGGCCGAAAGAATACGACGAAGAAGGAATGGCAACATTTTGGCCACTCGCGTCATTACTTCATTCCGTAAAATCGTTTTCGGCTCACAAAATCAATAATCTCGAAGGAACAAATGGAGCAGTCTGGGAAAAAGAGCGATTCGATCGTTACATCCGCTCGGATCGCGATTTGGAAGAAAAGTATCGTTACATCGTGACAAACCCTTGGAGGTCGGAAGTTGTCGGATCGAGCGAAGATTATTCGTGGATTTGGACTCAGGAGGATGAAAACCAGTTTCCGCGGGACGCGGAAACCCACACGCGGGACGCGTGCGTTACCCAGAAAAGGAGAACGGAAGCTGACGTGATTATCGGGACGCATGCTTTGCTCTACGAGAAAGTTTCGTTTTCGAATCTGGGATTGGCCGTGATCGACGAACAACACAAGTTTGGGGTCGCGCAACGGGCCCGCCTAACAAGTCGAGAGCCCGCGCCGGACGTGCTGGTGATGACGGCAACTCCGATTCCGCGAACAATCACGATGACCGTTTACGGCGATCTGGATGTTTCGATCCTGGATGAAATGCCTCGCGGTCGTGGCAAAATCATCACTGCCGTTCGCGATTCAACAAAGCTTGGCGAAGTGTTGAGCTTTCTGCGGACGCAACTCGAAGCCGGTCGTCAAATCTACGTGGTATATCCCCTGGTCGACGAAAGCGAAAAGCTCGAAGCCAAGGCGGCTGCGGCGGAGTATGAGCGCTGGCGCGAACGTCTTCATCCGTATTCCTGCGAACTGCTGCATGGCCGAATTCCCGGCCCGGAAAAACAGGAAATTATGGGACGATTTCGGTGCGGCGAAACCCAGGCGCTCATCAGCACAACGGTGATCGAGGTTGGAGTCGATGTTCCAAACGCAACTGTGATGCTGATCGAGAACGCAGAACGGTTCGGCCTGGCCCAGCTCCATCAGTTGCGCGGGCGGATCGGCCGCGGCGAGCACAAATCCTATTGCATACTGCTCACGTCAGAGCCTTCGTCGGAGACGGCCGAGAAATTGGGCGTACTCGAAAAAACAATCGATGGTTTTGAGGTGGCCGAAGCCGACTGGGAAATGCGCGGCCCGGGCGATTTGCTCGGCACCGCCCAGAGCGGCTTGCCTGGCCTGAAGATTGGCAACCTCAAGCGTGATGCGGAGTTAATGCAGCGTGCTCGCCAGGCCGCGATGTCGATCTTCGCCGGGGACCCCGCGCTCGAGTCGCCCCAAAATCAACGTTTCCAGCAGTTGATTGTCGAACAAGAGGGACGAACCTTTTCGAACATTAGCTGATGAAAAATCTCTTCAAATTTTTTCTTTTTGTCGCGTTGCTCAGCCTCGGTATCTCGGCGTTGTACGATTATCGGCTCAAGCACGGGGGCCTCGGCACGCTCCAACCCACTCCGGAGAAATACACTCTCGCCGATTCTCCCAATGTCGATCCGAAACAAGTAGCGTCACTGGAAGCGCTCAATCAAGAACGCCGCGCGTTGGTTAAGAGCGTGGTTCCATCGGTTGTGGCCGTAAAGACGTCGAAAAAAATCGGCGTCCGTCGCCAAGGAATGGATCCGTTCGAATTTTTCTTTGGAAACCCGCGAAGACAATATCGCGGGCGTGACGAGGCCCTGGTCCAAAATTCTCTCGGCTCCGGCGTTATCGTGACTAACGAGGGCCATATCGTTACGAACAATCACGTTGTTGCACAAGTGGACGAGATCGAAGTGCAGTTGAGTGACGGACGCACGGAAAAGGCGCGACTGGTCGGCGCTGATGCCCAAATGGATATTGCGGTGCTGAAGATCGACAATCCTTCTATCAAACCGCTCGTGCTGGCGGACTCCGACTCTGTCCAGGTAGGCGATTTTGTTGTGGCCATTGGCAATCCCTTCGGATTCGAAGAAACGGTGACCGATGGGATCATCAGTTACAAAGGCCGGGCCAGCGAAGTCGGAGAGCTGTTGCAGACCAACGCCGCGATTAATCCCGGTAATAGCGGTGGTCCCCTGATCAATCTGCGCGGCGAAGTTGTCGGGATTAACACCGCGATCATCTCCACCAGCGGTACCTCGGCCGGCGTAGGGTTTGCGATTCCTTCAAACACCGTTCGAACGGCCCTGGAAACACTCCTGAAGCAGGGCCGGATCATTCACGGCTATCTGGGAGTGCAAATGCGCGTGGCGCAGCCGGGCCAAGCCGCGGCGCCGTCCGATGGCGTGGTCGTTGATGAAATCGTTTCAGGATCGCCGGCGGACAATGCTCATATCCAAAAGGGCGACGTGATCCGCAAGTTTGATGGCCATGATGTGAAAAGTTTTACCGATCTCCGAAGGTTTGTTTCACAAGCAGATTTGAACAAAAAAGTGGAACTGGAAATCGAGCGCGGCGGGAAAACGATGACGGTTTCCACCCAGATCAAGGAACAGCCGGCCGGTTATCAAACTGGACAAGTTGCGCCGCAGCAGCCCCCGACCCAGCAAAATCCCGACGACGAGGAGAACGATGAGCCTACCGGACTTTCCGGAATTCATGTCGGTGAGCTGACTCCTGCGCTCGCCCGTCAGCTCGATCTTCCGAACGGCATCCACGGGGTTGTTGTGACCAACGTCGACAGTTCGTCCGGCGGAGCCGATCTCCAAAAGGGCGATGTGATTGAGGAAATGAATCAGCAACCGATCAATTCGGTGGCCGATTACAACAAGATCGTGGGCTCGCTTGACCCCAACCAACCGCAGGTCCTTTCTGTTTGCCGGCATCGAGTCAGATCGTTCCTGGTGTTGCGCTCGCGCTGACGCTCGCAAATGCGATATTCCTGGGGCAGTGGGGTTTCCGATGTAAGAAGGCGCTGAATAAAGTCTCTTCCTCCAAAGTCCAAGACTCCGAGTGTCTGACCACTATGAAAAAACTACTTTCTGTTTTTGCGGCTGTCACGGTTCTGATTTCGATCTCCCCACAGGCATGGAGCCAGGATGTTTCAGTCAATTTATTTTACGACAACCTGAGGGGCGGGAACTGGTTTGAGGTTGGCGATTACGGTTACTGCTGGCAACCGGACACCGCGGTCAACGATTCAAACTGGCGACCGTATGCGGATGGTTATTGGGCATATACCGACGATGGTTGGACCTGGATCTCTTACGAAGATTTCGGCTGGGCCACATACCACTACGGTCGTTGGATGAAACTAGCCGATTACGGATGGGTCTGGAGGCCTGGTTACGAATGGGGTCCGGCTTGGGTTTCCTGGCGCACGGGCGGCAACTACATCGGCTGGGCGCCTTTGCCACCGGACACCGAGACTGTTTACGAAAGCCGGCCGCTCACCGGCCACCTCGATGTCGAATTCGATATCGGCCCGGCCTACTACAATTTCTGCGACGTGCGCTACATCGGTGAACCGGTGCTCCGTTCCCGGCTCGTGCCCTACCAACAGAACGTCACTTACATCACTCAAACAGTGAATGTGACTAACATCACTTACAAAAACAAAACCGTTTACAACTACGGTCCCGACATCAACGTCATAAATCAGTACTCAAGCCGGCCAATTCAACGGCTGAAGTTGGAGCGGCAAACAAATGCGGATGTTTCGGCCGCGGCGAGATCCGGCGGCCTAACGAAAGTTCAGGGCAACTCGCTGGTGGTCGCTGCTCCGACCAAGCTGAATAAGCCGGAAAAGGAGATCGCTCCGCCAACCGTAAAAACTAAAGTCGCCCAACCGAAAATCGAGAAGGGGTGGTCGGAAGTTGGCGACGCGAATGCGCAATCGCAATTAAAGGAGAAAATCAAAACGGAGGATTTGAAGAACATTCCTCCGCCAACCCTCGGTGCTACTGCTACCAAAAGCTCTGCCGGCCCTAAAGGTTCAGTCGCACCCGGGCAGTCGCCAGCAGCAGAAGTGTCTGCATCTCCTTTTGAAAAAGGAAAAGGCAAACGTAAGAACAAGAATAAGCCCGCAGAGACAACGCAAATAGCAAGCCCAGGGACGACAACATCGCCGGAAACAAGTCCCAGCGCGCCGGAAGGCAAAAAGAAAAAGAACAAACGGGGCGAACACAATCAGCCGGACCTAATGCCGTCGCCAATCGCTGGCCTGGGAACAGAAACGTCGTCCACCGGAATACCGGAAACTGGAAAACCGGGCAAAGGCGGAAAGAATCGCCGTAGTGAACAATTTGGTGGAACCCCGGCACCGACCGGACCCGCTCCAAGTCCGGAAGGAATGACCGCGCCGGAAA
>DATINV010000129.1:0-8298 GCA_035473775.1 Chthoniobacterales bacterium
CGTGCCGACTTTGATGGCTTCAGGTCGAGTGGCAGGGTCGCCTGCATCGCTATGTGAAGCATTGCTAGCAGGCCAGTACATCGCGCGGATTATTTTGAGATAGTAATAAAATCCGCAGGCGACAGTCACGATTCCGACGGCAACGAGCATAAATTGTTTTTGCCCGATCGCTGCAGCAAAAATGAAAAACTTTCCGAAGAATCCCGCAGTAAATGGTAGACCGGCCAGGGACACCATCGCTATTAGCATAGCGAAGGCAAGAAACGGTTCGCGTTTGCCGAGTCCTTCGAAACCAGAGATCTCGTCACCGGTTTGTTGCGACACGAGAATCAAGACCGCAAAGCTCAAAAGCGTCATCAACAAATAGGCGACGAGATAAAAAGTCAGCGACGTTCCGTCGAGACAAACAACCGCGATCAGCAAGTAGCCAGCGTGCGCGATGCTGGAGTAACCGAGTAGACGTTTCAGATTAGTTTGCGGTAGTGCCGCGAGATTTCCGTAAACTACGGTTAGCAATGCCAGCAGCACAATCAGCTTCTGCATGTTCGGCAAGATCAGGAACGGTTGAAGCACCCGGATGAGAACAACGAATCCGGCCGCTTTTGAACCGACCGATAAATACGCAGTGACCGGCGTCGGCGCGCCTTGATAAACATCCGGCACCCAGATTTGAAATGGCACGGCCGCGATTTTGAAACCGAGTCCCACAATGATCAGGACGGCTCCAAACGTCGCTGCCTGAGTATCGATGTTCCCGTTCGTAAACGCGGTGGTGATGCGTTGGAGGTTCGTTTCGCCAGTTACGCCAAAGATCCAGGTGATTCCGTAAACCAGAAACGCGGCCGAGACGCCACCGAGGATCAGATATTTCACCCCCGCCTCGAGAGCGATCGCGTTTCTTCTCGTGAAACTGACCAGAACAAAAAACGAGATCGTTACCAGCTCGAGCGAGACGAAGATAAAAATGAAATCGATCGCCGAAACGAGATACATCAGGCCGGCACAAGTTAGGAGCGGCAGGGAAAAAAATTCACCCAGGTTCGAACCGGGCTGATCCAACGCTTTTTGTATCGCTGGCGCGTAATCGATCATCATGACCAGGACGATAATTGTCGTCACCAGCTCGAAGCGTTTGAAAAAGATCGCCAGCGCGTCAGCGGTATAGAAATTCCACAGCCACGTCGCTTCCTGGCCGGTGGGCGGGGGCGCAAGAAAGAAAGTCGCAACCAAAACAATTGTCAGTCCGACGATGCCGACATAGGCAAAAACTTTCTTGCCAATTTTCGGAGCGAAGGTTTCGAAAAGTAGCATCGCCATGCCGAGGACGAGCACGTCGACTTCGAGATGTGGTGCGGGGATGCCGATCATTTATTCGCAGTTAGGAAATAAGTTCGGATCGCCGGCGTTATGATGTTCACGACGGTTTGTGGGAAAAACCCGACCGCGAGAAGCGCCGCGATCAAAATTGCAGCCGGAATACGTAATCCTTGGCGGAGATCCATCAGTTTGGTCCAACGTTCCGGCATCGTGCCCATGAAGATGGCGCGGTAAGCGCGCAACATGTAAACCGTGGAAATGACTACGCCCCAAAGCGCCAGCACGGTTGCGATCTGGAAAAGGTGGAAGCGCTGCATTTCCCAACCGTGGCGGAACGAGCCGAAGAAAATCATGATTTCCGACGCGAAATTGGCGAAACCTGGGAGTCCAATCGCGGCGAACGTTCCGAATCCAAACGCGAGTCCGGCGAACGGCATGACCTTGGCGAGACCGCCGAGTTCATCGAACGATAAAGTGCCGGTGCGTTCGCGGATTTGTCCGGCGATTGCGAAGAGCAACGCAATTGAAAGTCCGTGAGCAAAGATGAGCGTCGCCGCGCCGGTGCTCCCGATTGCGTTGGCGCTGGCGATGCCGAGAAAAATGTAGCCCATGTGCATCACGCTCGAGTAACCGAGCATCCAATCGAGTTGCTTTTGCGCGATGGTCGCCAGCCCGATGTAAATAATGTTGCCGAGCAACAGAATGACCAAGAGCTGCGTCCAGTAATGCGCGCCGTCAGGTAAGAGCGGGATCGCTAGGCGAAGTAGACCGTAGAGTCCGAATTTTTTCAGGACGCCGGCGTGAAGCATCGCCGCAGGCGCGGGAGCGGATGCGTAAGCCTCCGGCGCCCAGGAATGAAATGGAAAAAGTGAGATCAGAACCCCGAAGCCGATCAACAACAAAAGGTAGATGTGCCGCTGCGCCGGGGCCGCCAGCGTGTGCGCGCCTGCGGCGGCTTGTAAATCGCGAAAATCAAAGCTGCGCACCGCCGTCGGAAAACTTTGATACAGAAGAATCAAACCGATCAACAAAACAAAGCTGCCGACCGTGAGATAAATAGTGATCTTCCACGCGGCCCGACTGCGGTTGCCGGTTCCCCAAATTCCGATCAGCAAGAACGTTGGAATCAGCGCGAGTTCGTGAAAGGCATAAAAGAAAAACAAATCGATCGACGCGAACGCTCCGATCGCACCGGCGGAGATGAATAGGAGACCAGCATAAAAAGCGCGTTCGTAGCTATCGATTTTCCCGGTAAACCAAATCGCGGCGACGGTGACGATCGCGGCCAGCTCGAGCATGAGGAGACTCAGACCGTCGACCCCGAAGGCAAAATGAATTTTCCAGTCCGTCGAAACCACGGTTGAGCTGATGAATTGAAATCCTGTGGCGGTCCGATCGAATTCGACGAAAAGAGCCAGCGCTACGATCAGATTCAGAATTGCCGCGACCAACGCAGTGAATCGCGGGGGCGAGCCGACCAGAATCAGGATCGCGGCCACGATTGGACAAAGAACGAGGAAGAGAAGCATTAGTGGAAAAGGACGAAGTAAATGATGGCCACGATTCCGACTCCGAAGAGAAATGCGTAAGCCTGAAGATTTCCGACTTGGAACAATCGCATCAGTGAGCCCAGCCCAAAGGTTGCGCCACTCAGGCCGCGAACTGCTCCTGCATCAATAATCCAGCGATCGAATGATGCGGCGAAGCGGGCGACAAATTCCTGGGTAACGCCGATGAGCCATTGATAAAACTCGTCAACGTAAAATCGTTGCCAGATGAAATTAAAATGCAACGGATCGCGGTCGCGTTTGCGATAAAGCCAAACGGCGAGTCCGACGCCAAGAATCAGCGCGAGTATTGCCAGCGCGGGGACGATGACGACCGTTTCCTTTTCGTGCGGAACGATCAGGAAATTCTGGGCGAAAATCTGCCATCCGCCGATCAACGCCAGGACTGCGAGAGTAATAAGTGGGCCAGTCATCACGGTTGGAGATTCTTTACCGGTGCGCGCGACTTCGCTCCTGGGTTTTCCAAAGAAAACAACAACCACGGCGCGTGAAACATAAAACGCAGTCAGAAATGCCGTAGTCACACCGATTACAAAAATTGACAGGTTGTGCTGGTAGGCGAGCGCGAGAATCGCGTCCTTACTAAAAAATCCGCTGAATGGTGGACAACCAATCAGCGCCAACGCCCCGACGAAAAATGTCCCGAACGTGATTTTCAGATTTCGCGAGAGCCCACCCATTTTCCAAATGTTTTGCTCGTGATGAAGACTGACAATGATCGATCCCGCAGCGAGGAAAAGGAGCGCTTTGAAAAATGCGTGCGTGAAAAGATGAAACATGGCCGCCTCGTTCGAAGTCAGTCCGACTGCCATCACCATATAACCGAGTTGGGAAATCGTGGAGTAGGCGAGGATCTTTTTGATGTCGGATTGCTGTGTCGCCATTAGCGCGCCGAGTAGGGCCGTGATTGTCCCAATCCAGGCAATGACAAGGAGCGCGGTCTGCGACGCTTGGATCAAGAACGCGACGCGAACCAGTAAATAAACGCCAGCTGCGACCATCGTGGCCGCGTGGATTAAGGCCGAGACCGGCGTTGGACCTTCCATTGCGTCAGGCAACCAGACATGAAGCGGAAATTGCGCGGACTTGCCAACCGCGCCGGAAAAAATCAAGAGCGCTGCAATCGTGAGATAAGTGGGATTACTCGTGATCTTCGAGAGATGGGCAACGATGTCATCGAAAATAACCGAGCCGCTGGCGATCCAGATCATTAAGATCCCGATCATGAATCCGAAATCGCCGATGCGCGTGGTGATGAACGCTTTCTTCCCCGCTTCGGCTGCTGCGTCGCGAACGTACCAGTGACCGATCAACACATAAGACGTGAAGCCAACCAGTTCCCAAAAGATGAACAGCATCACGAAGTTGTTAGCGAGCACGATCCCGAGCATTGCGAACATGAAGAGAGACAAGGCGGCGAAGTAACGCGATTTACCGCTGTCGTCGCGCATGTAGCCTAACGAATAAATGTGGATGAGCGATCCGACCCCGGTCACCACGAGAAGCATCAGCCGACTGAGGTCGTCAAGAATGAACCCGATTGGAACTTGCAAGGTCCCGCGAATGTCGAGCCAGGTGAATTCCGGCGCCGAGATGTCGAGTTGCACGAAAACAAGGCAACTGCAGACAAAACTTCCGAGAACAGCCAGGACCGAGATCGTCGCACTCAGCGTTCTAAAGCGACGGGTCAACAATGTGATGATCGTCGCCGACGCCAAAGGCAACAGCAGAATCACCCACGGAAGCGAGCTGTTAGTCGTGAAGTTCAAAATTTCAATTTCGTGATGTCTTCAACGTGGGTTGTTTGTCGTAATCGAAATAGCGCCACAATTATGGCGAGGCCGACCGCGACTTCGGCCGCGGCAACGGTGATGATGAAGAAAACAAAAACTTGCGCGTTGTAACTCGGGGCGCCGGTTGCGTCGACATGAAAGCGGGAAAACGCGACCAACGAGAGATTGGCGGCGTTCAGCATCAGCTCCAGGGCCATTAAAATGATGATGATGTTGCGCCGGACCATCACGCCGGCGAAGCCGATCGCGAAAAGGATTCCACTGACAACGAGATAATGACCGAGCGTGATCATATTAACGAGTTTCGCGACGGCTCAGTAGAATCACCCCGACGGTCGCGACCAGGATAACGATGCCGATGATTTGGAACGGCAGATTGTAGTTATTGAACAGCAACAATCCGATCCGGTGGACGTCGTCCGACCCAGGTCTGACCAATGGCGGAAACGTTTGTTTGGCAGCGGGAAAACTTTCGACAACGGCGAAAATCTGGACCATCAGCGCCAGCGCGACTGCAAGCCCGCCAGCTGTTGCGATCCAGTTGATCTTCCGCAGTTCTTCCACGCGCAAATCGAGAAGCATGATGATGAAAAGAAACAACACCATGATAGCGCCGGCATAGACCAGGACCTGGATGATCCCGATGAAATAGGCATCCAGAGATATGAAAAGCGCGGCCAGACCGAGAAACGAAACCACCAGACTAAGCGCGCTCGCGACCGGATTGCGATTGATGATTACGGCAGCGCCGAACATGAGCATCAGCAGAGCAAAGATCCAGAAGAGAAAGGGAGACATTTCAGAGGGACGGGTGACGAGTGACGGGTGACGAGAAATGAGAATGACAAAGATTTCGGCTTCGGGCCAACTCGTCACCCGTCACTCGCCACATGTCACTCATTTCTTCTGGTTCCATTTCAGGACGACGCCGTGCATCACGCCGCCGATCTCGAGCAGTTTGTCTTTGTGATGGACCATGTCTTCGCGAGTAAAGCCGGTGATGGCATAATCTTTTCGCAGATAAATCGCCTGCTCCGGGCAAACTTCCTCGCACATTCCGCAGTAGATGCAGCGAATCATGTCGATATCGAAGGCGTCTGGAAATTTTTCGACTTTGGCGAACCTATCGGTCGACGGAATTTCACCCGGTATGATTTTGATCGCGCGTGGTGGGCAAATGAATTCACATAACTGACAGGCAACGCAGCGGATTCGTCCATCCGTATCGCGCACCAACGCCGGAGCGCCGCGGTAGTATTCCGGCAAATTCGCATCCCATTTTTCCTCGGGGTATTCCATCGTCACTTTGGTCCGGCCAAAGATCATGTTCTTGAAGTGCTTCATCGTGATGGCAAGGCCGGCGGCGATGCCGGGGAGGTACAGACGCTCGCGCCAGTTTAGGTTTGGTCTTGGAACCGTGATGGGCATGATCAGAATTTCGAATATCGAATGTCGAATGTCGAAAGGATGACGAAGCCCGAATGACGATCGGCTGTCGAAACCCTCGAAGTGTTTCGGATTTCGTCATTCGGATTTAATTCATCATTCATCATTCGGAATTTCGTCATTTTAGCGGCACAAATGCGAGGATTCCCGCGACAATAAAGATATTCACCAGCGCGATCTCGAAGAAAAACAGCCACCCCAGCCGCATGAGTTGGTCCCAACGAAATCGCGGCAAGGTCCAGCGCACCCACATGAAGAAGAAGATGAGCGCGCAAACTTTGGCGAAGAAGACCGCGATGTTAATCAATCCGAAGATCCAACCGTGCGAACCGTCTGGGATTCCCGGGAAATGCCAGCCGCCTAGGAATAAGGTTACTACGATCGCCGAACCGGTGATCATGGCGATGTATTCGCCGAGAAAAAACAAACCGAACTTCATTGACGCGTATTCGGTATGATAACCACCGGCGAGCTCCTGTTCCGCCTCCGGCAGGTCGAACGGCAGCCGGTTCGTTTCTGCGAGGATGGCAATCAGGAAAACGACGAACGAAATGAGCATTGGAATCGCGAGCAGCCATTTTCCTAGGTTCGTCCAGTCGCCGACGAACGGCGCGATCAGCCAACCGTTCTCAATTTGATATCGGACGACACTTGTTAGGCGCAAGTTTCCAACTAGCATGAAAACCGGAATGACCGCGAGGCCGAGCGAGAGCTCGTAGGAAATCATTTGCGAGCTAGATCGGACGCCGCCCAGAAATGGATATTTCGAATTAGACGCCCAACCCGCGAGCACAATTCCGTAGACGCCCAACGACGCAATCGCGAAGACGAACAGGATTCCAACGTTGATGTCTGCGATCACCATCGGAACCCCAAACAACGTGCTGCCGAAAGGAACAACCGAAATGGTGATGATGGCCGGAATCATCGCCAGACAGGGCGCGAGAAAGTAATAAAACTTGCTTACGTGCGCCGGCGTGAATTGCTCCTTCAACAAAAACTTCCCGGCATCGGCGAATGGCTGGGCCAATCCGGCAAAACCAACGCGGTTCGGTCCGAGCCGGTCCTGCATCAACGCGCTGACGCGGCGTTCCGCGTAAACCGCGTAGTTCATTAAACCGAGCACGAATCCGAGAAGTCCGGTGATTTTTAGAAGTGATATGCCGATAAAAACGTAATCCATGTCGATCTATCTACCGGCCGGACGTTTCTTTTCCGCGCGTTCAATGTCCTTCGCTTTCGGATCGACTGGCGCGTGGGGCGATTCCTCGACATCCATTACGTGCACGCCGAGATCGCCGATTTTATTGAGGGTCAGATGGGCGAACTGCGGGGTTTCTGCGCTCATTTGCCGAAAAACGTCGGCGATCGAATAAAGTCCGTTGCTCCCGCCGAGTGCTTGCAACAGGTCGCGCAATATTTCCCAATCGTCACGGGCGTTTCCGGGCGGCCGCACCGCGCGATTCAAACGTTGCAGCCGGCCGTCGCCGCTGATCATCGAGCCGCGTTTCTCGGCGAAACCGGACCCGGCCAGAACAACAGTCGCGAATTCGGTGGCTGCGTTCGACAAAATGTCGAGCACAACAAAACTAGTCAGATGGCCTAACTGTTCCTCTGAGATTCCGAACTTCGTCGGATTCTCACCGAACACGAGCAGGGCTTGAATCTTTCCTGATTCCACGCCATCCCCGATGTGAGAAAGGTTCGCGCCCGGACTGGCATCCAAGCCAAGAATTAACCAAGCACCCACCGCGTTCGGATTCCGATCGTTGCTCAGCAGAATTTCGTCGCCCTCGCCGAAGCGCGGCACAATGTCGATGAAGCGCACGCCGAGCACGTCCGCGATTTTTCGCGTGAGCCAAAGCTCTTCGTTCGTCATTCGGCCGGAAGCGACAATCGCGATGTTCGCGCCGCTGAATTGGCGAAGTTGGAGCGCTGCCTGCGCGATCGCGTTCTTCCAGTCCGTCGTGGTAAGCTTATGGGCACTTCGAATCTGCGGTTCGAGAAGACGGTTTTCCGCTTCGAGATATTTAAAGTTGAGCCGGCCGTAGTCGCACATCCAGCACGAGTTCACGTGATCGTTCTGGCGCGGTGTTTGGCGGTAAACAATGTCCTCGCGCGTGCCGATGACGGTGTTGCAACCGGTAGCGCAACTGGTGCAGATGCTTTTGGTC
>DATINV010000130.1:0-1517 GCA_035473775.1 Chthoniobacterales bacterium
AAACGAAGGCGTTCGATCACCGCCAGAGCCGCCATTGAAGCGATCCCGCGAGAAATCCTGATAATTAAACTCGATCAACGGAAATCGACAGCCCGGCGAAAAATCGCCATCGCCTCGGCGATCCGTCCCCTGAACAATCGGTTTCACGTTTCTGTTATTAGACGCCGCCAATCTCGCCTTCGGATTGAATTTCCCATAAAATTCCCTCAGATCCACAAGGTCCGGTCGAACGTGCGATACTGGATGGCTTCGCTGACGTGCTCCGGGAAGATATCCTTTTTGTCGTCGAGGTCGGCAATCGTTCGGGAGACTTTCAGGATCCGATCGTAAGCGCGGGCACTCAAATTGAGCTCGGTCATCGCGATTCGAATCAATTCCTGGGAATCGGCGCTCAGTTTGCAATGCGCCCTTAAATGACGCGTGGTCATGCGCGCGTTGCAGTTCGTCTTCGCGTCGCGGGCAAATCGATCGTGCTGCTTTTGCCGGGCGTGTGCGACCCTTTCCCGAATCGCTACCGACGGTTCTTCCGCGCGCTCGCTCGAAACGTCGCGATATTCAACCGCCGGTACTTCAATGTGGAGATCGATCCGGTCGAGCAGGGGGCCGGAAATCCTTTGACGGTAACGTTGAACCTGAACAGAGCTGCACCGGCATTCGCGTTTGAGATCACCGAAAAATCCACACGGACAAGGGTTCATCGCCGCGACCAGCATGAACTCGCTCGGGAAAGTCAGACTGCCGGCCGCGCGCGAGATTGTGACTTTTCCGTCTTCGAGGGGTTGGCGCATGACTTCCAACGCAGACCGTTTGAATTCCGGGAGTTCGTCCAGGAACAGGACGCCGTTGTGCGCCATACTGACTTCGCCCGGAGTTGGAAACGTGCCGCCGCCGAGCAGTCCAATATCGCTAATGGTGTGATGCGGCGAACGAAACGGTCGCGTTGCGACAAACGATCTTTCACCGTCAAGAAATCCGGCAATGCTGTGGATCTTGGTGGTTTCGATCGCTTCTTCGAGCGACATCGGCGGAATGATCGTCGGGATCCGTTTGGACAACATCGATTTCCCAGAACCCGGCGGCCCGATCATGAGAATGTTATGACCGCCGGAAACCGCCACTTCGATTGCGCGTTTCACATGACGCTGACCTTTCACGTCCGCAAAATCGACGTCGTAGGTTTGGTGGGTTGTGAAAAAACCCGTTAGATCGCCCTGCGTTGGCAGGAGCGGAACTTCGCCGCGCAGAAATTGAAACGTCTCCCGAAGATTGTGAACACCGTAGATGTCGACCTGGCTGACCATCGCGGCCTCAAGCGCGTTGGCCGCCGGCACAAACAAGGCTCGCTTTCCGCGGCGGCGGGCTTCCAGCGCCACTGGCAACACACCTTTGGTTGGTCGCACGCTTCCATCTAAGGCTAGCTCGCCCACGAAACTGAACTTTTCGAACGCTGACGTATTCAATTCTTCAGCCACGGCGACCATCCCAAGTGCAATCGGGAGGTCGAAGCTTGGCCCTTC
>DATINV010000131.1:0-18229 GCA_035473775.1 Chthoniobacterales bacterium
GAAATCGACCTTCGTTGTTCCGAGCACGTGGACGATCGAGGAGAAAGCAGTTTGTTATGCCTTGAAAAAGTACGGCGCCATTGTGGCTGACAACAGTGGCGGCTTCTTTTCGATTTCGGTTTGTCCGGACAATCGCTTCTCCTCGAATGCGTTTGATAATCTGTCCACGATCGACGTCAGCAACTTCGAAGTGATCCAATCCACCGGACCGACCGAAGGACCGCGCTCACCCGGCGCCCCGACTGTCAACGCAGGTGCAGACCAAACCATCGGGACTTTGAACGCGACGCTGTCCGGAACTGTGGTCGTTCCAACTGGTAGCGCGACGATTTTGTGGAAGCTTTATTCGGGACCGGCGGCGGCGAACATCGCCAGTCCCAATACGGCCACGACGAATGCGAGTTTCACCCAGTCGGGTGCGTACACGTTCGAATTGAGCGCCGACGACGGCGTTCATGCGGTGGCTTACGACGCGGTGATTGTGTACGTGCAAAACGGTTCACCGAGTCCTACGCCGACGCCAACACCCATTCCAACCGTCACTCCAACGCCCACACCAACCGCAACAATCACTCCGCCGCCATCTCCAACGCCGACTCCAACGGCAACGGCAACACCGCCGGCGAGTCCATCACCGACTCCGACTCCAACGCCAACCGCAACACCAAGTTCGACTCCAACGATCACCGTGGTGGTTTCACCGGGCAGCGTCGTCGAAGGAAATGACGCGACGTTCACCTTTTCGAGTTCTGTGATCGTCGGACAAACAGTTACGCTGAATTACTCGATGCGCGGAACCGCGCTCAACGGCACTGATTACACACTAAACGGAACGCCGGGGCAGGTGACAATCGCCGCCGGAAGCAATTCGGCGACGGTTACGCTTCATTCCATTGCCGATCATGTGAAAGAACGAAAGGAAACCGTGATCATGGTCCCAAGCAGCGGCGTTGGTTACAAACTTCCGAAACGTGGCACGAAAGCCACGCTCACGATTCTGAATGGTTGAAGGTTGAAGGTTGAATGGCAAGAGAGCCTGGCTACGCCTGATCAATTGAGCGGCGTAGGCCACTCAGCATGCGACATTGTTTCTCCGCTGAATTGATGATGCGTTCGTACTCTGGTCGAGTCAGGAAACGCTGATTCAACGAGATGTTTGCTTGTGAAACGACCTCGAAGAGCGAGCCGGTGGCGATTTCCACGAAGCGACCAAAATCAGCGCGCGACATACGCGAGCTGCCCTCTACCAGATTTGAAGACACTGAAACCGCTGCTCTTCGCATCTGGTTGGTTAAACCGAAGCGTTCGTGCTCCGGAAATTTGCTGGTTAGTTTATAAATCAGGTTAGCGAACTCAATTGCTTCCCGCCAAACGTCTAGTTTTTCAAAGTTGAAGGAGAACATTCCGCTCTTTTAACTCCTTCAACCTTAAGCCTTCAACCTTCAACTTTTGGGCGATTGAATATGTTCGGGTCGCGGACCAAGTCCGATCATGCGCGCCGGCAGCGTGCGCAGAAACGGAAACCAGAGAAATAGCCGGGCAAAAAGCGGCAACTTGTCGTCGCTTCCGGAGGAACGCCCGGTGACAACGTTGTTATGGATAAATACCTGCATCCTTTGAATCACCCGGGTGGGCCATTCCCGTCGCTTCTGCACTTCTTCCAGTTCAGCAACTGAGACTGGGCGCGTCCGCAATTTCGCCGCGAGCAGATTGGCGGTCGCAACCGCATCTTGAAGCGCGAGGTTGATCCCGACCCCGCCGGCCGGCGACATCGCGTGCGCGTTGTCGCCAATGCAGAGCAGGCCTTGGCGGCACCATTTTTTCAAGCGATTAATCTGCACGGTGAGCAACCTGATCTTTGACCAATCATCTAGCTCAGTGATTCGATTGCTTAAAAATTGGGCGATCGCGACGATTTCGCCGTGCAGCGCCGGGAGGCCGCGCTGCTTGATTTCCTCGAAACCGCCTTTGGGAATCACGAAGCCGACTTGGAAATAGTCCCCGCGATCGAGCAACACCAGCAACTTGCCGTGCTGAAAAAATCCGAGGGTTTGCGGCGGATCGTCTGCGCGTTTGGAAAGCCGCATCCAAAGCACGTCAATCGGCGCGCCAAACTCCATGACTTCGAGTTTGGCCTTCTCGTGGGTGATCGCGTGCCGGCCATCGGCGCCGATCACCAGATCGGCGCGAAACTCGCGTTCGCCGTTCGGCGTCTTTGCTCGCACCCCGACTACCCGATCGTTTTCAAACAGGAGATCAACAGCCTCGTGTTGCATGCGAAGCGTGAAAGTGGGGAACTGCTTCCCGTGTTCCGCCAGAAAATTCAGAAAATCCCACTGCGGCATAAAGGCGATGAACTTGCAGTGCGTTGGCAGCTTCGAAAAATCAGCCATCGGCACCGGGTGACCATTGAAGATCCCGCGAACTTGGCGCAATTCTTGGTGCGGCAGCTTCAAAAATTCGTCGAGCAATCCGAGTTCGTACATCAATTCGAGCGTCGACGGATGGATGGTGTCACCGCGAAAATCGCGAAAGAAATCGGCGTGCTTTTCGAGCACGGTGACACTCACGCCGGCGCGGGCCATGAGATAGCCACCCATCATTCCCGCCGGCCCTCCGCCGACAATCACGCAACGCGTTAGTGTCTCAGGGCGTGCGCTCACAAATCAGATCAGACCAGCGTGTGAAAAATGGCGAAACTGCTGACGATGGTTTGGGCGAGAAAAAAAATCGAGTAAAACTGATGATAACGCTCGTTGCGGGTAATCGCGGCAATCGTTAGGCCGCAGAGATAGAGCACGATCTGAACTATGTATTGCGGGCCTTGTTCAAGGAAGTGCGGAATTCCTTTTAGGAGGGTGTCGACCACATCTATCGGCCCGAATATCGCAAGGATTATGAAGAAGGCGCGATGATTCGCGTAGTAGTGCGCTTTATAATCGACTCTTTCATCGAGATCGACTTCGCGCGGGAAGAGCAACGTCGACGCGAGATATAATAGCGTCGGCGAAATTAGAACGAAGATGAACAGGAAAAACGTCCATTGCGGCTGGCTCCGCCAGCGATAAAAAACCCACCAAGCAATCACGAGATAAAGAAACAGATTTGCGATCCAGAGTCCGTGAACCCAATAGAGGCGGGGGCGCGAGCGCGCCTGAAGCATTTCGCCAACACCCGCCAGAACTCGCGTCATTCCCAACGCGAGCACGATCGAAATTAACACCGAAAGGTAACTAAACGGGTCCACAGCTTACGTTTGATTTATGAAGTTTGCTGTTTGTTGGGAAGGCAAATACCGTCAACCAGCTGAGCAGACGAGAATGAGTAAGAGCAAGATCAAGAGTAAGTATGACGTTGTTATTCTAGGAGCCGGTCACAACGGTTTGGTGGCGGCGAGTTATCTCGGGCGCGCCGGACTCAGCGTTCTCCTGCTAGAGAAAAACGATTACATCGGCGGCGCGACCACATCGCAAAAGGTTTTTCCCGACTTTGACGCGCGGCTCTCCCGGTATTCCTACCTGGTCAGTCTGTTCCCGGAGAAAATCATTCGCGATCTGGGATTAAAGCTGGAGCTGCGGCGAAGGGCCACCGGCTCGTTTACCCCTTATATTAAGAGCGGCCGCCAGGATGGCCTTTTGATCAGCAACGTCGACGAAAGCTTAACCCGGCGCTCGATGGCCAATCTCACCGGTGGCGAGGCGGAGTTCGACCGGATGAAGAGGTTTTATAGCCTCGCCCGTGTTTTCGCCGAGCACACCTGGGATGCAATGCTTGAGCCGCTCGTGTCGAAAACGGAAATCGCGCGTCGCTTCGATGTTGATGCTGTTTCCCGCGAAGCGTGGCGAAGCCTGGCCGAAGAACCGCTCGGTCGCGCGATTGAGCGTTTTCTCAAGAGCGATCTGGTCCGCGGCCTCGTCCTAACTGATGGCAAGATCGGAGTGTTCACTCATGCGCACGATCCGTCCCTACTGCAAAATCGTTGTTTTCTTTATCACCTGATCGGAAATAAGACCGGCGAGTGGAAGGTGCCGGTCGGGGGAATGGGAGCGGTGGCACACGAACTGGAGCAAACAGCGCGAATCGCGGGCGCGGAATTTCTAACCAACGTCGATTTGCGCGAAATCGATCTGGCGAAGCGCATTATAGAATTTGAGATCGACGGAAAACGGCAAACAGTTGGCTCGAGATTTTTGTTGGCAAACTTCGGCCGCAACGTGTTGGCAAAATATTCTGGGAAGAAATACCGCCCGGAAACGGTGGACGAGGGGAGCGTTTTCAAAATCAACATGCTATTGCGCCGGCTGCCGAAATTGAAGACGACGAAATACAAATCCGCGGAGGCCTGGTCCGGAACCTTTCACAGCGATGAGGGTTACGAGCAGATGAACGCCAGCTATGAGCAGGCGGCCAGGGGCCAGTTGCCGGACAAAACGCCGTGCGAAGTGTACTGTCACACTTTGACTGACGACAGCATTCTCGGGCCCGAGCTGAGGGCGAAACGATTTCACACCATTACCCTGTTCGGTCTCGACACACCGTATTCGTTGTTCTCGAAGAGCAACGACGCCACTCGCAATAAAGCTGAGCAAAGATTCCTAACGAGCATGAACCAATGGCTGGCCGAGCCACTGGAGGATTGTCTCGCGACTGCGCGCGATGGAAGCCCTTGCATCGAGAGTAAAAGCCCGGTCGACATCGAAGAATCGTTAGGCATGTATCACGGGAATATTTTTCAAGACGCGCCGACCTGGCCGTTTGCGAGCAAGAAAGAACAAGTCGGGACCTGGGGAGTCGAAACCGAATGGGAAAACGTTTTCCTTTGCGGATCGAGCGCGCTGCGCGGCGGCGCAGTCAGCGGCATACCCGGTCACAACGCCGCGATGAAAGTGTTCGAGGTAATCCGAGAAGCGCCGAGCAGGCAATACGCAATGTCGAGATCAGAGTGACCGCGACACAATCAGATCCCCCGAGATCGAGCTCGATATCCGTGGCCGCGAACTTGTATCCGCCAAAACCACCAATGTAAAAACCGGTCCAACTAGGACATTCCGGCGCTGGCGCCGGAGCGATCTGCTTCATTTCTTTGCCGGAAGGAAGCGGCTCAGGACCCGCGTAAAGTAGACTCGCGAAGGCCCAGGATCGTCAGGGTCAGCATCGGTATCTTCATATCAGCCGGTTTTATTGCGCAAGACTTGGGCCTGTTAATTCGCAACGGACCGGCTCGATTCCCGAAATTTCGCTGCTAACATAACAAATGACTGTTAATCCCGCTGATGTTGAATCGATCGACGCGATCATCGCTGCCGCTTACGACGTAATCTCCGGACCCGCCGGTAAGAAACGCGATTGGGCGCGGGAACGTTCGTTGTTTTATCCAGGCGCCCGTTTGATTCCGACGGCCACCGTTCCCGGAAGGAACGATGTCGATCTTGCGCCGCTGGTTCTAGACGTCGAAGGCTACATCGCTCGGGTGGAACCAATTTTTGAGAAAGAAGGTTTTTACGAAACAGAGGTCGCGCGACGGACGGAACAATTTGGCCGGATTGCCGACGTCTGGAGCACCTACGACTCGCGCCACGATCCGAGCGATTCGAAACCATTTATGCGCGGCGTTAACAGTTTCCAGCTTTTCAACGACGGTGAGCGCTGGTGGATTTTGTCGGTCTACTGGCAGCACGAAAGTGCGCAATATCCGTTGCCGGAAAAATATCTGTGACCGTTACCCATGCGGCTTTGGACAATTCACCCACAATATCTCGACACCAAAGGATTGCTTGCCGCCTGGCGGGAAGGCTTGCTGGCGCAAAAAGTTCTGCTCGGGCAAACTCATGGCTACACTCGCCATCCGCAGCTCCAACGATTTCGGATTGGGCCGTCGGCGGTTGAGAGTATCGCCGGTTATTTAATGGGACTGGTCAATGAGGCGGACCGGCGCGGCTACAAATTCGATCGAACAAAAGTCTCCGTTTGCGTATTGAGCGGCAAACTGCGCGAAACGCGAGGCCAATTACTCTTTGAATGGTCGCACCTGAAGCGAAAATTGCGGCGTCGCTCACCAAAGAACTATCGTCTCTGCTGCAAGATTAACATTCCGCGGGCTCATCCCTTGTTTCGGATTGTACCGGGTCCGATTCAGGAATGGGAAAAGGCGAATTCGCGAAAACTGCCAACTAGTCGTGTTGCTGGGAAGCCGCGTCGCGGGCGTGGCGCAAAATCGCGCGCTTCTTCTCGATCTTAATTGGGGTTTGTGGCCGAGCATCGCGATAACACTTTGTTCCGACGCCGAGCAGGAATGCGGCAATCACAAAGCTGATAACGCGTTTTTCCTCCGCGGTGAGGACAAGTCGATGCCGCAGCTCGGCCCAAGACCACCGATGCCAGGCTTTCACCGCTTCGTCCGCGGCCGCATTTTCACTGACGAATAACGGCCTTTGACATTCTTATCGTAGTAACGCGCTTTGGAATCCGCGGTCATTAACGCCTGATAAACGGATCGTGTTACTTCTAAGTAGCGATAAACGGCGCCGTTCCTGAACTCGATTTCTAAAATATGAAGTCGTTTGCTGTAACCAATTGACCGAATTCCTGTCGAAGCCACCGGCAGGCGCGGAATGTGCGAAATCGCGACGGGCAGGGCCGAAGCAAGTCGAGGAGCGCAAAGAAATAAAAACAGAGCGAGGAACTTCGCGTTCATTGGGGGAACGACAATCGAGCGTTACAACGGGTTGGGCGGGGGAGTCGAGTAAAATGTCAGCCGCCCCGCACTCTGATTTTCTCGGCCAAAGGCACGGCCAATTCCTGTTCAGACTCGATTCAGAATAATGTCATGAAGACAACACTGATAATTTCTGTATCGATCGCATTCGCGATTTCTGCGTTTGCCGGCAGAAATCCAAAACCCACACCAACTCCTGCCCCGGCACCGGTAACCGTTGGCGTTGACGGCAACGAGCCGATCATTGCCGCCGCGCCGGACGGAACTCTTTACATCAGCGCACTGCAACACATTTACAGTTCGACGGATTCAGGAACGACCTGGACGGAGCTGCTCGGTCCGATTTACGCCTCGAGCATCAATCTGAACTCCGACAGCTCGATCTCCGTGGATCCGGGTAATCGGCTTTATTTTACCTTTGATTATCCGTACGCCGGAACAACCGCGGTCTGCACCAGTGACGATCGTGGAATTACCTGGAACTGTAATCCGGCAGTGGTCCCGGGCGGAACGGACCGGATGTGGACGCTCGCGCCGACGTTGACGGACGATTACGAAGTCACAAACGAAGGTCTTTATGAAACGAGCTTTTTGCATAGCACCGATCGCGGATCAACCTGGACGCCGACGGCATTAGGCTCGGGCCTGCTCGAACCTCAATCGGGTCCGCTCTTGCAAAGGCCCGGCAATAGCGACGTTCTTCAGATCATCAAGATTAACGGAACCCTTCCCCAGGAAGTGCCAGAGCTAAAAGTTTACGTTTATCATCCGAACACCACGGGTTCGATTATTTCCGACATTCGCTCGACTGGTTTGCCGCTGCCGCTGGCCTTGCCGAGCGCAGCCTACGGCCGCGATGGACAACTTTGGGTTGCATCGGAGGAATTAAATTCCGCCGGCGGAAAACAAGTGGTGCTCGCGCGATCGACCAATGATGGCGTGACTTGGAGCAAACTCGCGCCGATTCCCGGGACAACGAACGGGACCGCGACTTTCACCTGGGTCGCAGCCGGCGCACCAGGCCATGTCGGGGTTATTTATTATTATACGCCGGACAACGGAGATCCCGGGTCACTCACCAACTCGACTTGGTCAACAATGTGGGCCGAGTCCTTCAACGCCGACAGTCCCACGCCAACCTGGACGGTAACCAAAGTCGAATCTTCGATTCACACCGGCGTGCTTTGTGTGGCGGCGGGTTGCAGCGGTGACAATCGCTTCGCCGGCGATTTTATCTCATCGCTCATCGACGCGAATGATGTTGCGCATCTAACCTGGGTGAGAGAGGACATGTCAACGCAAGCCACCACAATTCGTTACGAGCGAATCAAGTCCTCTGGGCCAACGACCACAAAAAAGCGTTAGCGCTCTAACGGGTTGGTCGTCTCGGTCCCGGCCGGCGGCAACCAGCATGTGAGTCGCGGCCCCAATTTCTTGTCGGGCGACACAACCACTTTGTGCCGGAACCCGATTTAGAATTGGTATCATATGAAATCGACATCGATTTGGCGAACCGTCACGGTCTTACTGCTTTTTATCGGCAGCTGTTTTCTGCTTTCGGAAGCAATTGCGAAAACTAAAGCGCGGTCGAGGAGCAACCTTGCTTCCGCCAAGGCCTCCGACGTTAACCGGGAAGCGCCTAGCGGCATTCTGGCCGCGACGCCGCCGAGCGGAACTATCGATACGACAAACCAATCATTGACCTACACGGACGGCCCGACTGTTCCCAATCCGACGGGCGTTCTGGGCGTCCCGGATTGCACGGCGCCGAACTCCTGCAGCGATTTTACTGTCACGGTGAACGCATCCAGTCTTGCAGCAACGAAAAATCTTACGTGGTCGGTGGTATGGACTCCGGCCAATGTCGATCAAGATATTTTCGTTGAAGATGCGAGCCACAATCTGGTCGCAAACAATAATTCTACGGTCGACCCGTCGGTAATTATTTTGCCGATTCCGCCGAACGGAACGGTTTATCATTTAGTGGTAGCCGCTTCGGTAGGAACCGCCCCGTTGACGGGCTCGGTCAGCTTGACGGACAAATTTCCCGCGGCCCAACAAGGTCTGGGCGCGCCTCCGCGTTACATCAACTATCCGGCGCCCAGTAATTTGGCGAATGGCGACAACGAACCGTCAATGGGCGTGGATTGGAATCCGAACGATCCCAGTCTCAGAGTCGTCCAGGGACAGACCCGCAAGAATACCGGCGGCGTCGCATTTTTTACCGGCGACACGATTCAATGGCGCAATGATTTCGATGATTGCTCATCGCCCGCGATCAACACCTGGACCGATACCGCCGCGCCGATCATCACCGGTCTCGATCCGATCGGATTCGTGGATCACTTTGCTTCCCCTCCGTCAATCGTCGGAGTTGGCAATCCTCCGCCGCACACGCCGGGGCGAATTTTCGGACTCGATCTAGCGGCGGGAACAAGTACGTGCGCATTTTCAGATGATGATGGCGCTTCGTGGACGCCGATTGCCGCTGGAAATTACCCAGCGGGGCCAGATCATGAAACCCTTGGCGGCGGACCTTTCCATGCACCTATTCCAACACCGCCGGCCCCGGCCTATCCGAACGCAATTTATTATTGCTCGCAAAACGGAGTGCAGAATGCGGAATGTTCCCGCAGCGATGATGGCGGCGTAACTTACGGGCCGGGCGTTCCGATTTTCGATCCAACCGTTTGTGGCGGCGGTATCCACGGCCACGTGAAAGTTTCACCGCAAGGGACGGTTTACGTTCCGAATTCTTCCTGTGGGGAAGGCAATCCTGTCGGCGCGAACGGCGTCGCAATGTCAACCAACAACGGAATTACCTGGGAAGAAAGGAATGTTCCCGGCAGCACAGGAAGTCAGGATCCGGCGATTGGCATCGGCCAAAACAATATTGGAAAACCGGCCAATCAGGTCCCGAACACCATTTATTTCGGATGGACGAGTGGCGATGGACACGCCCACATCGCTCATTCGCCCGATGAAGGCTTGAACTGGCAGGACGACACCGACATCAGCTCGATTATTGGCAGTAACAATTCAGTCTTTCCGATTGTGGTCGCGGGTGACGACAACCGCGCAGCTTACGCTTTTCTGGGAACCGATCCGACTTATCAACCGAAGAAAGTTTGGCACCTCTACATCGCCACGACTTACGACGGTGGTAAACACTGGATCCTGCTCGACGCCACGCCCGATGATCCAGTCCAAATCGGCGAGGTTTGTTTGTTAGGCATCGGCTGTAACGGCGCCCGCAATCTTTTGGATTTTAATGGAATCGATGTCGATAGCGAAGGACGCGTCCTGGTTGGTTACACGGACGGCTGCGTCAATTGTGCAAACACCCAGAACGTCGCTCAATCGTCCGATGGCCATGGCACAATCGCGCGTCAAGCGGGGGGACGCCGTTTGTTCTCCGCCTTCGATCCGATCGAACCTGCGCCGCCGGCTGCGCCGCAATTTCTCTCCGTTGTTCGCCAGGACGCGAATAGCGTGCTTGTGACATGGTTGAAGCCGGACAACGGGGGCTCGCCCATCACCGGTTACAATATTTATCGGGGCACTACCAGTGGCGGCGAATCATTCCTCGCCCACGTCAGCGGCGAGCTGAGCTTGAAGTACCTGGATCAAACCGCATCGAACAGCACTAACTGGTATTACAAAATCATGGCTGTGAACGGGATTGGCGAAAGCGCCTATTGCCATGAATTGAACGTGAATGGCGAACAGCCTGGCGCGAACGCGTGCCAGATTCCGTACCTGAAGGTGCAAGATACAGCCGCGGCGGCAAACGACCCGACCGGTCAGTTCTCGATCCAGCGCGTCAGTTTGGGCGAGCCGTTTACGAATTGCTCGGCGAGAAATCTCACCGCAGTCATGAAAGTGAACACGATGGATCCGACCAACACCGGCACGGCAGTTGTGCCCCCGGTTTCCACTTACGAGGTTTACTTCAAGATTCCCGGCAGCGCGAACTCAACCGGACAACCGCAAACGCTGTTTATCGAATACGACAACACCACCGTACCGTCGGGCACGTTTCTCGCCGGTTGGATCGATCCCGCGACTGGCTCGGATTGCAGCGCGCTTTACGCGCCCGGTGATCCGTTGAATCCGGCGAGTGGCACAGTTGCCCCCGACGGAACGATTACGATGAACGTCAACTTTGGAAACAGTCCAACGTTCGGGACCTGTGCAGCAACGGGTGGCGTCGACATGACCGTGAATGCGAATCAATGGAAGCCGGGGCTGCAAATCACGAACCTTCAGGGCAAAACATTTCAGCGGGCCGGCGGAGTCATTACTGGCGTGAAGGTTAACAAAGCGTCAACGACTGGCGACGGCACCTACACCACAAAGGGGAATCTTGCCTGTCTCGATGTGCTGCCAGACGCCGTTTTGACCGCGAACCCAATGTCGATCATGCCCGGCGGGACGGTCAATTTCAGCGGAGCAGCCTCTAGCGATGCGAATCCGTGCACGACAATTGTCTCTTACACCCTCGACTTCGGCGACGGAAGTGCGCCTGTGACACAGGCGTCACCAGCGTTCTCGCACGTTTACAATAAAGCTGGCGATTATGCCGCCCGCTTGACCGTAACCGATTCTGCCGGCCAAGTCAGCGACGCTTCGCAAGTCGTCATCTCGGTCGAGACAAATGCGATTCAACTTAGCGGCGCCGTTTCGCGCAAGGTCCATGGCAACGCGGGCACCTTCGATTTGAATTTGACGCTCAGCGGGGCGCCCGCGATTGAACCTCGCGCTGGGGGATCGAACCACGATTATCAGGTCATTCTCGTTTTTCCGGATACGTTGAGCAGCGTCGGCACCGTCAGCACCTCGGCCGGAACCGTCAGTAGCAGCGGAGTTGATCCGGGCGATCACCATCAGTTCGTGGTTAACCTGACTGGGATAACGAGTGGACAGTATGTCACGGTGACGCTGAGTAACGCCATCGACAGCGCAAACCACTCTGGCAGCGTTGCGGTGACAATGGGCGTGTTGGTTGGCGACACAACCGGAAATAAATTGGTCAACTCGAGCGATATCTCGCAAGTTCAGTCGCAATCGGGTCAGGCGGTCACGATTGATAACTTCAAAGAAGACGTAACGGTAAACGGCGCGATCAACAGCTCCGATATTTCGCTGGTGCAATCCCAGTCCGGAACAGGTCTGCCTTAATTAGCGACCGAGGGGCGAAGTAACTTGCGTCCCTGCGGGCGGCGTGAATTCAAACGTTGATTCGGGAATCGGCGCGCGGGTTTGATCGGAATAAGTCGTGACGATCTGATCGCCACCCGGTTGGACCATGTCAGTCCTTTCCACGACGAAGTCGCTGTTCAATTTCAGGTCGAACCGTTGAAACATTCGTTTCATCGAGGGAGAACGCGGCAGGAGCCGAAGCTCGTAAGCATTTCCTACCTTCGTTCCGCTAATTTGGAAGGTGCTTTCGACATCCTCCAGGTTTAGCGCGGTGTTGATTGCCGCGATGATCGCGTCAACCGGCGACCGCTTGCCTAACGAGTAATCCTCGACCGACTTGAAATTTGGATAATAAATCCAGAGATCGTGGCCGTTGCTGACGGTGACGCTCGGAGAATTGCCACCAACTTCGCGCCGAAACTTGTTTGGCGGGTGGAACCAGAGTTTGCCCGAGCTCACGATCGGCTTATTTAAAAGGTGGATCGTTCTCTGTTCCTGAAAATCGGCGCGCACATCCGGCGCGGATGCTCGCCGCTCGCGAATTCGGCCAAAAAGATTTTTGACGTCGGCCTGACTGAGCGACTGCGCTTGAATCAGCGACGCTGTAAACAATAACCAAACGAGGAGGGCGAATCGCATAAGATGAGTTCGATTCTATATCGTCGGCGGCGGGTTAGCTTCGTTCCAAATTTTTGGTTTCGCGACGGCCATTGCCGGCAAAGTAAAGAATATTGTCGCGACCAGACTCCAGAAAATTCCGATCGCGCAAGCTACGCCGAGTCCGCTGAGAGAGGGATTGTGGGCCCAGCCTAACGAGCCGAAGCCGCTCACCGCAGTCAGGCCGGCGAGAATGACCGGCTTGATCACGCCTGCGACGTCGTGTTCTAGCTCTCGCGTTTTCTGCCAGACCAGCACGACGTAAATGCCGTAGTCGACTCCAATGGCCAGGACCAATCGGAACGAAAGCACGTTGAGAAGATTCAGGTGAAGATTTAAGGCCTTCATCGTCGCAATCATCGCTCCGATCCCAAATGCCAGCGTAATCACTTGGATCAACCAAAGCCGAAAATCGCGGTAAAGAATCGCCAGCAGCGAAACATCGAAAATCGCCATCAATGCACTGATGATCAGCAACTGATGATGAGACCAGGGCTGCATCTCCGCCAGAGCGTAACTCCAACCGGAAAGAATCATCGGCACGCCGCCGACCGGCAGTTCACGGCCGAGTTGTTCCGACTGCTCGTGCATAGTCACGGGTTTCGGCGGCGTGGCGAAACCGGTCGTCAGCAGGGGATCTTTGGCGAAATAACGATCGACCAGGAACCACCAACCGGCGCCTTTGGGGAGCTGTTTTCGCCAGCTCGGAAGGGGCGCGTTGGGATTAGACGCTGTTTGCAAATCGTCGAGCAGCTTGAAAGCGGTGGAGAACGAGTCGCGACTGAACCCTTCGGCATCGAGAGTCTGCCCTAGAGTTTCTCGCGTTAACTGAAAATCCACTTGACCAAGGCTTTTCCGATTTTTTTCCATCCAATCCGGAGAAAGGCAAAGAGCCGCTGGCGTAGAGAAACCTTTCAATTTCCCTGCCTTTAGAAGCTCCGACCAGTGCGCTGATATCTTTTGCCAGTCATCGTGCAGCTCCTGGGCGTCATGCGCCCGGACGATCGCCAGCACCGGTTCCCACCGGGTCGGCATTTTTTCCATGATTGCCTGCAACGCCTGACTGGCACGGCTGTTCCTTGGCTCAAGCGAACGAACGCTCGCCTCGAAACGCAGGGGTGGAACAGGTGAGAAACCGAACACGCTGAGGCCAAGGAAGAGTACCAGGGAAAAAATAAGCACTGGCGCAGGACGCTTAACGCTCCAGCAGACATATTTTTTGACGATTCCGAAAACCCAGTCGTGCTTTTGTGGTGGTTGGTCCGGCTTGATGAACAGAAACAGGATTGTACACATGAAGAGACCGGCAAAGAAAATGCCGATCGCGATCAGAACGCCGAGCTGAGAAAATCCCATTGATCCGCTCAAGACGAGCGCGAGAAACCCGACGGCAGTAGTAAGCGCGCCAAAGAAAACGGCGCGTCCGAGTTTGGCCACCGAAGTCGCAATCGCCTGCTGATATTCTTCACCATCGATCCGCGCTTGTTGATAACGGCCGAAAATCAGGATCGCGAAATCGACACCGAGCCCAACCAGGATCGCGCAGAACCCGACCGCGAGCATGCTCAGTCTGCCGAACACGGTCAGGCAGACTGCCAGCGCAACCAAACAGGAAAGCAGAAGGGCGAACCCCATTCCGAAAAGCGGGATCCAACGCCGAAAACCGATAAAGAAAACGAGACCGACGAGCAGAACGGAACTGCCAAGAGTTGCGACAATGTCGTAACGCATGCTCAAGGAGATTTCCGAGACGTAAGCGGAACGGCCGGTCACCAGGACGTCCAACGGGCCGCCATCCCAGCCGTCGCGGGCCCGCCCGCGAAACGCGTTCACTTCTCGCATCAGCCGCTGACATTCGAATGCACTCAGTGACGGCTGGTTCGTAACAACGAGAAAAATTCGCATTGTCCGATCGGGCGAGGTGAGCGGTTGCTCCTCCTCGATCGCGTTTGCTTCAGCGAACGGTTTCAAAGCAGGGCCAATTACGCCTAACGGATCAAACCCGAGTTCAAACTGCGGTCGCGGTGATCCGGCTTCAATTTCCATTCGCAGACGATGCAATCGCTCGCGAATTTTTTGAGGCTGCAGGATCGAGATCGTTTGCTCGAACGACGACGGCTCGAGATTCAAAAGCAAAGGAACTGCGATCGCTTGCAAATCGCGAATTCCATCCGGTGTTTCCATCGGCGAACCGGCTAGGACCCGCTCGCACCACGGCTGCTTGCGCAGATTGTCGACAAAAGTTGGCGCAAATTCTTCGAGTTTGTCCACGTCCTGTGGTTGGCAACGCAACGCGAAGGTTAACTCGCGGGTTTGTTCGAAATCGCGGTCGAACATTTTTAATCCTTCGACGGATCGAAATCCTTTCGGGAGCATGTTGATCACGTCCGAATCGATTTCGATACGCGTGATCAACACCGCCACACAGGCGATTGCGATGAGAATGACGCCGAGCCAAACCAGCGGTCGCCGGTTTGCCATGATGCTCGCAATCAGATCACTCATCCGCATTGATTCGCGTTAGTGTTCTGTAACTCTGTGTTGATTACAATGCCGGCGCTTTTATTGACAGAGCGCTTCAGGTGGAACGTGCTCTCCGTAGCGCGTTCGATCGAGCTCGGAGAGCTCGATCCACCAATTAGAACCTGAACACGAAAGTCTCCGATCCCGAAACGTGTCGCGCCTGATGTCGATCTTTCGCGCGAATTATTTCGTCCCGAAGCCCAAGCCAGCCGCGTAATTGTTGCGGCGCATGATCGACCGGGCCGGACCAGCCACGGCCGGAGAGGGGACCTCTAATTTCGGCGAACGTCGAGTCCTGACGAAGAACAAACAACGTCACCGGACCTTTGGAAAAGGTCAGCTCAAAATCGCCGGCGTTTGAAAACCGCACGAACGCATCGCCAATCACGGTCCGTTGTGGTGCCCGGTAGAGAAGCTGGCCGTTGCGCGTCTGCCAGTCGTTCGCGGGCGTTGCGAATTGATGGGTCGAAGTGGTCGCGCAACTTGTCAGGAGAAGCGCGGCGGCGAACAGGTAAGGGCGTTTGACCTCAATCGCCCGTCTTTTCAACCACGAATGGACACGAATCGACACGAATTGTTTCACTGACATTGAGCCGCAGTCATTCTGGTTAAGCCGTCATCCTCTGAATTCTTGGTTAAGACTTCAGGCGTCGGCAGCCGCGGACTTCGGCATGAGCGAAAGTCTCGGCGACAACGCGACAAACCGTTGCGCGTAAACGAAAAAGTAAAACAGCCACATGCGCCATTTGACCGCGAAACTTTTCTCGGCGTTGCCCGCGAGGACGGCATTTACCGCTGCGGCGATCTGCATGGTCTCGGTTGGATTGAGGAAAACTTCCAGAAACTCGCGGCTACGCTCGTACCACGCGTTCACGAACGTAAGATAAATGTCCATCACTCGATTGACCGTTTTCGAATATTTTCTGAAGGCGCGCGTGCGTTTCGATTCGTCGGTGAGAACCTGATCCAACGCGTCGGCAGCTTTCTCGGCCGACATGATTGCCAGAAACACCCCACTGCTGAAAACCGGATCGATAAACCCGGCGGCGTCGCCAACCATTAACCAACGGTCGCCCGTGAGCAGCCGGTTTCGATACGAATAATCACCGGCCGAGTAAACCGGTGACACACGTGTTGCCTTTTTCATTCGCTCAGCCATCAGCGGTTGCTCGGCGATATATTTTTCAATTGCAGCTTCGGGCGTAAGCTTCTCCTTCCGAAACGTCGCCGTGTCCATCACGACGCCAACGCTGGTTCGCGTTTCAGTCAGGGGGATAAGCCAAAACCATCGATCGAGGCTGCGCACCATCCTGATCAAGGTCGCATCCTTGCCTGGAAGGCGATCGATATTTTCATAATGCGCGAACACGGAAAACTTTTGGAGATGCTCGTAAGTGTGTTTCACGTTAAGCAAACCACCGAGCAGCGTTTGGCGGCCCGAGCAGTCGAGCAGGTAACGCGCTTCGACTTGCGATTTCCCGCCGCTTGCAGCCTCGATGTCAATCGTCACGCGATCATTGCCGAAATCGACTTTAGTGACTTCGGTTTGTTCGTGAATTTCGGCGCCGTGCTCGCGTGAGTGGTCGAGCAACAACTTGTCGAAATCTGAGCGCGTGACTTGGTAGGCCTGGTCGCGCTGGGAGCGGAAACCGTCCTTGAAATAGAACTTCACGCCTCGGGTTCCACACCCCGACACAATTTCACCGCCATACTTTGGTAGGAAATTCGCATCGAGCTTTGCCCGCACCCCTAGGCGATCGAACGTTTGCATGGTAAAAGGCAAAAGGGATTCGCCGATGTGAAACCGCGGAAATTTTTCACGCTCAAAGACGACCACGCGCCGGCCGGCCTTGGCCAGCAGCGTCGCAGCGGTACTTCCCGCCGGTCCGCCTCCAACGATTGCGACGTCGTAAATGTCCGTCTTGTCCATCGGTAATAAGTTAGCAAGATGTTCGCGTTTGGGTAGGGGCCGATTGGCCTCAATCACCCGCAATATGGAGGGACACGCTCCGTCGTGTCCCATTATTCGCGAACGGCGTGGGAAGCCGTCCCTCCAAATGGGATTTCTATGCTACGTTTCCTACCGCAATGAAATTGATCGACCGATTCGTGAGCCGGGAGCTGATTGTGAACATCTTGTTCGCAATCGCAGTGCTCAGTCTCGTTCTCGTGATCGGCAACATTTTCCGGAAACTGCTCCCACTGTTGGTGAATCACGACGTGCCCGTCGAATACCTGATCGCGTTCATTCTCTACGTTTTTCCGTTCTCGCTCATTTTCACAATTCCTTGGGGGCTGCTCACCGCAATCCTCCTCGTCTTCGGACGGCTCTCGGCCGACAACGAACTGATTGCGCTCCGCGCAAACGGCATCAGCGTCCCACGGGTTGCGGTTTCGCTCGCGGTTATTTCCGGTGTTTCCTGCATGATCTGTCTCTGGCTCACGGTTTACGTGTCGCCGGCCACCCAACAGAAACTCCGGAGCACGATTTTTGATCTCGCCACTCGGGATCCGATGGCGCTATTCGGGAGCGATCAGGTGATCGATCAATTTCCGGGCCGCAAGATTTACGTCGGCAAGAAAGAAGGAAACAAGCTCGAGAACATCACGGTGTTCGAGGTCGACAATAAATCGATGCCGATCCGGGTAACGTTTGCCCGCACCGGCATGCTCGAAGCCGATCTCGAAAACAAACGGATCCTGATGCATCTCTACAACGCGCGTTACCAGCAGCGCGACGAAAAAGACCCAACCGACCTGCGCAAAATCAAGGACGGTATCAGCATGACCGAAGGCACGTTGCCAATCAGTCTGGACGAACTTTACGAGAAAGAGAAAAAGCGGCCCAGTCGGTCCGCGATGTCAATCGAACAATTGCTCGACCAACTGCAAAGCGAGAGTACGCGGGAACGCAGCGAGAGCCGAACCGAGATCAATAAACGATTTTCATTTCCGTTTGCTTGCGTTGCATTCGCAATCATTGGCGTGCCACTCGGCGTGACCGCGCACCGTCGCGAGACATCGGTCGGTTTCGCGATGGGCCTGATTGTGGCGATCACTTACTTCCTTTTCGTGATCATCGCCGACACGCTTCGCGGAAATCCGAAAGTGCATCCGGAGCTTCTGATCTGG
>DATINV010000132.1:0-5113 GCA_035473775.1 Chthoniobacterales bacterium
GCCAGCTCGTTGAATTCGTAAACGGGAACCCTGGTGGCGCAATCGTAGAAGCCGTCCCCGGAGAGACGGTCGATCAAGTAAACAAAGCGGTTCTCGTATACGAAGTTGAGCGAGAATTTCCGCCCTGTGTGGTGATCGTGCAGTACCGTTGTCGTCTCGCGTGGATCGTGGTCGCTGTCGCGATAGAAAAAGACGATCGCTCCGCCGATTTCCCGTTGGAGCTGACGGGCGGTGCGAATCTTGGCAAAAAGAAATCGTTTGGGGAAAATCCCGCAGGGTTGTTGGCCAAAACAAATTATCGGGTCAGGCATTTCAGGCGACTTCCCTTGGCTCGGCGCGGAACAATAGCCGCTGCAAGATGGGCGCCAGAATAATCACGGCGCCGCAACCAATCGCGTTATACCACAAATAGCCAATGCCAGTGGTGAAGAAGAGAACGAACACGGTGGCCTGGGCGATTAACGCGGCAAAGAAAACGGCCGAGCCTCGAACGCGCTTAACGAAAAACGCAACCAGGAACAGACCAAGAATGCTCCCGTAAAACACCGACCCGAGGATATTGCCCGCTTCAATCAGGTTCTCGACCAAATTGGCAAATGAGGCGACTCCGATAGCGACCAGGCCCCATGCGGCCGTGAACAATTTGGCCGCGACAACGTAATGATGGTCGCCCATCGAACTGCGCAACGGCCGGTAAAGGTCGACGACGCTGGTTGAGCCGAGCGCGTTCAGGGCCGCGGCCGTGGCAGACATGGTGGCGCAAAGAATTACCGCCACGAGCAAGCCGACAACACCGCGCGGGAGCTCCTGCAAAATGAAAGTAATGAAGACGTAGTCGGACTCCTTACTTCTCGGATCGGCGCCGTTCTGATTCAGAACTTGCTTGGTCTCTGTTCGCAATGCCTGGGCGCGACCATCCAGTTCTTTAATTGGCTCCATTTTTTCGGGCGATGGGTCTGCTGCGTAGGCGCGCAACGCGTCGCGCTTCTGTTCGAAGAGTTGATCCGCCTTGGTTGCCAAATCGTTCAGTTGCGGGCCGGCGCCGTGCTCGACAGCCCGTTCGTAAGCCGGGCGATTGAAAAAAACGGGCGGCTTTTCAAACTGATAAAAGATGAAAATCATCGCCCCGAGTAGAAGAATGAAGAACTGCATCGGGATCTTGACGACGGAATTAAAGAGCAGTCCGATCCGGCTCGAACGCAGAGAATCACCCGCCAGGTACCGCTGCACCTGCGACTGGTCGGCGCCGAAGTAGGAAAGAGCGAGGAAGAATCCGCCGATCGCTCCCGACCAGAAAGTGTAGCGTTTGTGTGGATCCACCGAGAAATCAACCGCCTGCAATTTGTCGAGCTGGCCCGCGACGGCCAGCGCATGATGGAAGGAAATGCTTGGCCATAATCGGTAAATCACCACACCGAAGGCGACCGCCATGCCAGCGAGAATGACCATCATCTGATAGCGCTGAGTCAGACTCACAATGGTCGTTCCGCCTGCAACCGTGTAGATGATCACGAAACCGCCGGCCAGCCAGATCGTCAGATTAAGTTGCCATCCAAGAATCGCGGAAAGAATGATCGCCGGCGCGTAAATCGTAATTCCGGCGGCGAGACCGCGCTGCACTAAAAAGAGAAACGCGCCCAGCATTTGCGTTTTTCGATCGAATCGCTTGCCGAGGTACTGATACGCAGTGAAAACTTTCAGCTTTTGATAAATCGGCACGAAAACAGCGCAGACCACAAGAAGAGCGAGCGGCTGACCAAAATAGTTTTGGATAAAACCAATGCCGCTCTCGTAAGCCTGCCCCGGCATCGAGAGAAATGTGATCGGCCCGGCCTGGGTCGCGAGAACTGAGAGCCCGATAGTCCCCCAGCGAATGGTTTTGTCACCCTTGAGATAATGGCCTAACGACTCGCGGCCACGGGTTCGCCAAAGCCCGTAGAGTGGGATCGCCAGGACCGTGGCGAAGAGGACGAGATAGTCGATCCCGCTCACGAAAACCGGACTGTAAAAAGGTAGAGGAGCAAAATTTCGAGCGCGAAAAAGCCAAGGACGAATCCATAGATACGGGACCAGCGTGGCTCCTCGTCCCGCAATTCCTTTTCCAAGCGCTCGCTCATTTTCCGCCTAACGAGACCATGTTGGCGAAGATCCGGTAGGCTCCAGGAACTCCCGCTGGAAGCTGCCGGAACCAGGAGTACCCAGTGTAGACAAAATATCCTTTATCAACCTTTGAGACCAACAGCCCGCCATCGAGTGGTTTCTCGTTCGGATCATGGCTCGACAGAATAGGAACCCAAGCTGGATCCCACTTGTCCGGGAAATAAAGACCGCGCTCTTGGACCCATCCTTCGAAATCGTGCGCCGTGATCTTGTTCGGAGTGTTTAGGATCGGATGGTCGGGCGCGAGCATTTTGACCTCGGCGGTCTCATCGGTCACGCGGTCGCGCGAGAGCTGGAGTGGATAAGGTCCGAAATCTTTCGATTTAAGATCCGCGGTTGTATTGTACTGGACAACAACCACACCGCCGCCTTTTGCGTAATCCTCCAACGCCGGGAGCCAGGTCCCAATTCGATCCTGCGAATTGAAAATGCGAACGCCAAGAACAATCGCGCTGAATTGGCGCAGATTTTCCGGCGTCAGATCTCCTTCACCGAGTTGTTTCACCGTGTAACCGATTTGTTGGAGCGCCGCCGGAATATCGTCCCCGGCGCCGGGAATATAACCGATCAGATGACCGTTTGTCTGGATATCGGCTCTAACGAGTTTGGCTTCCGCCGACGGCATCAAAATGTGAGTCCCAATGTGCGGATAAGCGATCTTTTCGCGCGCGAACGAAAAATCTTGGCCGGCGCTGGTGACCACCGCTTTTAAAGTTCCCTCACCGGCGCTGGTTGGCGGGTTAACTGAGAACTCAAAATCCTTTTCCGCATTCGCGTTTTTCAAATCGACCGGAAATGAACTTGGCGAAACTGACCAGCCATTTGGCGCGGACAGATGAACATCGCCTTTCATTGGACCATCCGCTGCCAATACTCGGACCCGAACTTTCTTTGCGCCCGGGTTCGGAAAAACCAAAACCGAATCCACAAAATTGGCAAAGACTGGAGGCGCGATCACGATGTCATCCCGGACTTCACCGGCGATCGGTTCGACGTGCCGATATTTCGTATCCAGTGTGTAAGTGATTTCGCGACCGGCAACCTTGATACTGATTTCCGCGGGAAAATGTGGCGGATTGGTCGGCCTCCCAATCAAATCCTGATCTTCGACCGTAAATGTTCCCACCGTTGCGGGCCGCCGAAGCCAGTAAGGCTGTGAATATTTTTCTTTCGGCGGAACCGGAGCTTTGAATTCCTTTGTGATCAGCTTGTCGAGAGGAAGCGATTCTCCCACCGGCGTAACCTGAGTCGAATCGACGCGATACGAAATCCAATCGACCGGAACGTTTGATCGGTTGATCGCCTCAATCTTTACAGGCAACTCCTGACCCGGACTTACGATTGGTGTTTCCGTGGAAGCTTCAAGGTGCAGTCCAAGACAAGCAGCAATGATCTGATCCACCTCCGCTTTCTTCTGCGGAACCCAGTCATCGTCTTTGAGTCGATCCAACTCGTCGCGAACCTCGAGCAGTCCCGGAACAGACGCCGACGGATCACTCGGGCGAAAATTTGCGATCACCTTTGAGATTTTATTCGCGACTGCTGCCGAATTCGCGACCCGGTTCCAGGTCGTATCGACGCCATCAAAAAGTCCGCCGTTCATCGGTTCGCCGGCAAGTAATTTAAAGTACTCCGTCCGGGCGCCCCTTCTGGCTGGGCTGCCAACGCCCTGACTTTTGTGCATGCTCACGCTGGCCGCCGCCATTTCGGTGTAGGCCTTACCGAGAAGCGCGTTGTATCCGCCGGCCTCGAGAGTCGTCAGTCCGGTAGGGTCGAACGGAATTTTTCGATTCGAATAGAAAAACGGGGAGGTATTCCAAACTAGTCGCTTCGGTTGCCATGGCTTAACCAGCGCGAGTTGATCCGGAAACTTTTTCGAGTCGCCCACGATCGGGAACGCTTCTGTGGCCAGGATTGCCGAGGCCGTATGATGACCGTGAGTGAGTCGGTCTTCCGGACTAAAACGGGTTACGACAACGTCCGGTCGAAAGCGCCGAATCACCCAGACCACATCTGAAAGAATTTTGTCGTGATCCCAAAACCGCAGCGTTTCTTCAGGATTCTTGGAGAATCCAAAGTCCACTGCGCGGGTGAAGAACTGCTGCCCGTGATCGACCCGTCGCGCCGCCAGAAGTTCCTGGGTCCTGATAACGCCGAGTTTTTCCCGCAGCTCGGGGCCGAGAAGATTTTGTCCGCCGTCTCCGCGCGTCACCGAAAGATAACCGGAGTCATAAAGCGATCCGTTAGACCAAAGAGAAATCAAAGTGGTGTTTTCATCATCTGGATGCGCAGCGAGATACAAAACGCGGCCGAGGACATTCAGCTTCTGGAGCCGAAGTTGAATTTCGCTCGCGTTCATTGCATCGGGAAAGAGCGGCGCTGCCGCGGCCATGGCGTCAACTGCGCATATGAGAATCGCGCACGCAGCGATAAAGCATTGAACAGTCCGCTGCGTTGGAAGGATTACATTCGAACGTTTCGTTCGTGATCGCATCCCTTCACCCCTCGTCTGCAACGACCGAGGAACAACTACTTGTTAATGTCCTGGTGCGCGGTTAATCGGTCGATTAATGGCTGCAAACTGGTCTTCTGCGCATCCGAGGTTGCCGCAGCTTGCGCCTTTTTCATTTCATCGATCGCGCTCGGAAAATCTCCCGCCGCCGATTTAACGCGCGCCTGCGCCAGATGACCGTAGATATCTTGCGAAGAACGTTTCGCGACTTCCTTCATAATGTCGAGACCCTGCTCGGCCTTCTTGGCATTCTGTTGACGACGACCATACGCGTAGAGCTGCACGGCGGTCGCCTTTTCCATCGCCTTGGTCCAGGTCTTATTGGCGTCATCATCCTTATGCTGCGCCCGAAGCAGATCCACTTTCGTACTGAGATTATCGAAGCGCTCTTCATTGGCGATGGACATGTCCGCCCACTTTAGTCCTTCATCCAAGGCAACG
>DATINV010000133.1:0-4248 GCA_035473775.1 Chthoniobacterales bacterium
CCCTAAATTTTTTGTCATTCCGACTGCGCCCGACATGACAAAGGTTATCTTTCTTGCGGTTTTCATCGTCGCGATTGTTGAATCGATATCGGCCCAAACCGCCGCGGAAAAGTCCGTCGGTGAAATTCAAAGCGTGATTCACGCGCAACAGGAGGCCTGGAACAAAGGCGACATTGAAGGATTCATGAACGGATATTGGCAGTCCGAGAAAACGGTTTTTGTTTCGGGCGACGAAGTGACCCGTGGCTGGCAAAAAGTTCTCGATCGCTACAAGGCAAAATATTCTGATCGCGCCAAAATGGGGACGCTCACCTTGTCGGAAATCGAAATCACTTCGTTGGGCAACGATTCAGCCGTTGCGCTCGGCCGTTGGAAGCTGAAACGCGCCACCGATGAACCGCATGGTCGGTTTAGTCTGATCTTCCGCCGCTTTCCCGACGGCTGGAAAATCATTCACGACCACACCTCAGCCGCCGAAAAGTGAATCTCTACGGAAAACAGGAATGCAGGAATAATTTCAGGACCTCAGAAATTTCCTGCTTTGTTGTTTTCCTTAGATATCTCGGAGCTTCTTAAGCAGCTTCTCGTGAATGTTGTCGAAGCCGCCGTTACTGAAAACCGCCACAATATCTTTCGCTTTCAACATCGGCACGATGCGATCCACGATTGCGTCCGCGTTCTTTTCGTAAAAGGCTGGCCGGCCATTGCTTGAAATTGCTTTCACCACCGCTTCCGGATGCAGTCGTTCTTTCTCGGGGATTTGGTCCAGTCGCGCGACCTGGGAAATAAACACCCCGTCCGCCAGCTTGAACGCTTCCGGCAATGCGTTTTGAAATATCGCGCGCCGCGTGGTGTTCGAGCGCGGCTCAAAGATTGCCCAAGTTCGCTGGCCCGGAAAACGATGCCGCAACGCCTCGAGCGTTTGCGCAATCGCGGTCGGATGATGTCCGAAATCGTCGATCACTTTCACGCCCCGCGCTTCGCCGCGCACTTCCTGACGGCGCGCGATTCCTTTAAAACTCTTCAGCGCGCTGTCGATCTTGGGTTTGGGCACATCGTAAAATCGCGCCGCACTCGCCGCCATCGCCGCGTTGCGGACATTGAATTCGCCGATCAACGGGATTTCGTAAACGTCTTCGCCTAGTTTGAAACGCGATTTGGTCGTGGAATATGCGACGTCGCGGATCCGCTGCGCGCAGTTCTTCGAAAAACCGACTTCAACCAATTGCGCCCGGCAATCTTTGGCGACTTCGACGCAATTGGGATCGTCACCATTGATCAAAACCATCCCGTTTTCCGGAACGATGTTGAGCAAGCGCCGAAAGCTGAGCTTGATCTCATCGAGATTGTTGAAGATGTCGGCGTGATCGAACTCGATGTTGTTCACGATCACAAGCTCGGGCAGGTAATGAATGAATTTGGAACGCTTATCGAAAAAGGCGGTGTCGTATTCATCACCTTCAATCACGAAGTACTTGGAATCGTTCAGACGCGCGCCCTGCTCAAAATTTTTCGGGATGCCGCCGATCACGTAACCTGGTTTGCGGCCCCCTTTTTCCATAATCCAGGCCAGCAATGCACTGGTCGTTGTTTTTCCGTGGGTCCCCGTGACGACAAGATTGTGGCGGCCCCGCAGAAAATAATTTCTCAGAACTTCTGGCAGCGAAAGATAAAACAGTTTTCGGTTTAGCACCGCTTCAACTTCAGGATTACCACGCTTCATCGCGTTGCCGATCACGACCACGTCCGCGTCGCTCGGAATATTTTCCTTGGTGTAGCCCTGGTGAAGCTTGATCCCGCTTTGTTCGAGAAAGGTGGACATCGGCGGGTAAATATTTTCGTCCGAGCCGGTGACTTTGAATCCGCGTTTCTGCAAAGCCACCGCCACCGCGCCCATCGCGGTGCCGCTGATGCCGATGAAATGAAATCTTTGCGGCGCGGTTTTGGTCACGCCGATTCTTTACGCTGACGATGTGAGTTTGGCTACCCTGAACGTTCTCTCACAAAGGACACTAAGGAAACCAAGGGCACTGCTTCAGCAATATTCTCGTTGTGTCCGTTGTGTGAGGCCTCTCATTTTTTCGTGAAAACTTCGACCGCGTTCCAGGATTCGTCCGGGGGCGCTTTTTCGTATCGTAACGCGCGGTCGAGATACATTTTGGCCAGAAAATCGTCGGGATAGAATTCGAGGAACTGCGAGAACAAGATCTTCGCTTCCGTAAATTTTCGGCCACGGAATTTTCTGATCCCATCTTCGTAGGACTGCAGCCACTTCAACAAATCCGGATCGATATCGTCTTTGTGCGCGCCGACCAAAGTGAAGACCTCGACCGGTTTGGTTTTGCCCTTCACTTGGACCAAATCGGCTGAGCGCAAATGAAATTCGTCACGCACCAGTTCGGCCGCGCTCGCGCCCACTAAAATGTCGACCCGATATTGTCGAGTCAGCGCTTCGAGACGGGACGCGAGATTCACTGCATCGCCAATTACGGTTGGGTCAAGCCGTTCATGCGGCTCATAGGACCCGATATTGCCGACCACTGCGTCGCCGTGATTAATTCCAACCCCGAATGCCAACGGAATAATCCCCTGCGGGCGCCATTCTTCGTTTAATTTGGCCATCATCTTTCGCATCCCAAGCGCTGCGCGCACTGCCGCCTTCGCATCTTCGGTCGAGCCGTGACTGCTTACGTTTCCCCAAACCGCCATGATCGCGTCGCCGATGAACTTGTCGAGGGTGCCGCCGTTATCGAAAACCAGCGGCACCATCGCGCTCAGATAACGATTCAACTGTGACACGAGCGCGGTAGGATCGGCTTGCTCGGCCAAGCTGGTGAAGCCCACCAGATCCGAAAACAATACCGTAACCGGTTTGCGGGCACCGAGCAGCGAAGTGTAGTAACCGCCCGGATTGTCGAGGATCTCTCTGACCAAATTCTTAGAGACATAACGCTCGAGGGTGCGACGAGTGCGCATTTTTTCCCGTCGTTCCAACGAATATTCGAACCCAAGACCGAAAACACCGCTGGCGGTGAAAACGCTCAACGGTGGAACCACGAAGATCAGCAAACCGGCGCGATCATAAAGAACTCTGGCCGTCACCAGATACGCGGCGGCGCCTATTACTAGAATTAGAATGCAAAGGATTGGCCGCCTAACGAACGCCACAACCGCCCAAGCAAGTAACGCTGCTGCGAAAACAAAAAAGAAATCTGTCCGGGTGTTGAATTCCCGCAGAAACTCGCCATCGAGCGCGGCGGCCAACGTATCCAATTGAAGCACTGAGCCGTACATGTTCTCATCGACCGGAGTAGGGGCGGTATCGTGCAGAATTTGGGCGGACCCACCGACGAGGACGATTTTATCTTTGAAAAACGCGCCGTCCTTGTAATTCGCGCGCCATGTCGCCGGCAAAAAAATTTCGTAGAGCGGCCGCGGCGCATACGCGTCCGCCGGACTGAAGCGAATCGCATGAACATTTAAATCATCTGGGATCGCGTCAGCACGCCCGAGCTTCTTCAGTGTCCGCGCACAGAGTGAGTCGAAAATTTCTTGGCCTGAAATCTCCGGCGGCCCCTTGTGAAATTGAACGTGTCGAACAAGTCCATCGAGATCTCGCCAGAAATTCACAAAACCAACCCGATCGTCGCTTTGTTGAGGCGGAGGGATCAAACTTGGATTTGGAAACACGACCTGTTGCAGCTCGTCTCGGATATCGATGTTAAATCCGAGAACGACGCGATCGCGATATTTGACCAGAGCAGCCTGAAATGCCTCGTCTCCATCGTTCGGCGCGCTGTAAACAATGTCGAAGACCACCAGACGCGCTCCCGCCTGGAAAAGCTTGTCCAAGAGCAAAGCCCAGACTTCACGCGACCACGGATACGCCTTTTGCATCATGAGCTCGAGGGCACGGTTCCCCGCCGCTTCCTCCGGGCCGACGGCATCCAATTGCATTGACTGCTGATCAACGCCGATAAAAACAAAGTCCGAATGTTCGGCCGTTTTGCGTCCGTCCCGCCGCAACAAATCGGCAAAACTTCGCTCCCCGCGCCAGACCGCTGACAAGAAGGGCGCAGTTGGGAAAAAATGCGCCAGCAAAACGAAACCGGTGCAAAAACCCGCGATCAGCGCGAGCAAAATCAGACGATGGCGCGCAAGCCAATGCACGATCGCATTCTAGCAAAGAATGCGAAATGACGAAGCACGAATGACTAATGTCGAAGGCCCAGCGCTCTCATTCATTCG